>CAZJGZ010000306.1:0-1514 GCA_964545695.1 uncultured Ectothiorhodospiraceae bacterium | reverse complement strand
GCGTGCTTCGCGTCTTCGCGAGATGCAGGTGCGGCACGGCATCCAGGACGCACGTTGGGATCGAAGAGCGATTGCATCAGATGTTCCGCAGGCGTGGGTTGAACACGCGGTCGAGGGCGAAGCCGAGCATGGCGAAGCCGAGGCCGGTGAGCATGAGCAGGCCGGCGGGTGACAGGACCCAGTAGAAGTAGCCGTGATAGAGCGCGCTCTGGCTCTGGGCATCGTTGAGCACCTTGCCCCAGGTCGGCAGCTCCGGGTCACCCAGGCCGAGCAGCGCCAGCGAGGCCTCCAGGAACACGAAGGTCGGGATCAGGGTGACGAAGGTCGGGATCAGCACTGGCAGAATGCGCGGGATCATGTAGCGCATGACGATGCGCAGGTTGCCGGCGCCATAGGCCTGCGCGGCCTCGATATAGGGGGCCTCGCGGATCGGCAGCAGCATCGCGCGGTACATCTTGATGCCGGCACTGAAGATGCCGAGCAGGATGACCACGCCGAGCATCACCCAGATACTGGTGGAATAGAGCGTGCCGATCATCACCAGGATCGGCAGCAGCGGCAGGATCATGTTGACCTCGGTCAGCCGCTGAATGACGGCGTCGACCATGCCGCGATACCACACACCGATGGCGGCGATGATCAGCGTGGTCACCGTGGTGCCAACCGCTGCCAGCAAACCGAAGGCCAGCGCGATGGGCGTACCCCACAGCAGCGCTACCATGAGATCCCGACGCTGGTGGTCGGTGCCGGCCAGGCCGTGGACACGGCCGTAGACCGCCAGCTCGGCGTCGACTTCGTCCTCGGCATCGAAGACGATGGCATCGATGCGCAGTTCGTAGTCGCCGCGCAACAGCTCGGGTGGTTCCGCGCCGTTCGGCCGGGCGAACAGGCCGATATGCGGCACGGCCTGCAGGCGTCGCTCGAGATCGAGATCCTGCGACAGCGAGATGCGTTGATCGCCACTGATGCGGCGCCCGCCCAGTGACAGTTCGCGATCATCGGGCGTGCGCCAACTCAGGCGGACGAACGCACCGCTGGCCGCGACATCGGCAGAGACAAAGACGTTGAGCTCGCTGGGGAAGTCGTCGGCATCATGCTCGAACGTCAGCGGTATGCTGATGCGCCGGGCCCCCGGCAACTGCTCCTCGACGATCTCGTCCTCATCGGCGCGCACGATATGGGTCCGTGGCTGGTTGCCGCCCGTGATGGTATCCACCCACGCCGGGCCGGCATTGACCGGATGCTGCTGCCAGACATCGCCGCCACGCCACATGTCGAGCGCCTGGTTGTAGGGGATCGCCACCACGGCGTAGATCGACACCCCGACCAGGAACAGGATGATCGCCACCCCGGCCACGGCGGACGGATACTTGCGCAGCTGGCGCAGGCCCTCGCGCCACCGGTTCATGCCGTGTCTCCATGCACGCCGGCCATCACCACGGATGGCCGATCACTCACGATGGATTCAGCGAGCGGGTGCATCAGCGTTCTCCCGGACCGACACGCACGCGCGG
>CAZJGZ010000305.1:0-1527 GCA_964545695.1 uncultured Ectothiorhodospiraceae bacterium | reverse complement strand
CCTCTTGGAGCGTTTGTTCGACAGCGCGATCCACTGCAGCCCTACGCTGTTGCTGTTGCTGACGCCGCTGACGACTCTCTTCTACTGCCCGTTGCGCGGGGCTATCAGCCTCGGCCGTTCGCGCTTGCACCGAATCTGGTACCGCCTCGCCGACACCCCCCTCATCGAACCGAGTGGCGTGACGGCCCATAGCCGCCTGGTCGCCGATCTCCGCTTCGGTCGGCGGCCGGTCTTGCTGCTGCTCCCGCAGGGTCTGCTCAACAGCACGATCCACCGGGCTCACGCGCGGCTGCACCTGGTCAACGCCCGACATGGTCTCACCGACGGCGTGCTCACCCTCGATATCCGGGCGCACCGCATCCGGGGTCACTTCGGTGTGCGGCACCTGGCCCCGAGCTTGGCTGCCCTCCTGCGCACGGAAGCGCTCGAACCGGGTGGCGTCGCGCCCCATGGCCGCTTGGTCACCTTCGCGATACGGAACGCGGTCGCCCGTGGCCAGCTCCTGCGCACGCTCGCGCTCGCGCCGTGCGCGCTGCTCCTGGCGCCACTGCGTGTCCATCCGAGTGTCTTCGGCCACCTGGCGGGCCTGATCGCCGGTAAGCTGTTCCAGCGTGGCACCCACGCCACGGGTAGTGCCGCCAAGAGCCGCGCCGACCACGCCGCCGGCTGCCATGCCCTCGATCACCCGCTCGCGGACCTCGGGGTCGTCGAAGTCGAGCCGGAACTCCGGGTCGTGGTAATCGAGGGCGGCCATGTACATCAGCTCATGAGTCGCCTCGATCGGCGCCTCCATGGCCGCGCCCGTGCCCATGCCTTTACCGACCTCGCGCAGCAAGTGGCCACTGCGAGAGGCTGCCTCGCGGAGTACGCCCCTGCGCTGCGCCTCGTCCGCCTTATTGCGGACCAAGTCCCGTGCGTTGTCGGGCTTCAGACCGCCGAAGCCATAGCGCAGAATCAACTCCGCACCGACAGTATCGAGCGCGGAATCGATGCCCGCACGCAGCCAGACGTCGCCGGCCTCGGAGAGGTCCACACCGGCCTCGTCCAGCTCCATCGCGTACTGGCCGATGTGTTGGGGGTAAACGGAGCCCGCGGCACCGGCGCGTGCGCCCCAGGCCGTCGACTCAGACAGTCGGCGCCGGGCGCTCTCGCGGTAGAGGTCCGAGGCAAGGCGACGGCCCATCGCCGCCCGACCCGCAGCGCCCACGGCCGCGCCCGCACCCGCCCCGATGCCGGCGCCTGCGGCCATGGTCGCAAGCTGCGGGATGTTTTCGATCACCGTCTCATGCGCCCACGCGCCGAGTTCGGCGAAGCCCTCGTCCATGCCCTCGTGGAAGGTCTCCACGTCGGGCGGGTTCAGTGAAGCGTCGAGCAGGGATTCGGCAACGTAGTCCTCGCCCCACTCCTCGAGCGGATCGTGGTCAAGCTGGGCACCGAGAAACTGCGTTGCGCCGCCGAGCGTGGCACGGAGGTTGGCCTTGCCCCGTTCCCAAGCGCGACGGCTGCGGCCACGGACGTGAGACTGAG
>CAZJGZ010000304.1:0-1535 GCA_964545695.1 uncultured Ectothiorhodospiraceae bacterium | reverse complement strand
CGTAGCCCACGATGGTGGCGACAATGATCTCGGCATAGCCCACGGGCGCCACCACCGGGGCCGGAGCACGTTCGAAGGACTTGATGATGAGGAAGTGGCCGCTGGCGGCGATGAGGCCCATCAGTGCGAACAGCATCCAGCCCTGGGTGTCGGGTGCCACCCACACCATCGGCGCCGCCAGGCTCATCAGGATGGCGCCGACCACGGCCGTGTAGAACAGGGTGATGGCGGGGTTGGTGCTCCCCGACAGCAGGCGTGTCGTGGTCAGATAAAAGCCGTGCATGGCACCGGCGGAGAGTGCGAGCAGTGACGCCCACTGAAAGACACCGAAGCCCGGACGCACCACGATCAACGCGCCGGCGAAGCCGGCAGCGACCGCAATCCAGCGCCATATCCCGACGTGTTCGCGCAGCAGCCACGGGGACAGCAGGGTGCAGACCATCGGCGAAATGAACAGCAGGGCGAGGGCATCGGCGATGGGCATGAACTTGAGCGCGGCGAAGAAACACAGCGTCGCGCCGAGCAGGAAGCCACCGCGAACCAGCTGCAGTACCGGCCGTTGCGGTGACAGCAGTGTGCGCAGCGGAAAGAAATACAGCAGCAGCGGCAGCAGCCACAGCAGATGGAAGGCGAAACGCCCCCAGACGATCTGCATCACCGGGTAATCGGCACTGAGATATTTTGCGACGCCGTCCATCAACGGCACGATGCTGACGCCAAGCGCCATCAGCAGAATACCGGCCAGCGGTCTGTCGGCCGCGCGCGCTGGCGCTTCCACCGTCTTCGATGTCGATACCATGCTTGTTGGCTCCGCAGTCGGTGGTGGCGCGCGCAGTCGGGGCTGCGTGTTGCCTACGCGTTCTGCAAGGTGGTGCCCAGGCCCTGTTCGGCCGCGATTTCCAGTGCGAGCGCGGCAATGGCCGTGTCCTGGACGCCCGTGCCGGTCAGGTCGGCCACGGTCACCTGATGATCGTGTTCACGCCCGGGGTGCTCGCCGGCGGCGATGGCACCGATTTCGGGCAGGCGCAGGCCGGCATCGAGGGTGCCGGCGGCGAGCGCGCTGCGCACCTCGCCGATGGTTTCGCATTGCGCCTGACGATCACAGACCAGCAGGTCCGCCTGCCCGAGGATCGCCGGATCCAGCTCGTTCTTGTCCGCAGCGTCCGAGCCCATCGCCGTGATATGCAGGCCGGGATGGAGTGCCGCCGCCGTCACCACCGGCTGGCGCGCGGGCGTGGTGGTCACGGCGATATCCGCGCTGCGCACGGCCTCATCGGCGTCCACTGCGATCTCGGTGGCGATTCCCAGTTGCTCGCCGCAGGCTTGCGCGCAGGCCTGCGCCTTGTCGCTGTCCCGGCCCCAGAAGATCGCCCGTTCGATGGGCCGGACCAGGGTCAGCGCCTCGAGCTGCAGGCGGGCCTGCAGGCCCGTGCCGATGATGGCGGCTGTCGCGGCATTCGCGCGCGCGAGGTAGCGGGCGGCGACGGCGCCGGCGGCAGCCGTGCGCAGGTCGGTGAGCCAGCCATTGTCGAGCA
>CAZJGZ010000303.1:0-1547 GCA_964545695.1 uncultured Ectothiorhodospiraceae bacterium | reverse complement strand
CGTGCGTTCACTGTGTCATGTTCCCGGCTATGGCAACTCGGGCGGCTTCGCGGCTGCGCTGGCGTTGCTGGCTGGCGTGGCGCGGATCGTGTACCTGGGCCTCGACTGCAAGCCCGCGGCCGATGGCCGCCGTCACTGGCACGGCGCGCACCCGCAGGGGCTGGGCGATGCGATGAGCATGGACGCCTGGCCGGATGAGCTGGCGAAGCTCGCCGAGCACGCGGCCGCAGATGGCGTCGAGATCATCAACAGCAGCCGCGACACCGCGCTGACCTGCTTCCCGCGCGTGCCGCTCGAGGAGGCGCTCGCGTGAGTTTCCTGCGCGAACACTACCTCGCCAAACTGATCCGTGACCACGGTCTGCTGCGGGTCGCCGAGTTGGGCATCTGGAAAGGCCGCACCTTCCTGCACCTACTCGCGCACACCGAGGCCACCGTGATCGGCGTCGATGCCTGGCGGCATCGGCCCGAGAACGACGGCGTTCCCGGAGGCGAAACTTACGCAACCTGGGACATGGACGCCTACGAGGCCAATGTGCGCCGCCGATCTGCCGCGTATGGCGAACGCGCGCAGATCTTGAAGATGGAAACGCACGAGGCCGCGCACCAGGTCGCGGACGGCTCGCTGGATCTGGTGTTCATCGACGCCGATCACTCCGAGATTGGCGTACGCCGCGACATCGCCGACTGGTCGCCGAAGGTGCGTGCCGGCGGCTGGGTCACCGGCCACGACATCGACTGGCCGACCGTGCGCCGGGTGGTCGAGGGCTGCTTTGGCGCCTACCAGGTCGGCCCGGACAACGTGTGGGCGGTGCGGACATGACGCGCGAAGAGATCCAGTGCTTCTGGCCGCTCACCGGCACCGCGGGGCGCAAGGCATGGTGGGTCGCATGAAAACCGTCTGCGTCCTCAAGTCTGGAGGCAAGTACACGGCAGAGCATGTGCGCTGGCTGTTCGCGCAGCGCCCCGGCCTGTGGCTATGGTGCTTCTCCGATGTCGAGGTTCCCGGCGTGCCCACCGTGCGCCTGCGCCATGACCTGCCGGGATGGTGGAGCAAGATCGAGGTGTTCGGTCCCGCGTTCAACGAGGATGTGCTGTACCTGGATCTCGACAGCGTGATTACCGGGCCGCTCGATGACCTGATGCGCGCGGGCCAGACGACACTGTGCAGTGACTTCCTTCAGCCGAAGTTCGCCAACTCCAGCGTGATGTACATCGCGCAGGACGACAAGGCGAAAGTGTACGACCGCTTCATGCAAGACCCGCACGCGCACATGAACACCTACCGCAAGTGGCCGGCGCGCTGGGGCGATCAGGGATTCATCGCCGACTGTCTGCCCGAAGCCGCCCGCTGGCCGCAGGAGTGGGTCCGCAGCTACCGCGTGCATTGCCGCGACGGGATGCCCGAGGGATGTTGCGTGGTGGCGTTCCATGGACAACCGAAACCGTGGGACATCCGCGCCGACTGGATTCCCCAGATCAAGGTGGCCGCATGACTTTCCTCGCCACCCACTGGCCCGAACTCGCCCTCACCACCGTGATCGCGGC
>CAZJGZ010000302.1:0-1547 GCA_964545695.1 uncultured Ectothiorhodospiraceae bacterium | reverse complement strand
CACGACGATCTCGAGCGCGAGGTAGTCCTGCCGCGACAGGCTGGCGATGCTGCGCCCGACCAGATGCGCGCGGTTGAACACCGGCACGACCACGCTGACCAGCGGACCGCCGTGCTGCGATTGGCTCACGTCGTCTCTCCTTGTTCGTCGCTCCGCGCCGCTAGGACGCCGAGAAGCGTCTCCTCGAGCTGGCACACCTGGGATGTAGTATTGAAATGCGCCGCAACATGCGCCCGTCCCTGCCAACCCATGCGGTGGCACAGCTCCGAATCGCGCGCCAGAGTGAGCATCGCCCTGGCCATTCCCTCCACATCCCGCTGCGCGACTACGAAGCCCGTCTCGCCCTCGCGCACCAGCGCATCCACACCCCCACAGTGCGACACCACGACCGGCAACGCCATGGTCGAGGCCTCGGCTATGGCCACTGGCGAGCCCTCCGAGCCGAGCGGATAATCCGCCCGGCCGAGCGAATGTTGAAGATACACGGTCGCCGTTTCCATCTGTGCATGGACCTGTGCCCAGGGCACCGCGCCGAGGAAGGTCACCGCCACGCCGAGCCGGGCCGCCTGCGCCTCGAGCGCGGCGCGCTCGGGGCCGTCGCCCACGATCGTCAGCTGCGCCTCGGGAATTTGTGCCTGCACGCGCGCGAACGCCTCCAGCGTCACGTCCACGCCTTTGGAGGGAACCAGCCGCGAGACCACGAGAAAGCGTGCGGGGTTGGTGGCACGATTCTCCGGTGGATCGAACATGTCCGTCGGAACGCCGCAGGGAATGAGCGAGATGCGCCCCGGATCGACACCGCGCGCGCGCAACAGTTCGCGCTGATGGGTGCCCACCACGACCATGTGGGCGAAGTCATCGAGATGAGACATCAGGCTCCAGCGATACCAGCGATTGGCCAGCGCATAAGAAATATCATGCCCGTGGAAATGCACTACAAGCGGGATGCCGTGACGACGCGCGAATGGCGCCAGCGCCAGGGCCGTATGTCCGAAATGCGCCAGAATGATATCGGGCGGAGACCGCGCGGCGAGAGCCTCGATGCGGTGCCGGCTGCGGTGATCGGCCCGGTAGAAATTGCATGTGCGCAGCCCGGCGATACGCGCGCGCCACCGCGCGAACAGATCTTCGGCCTGCCCCGACAGCCAGCGCCGCCCCGGCGGGAGCCCATCGATCACATACACGGGCGCGGACACGTCCCATGCCGGCGCCTCCGGCATGCCCCAGCACAGAACCTCGAGATCGAAGCGCTCGATGAGGCGGATCTGGCGGCCCAGCCAGACCTCGCTTGGTCGGCCGAGAAACGATGCGGCAAACCATAGCCGTAGTCGCCGCGAGTCCTTCTGTTCAAGCTCCCGCATTCCGCTCATGCTCATCTTCACCCCCGACGAGCGGCAGTTGTTCTGACGTGGTCACATGGCAGTACCATTCCGGGCCGGCCGCGTTCTATTCCGCCGCAGCCATCTGGCGAAAGCGGGTACTCTGTTCGATCAGCTCCTGAAAGCTTCCCTGCGCCACCAGCCGGCCGTGTTCGAGCAGGAAGATCG
>CAZJGZ010000301.1:0-1559 GCA_964545695.1 uncultured Ectothiorhodospiraceae bacterium | reverse complement strand
GTCGATGACGGCACCCAGGCCGCTGCGCGCCGTCTGCAGCGGACGACTGTCATCGTTTGCCCAGTCGGTCATCGAGCCGTCGTACATGGCGACATCGGACTCGCCGGCGACCTCGCTGAGTGCGAACCAGCCGAGCGCGGCCCAGTGGCCCGTGTTGCAGAAGGTGATGGTGCGCTCGCCGGAAGCGATGTCGACCTGCCCCATCAGTTCACGCACCACGGCGTCGTCGACAAAGAAGGCCGTGCCTTCGTCGGTAAGCGCCGAGTGTTCGAGATTGAGTGCACCGGGAATGGTCCCGGCCGCACGGGCCGCGGGATGGGCCTCTTCGCCGCGGAACTGGCCACCGGGACGATTGTCGACCAGCTGCACCCCGGCCTCGCGGGCGGCGGCGACATCGTCTGCATCGGCGACCAATTCGGGGCGAAAGTCGGCGGTGAACGTCGCTGCGTCCGGCTCATTCCAGCCCGTGGCAATGTCATTGCCGGCATCGATCCAGGCCTGGTAGCCGCCATTGAGTATCGACACGTCGTCGTGGCCGAGCACACGGAAGGTCCAGTAGATGCGTGCGGCACTGCCGAAGTCGGTCGAGTCCTTGCCGGCCGGCACGACCACGACATGGGTGTCGTTGTCGATCCCCAGCGCACCGATCAGCCGCTCGAGGTCTGCCGGATCCGGCAGCAGACCGGGTACGCCATCCGCATCCTGGCGCCAGCCCGCTTCGGTGTAGCTGGAGTAGACCGCACCGGGTATATGCCCGGCCTCGAAGGTCGCTCGATCACCACCGTCAATGGCGCTGCGGATGTCGAGCAGGACCACGTCGGCATCGTCCTTGTGCGCGGCCACAGCGTCGACCGACGCCAGCGGACCGAGATCGCGAGCGGCAGCAGTCGCCGGCAGGACCAGGAAAGCGAGCCCCAGAAACAGTAGACGGAACATGAGCGGATTCACCTCGTACGTGAGCATTGACCAACCGCAATGATAGGGATTAAACACTTATTCCAAAAGAATCGCTCAATACCAATTACTTATAACGATAAAACGAATCGGCACCTGTGTGCGCTCAAGTCGACCACAAGGCCACGCGGTCACGATCCGGTGATGGCAGGCCGGCACGCCGCCGGGCACGGACGTTCTTTCCTGGACATCGGATCCGGTGCGCCGGCGACGACTGGCCTGCCGTTTCGCCAGTCCGTGAGTGCTGGCATGCTGCGTGCTCACCATCCAGCCCGGAGTGACCCGGCCATGGCCACCACCCACTCGACCAATCCCCGTATCCGCGCACTGCTCGGACTCTTCGGCTGGGCTGCGCTGGTGTTCCTGGCCGCCGCGATCGGCGGGGCCGGTTCGGCCAGCGCGCCCGAATTCTACCGGGCGCTGGAACAGCCGGGCTGGGCGCCACCGGCCTGGTTGTTCGGGCCGGCGTGGACACTGCTCTACACGCTGATGGCGATCGCCGCCTGGCGGGTCTGGCTGGTGCGCGGTTTCGCCGGCGCCGCGGGCGCGTTGACCCTGTTCGGCGTCCAGCTGGTACTGAACGCCCTGTGGAGCTGGATCTTCTT
>CAZJGZ010000300.1:0-1568 GCA_964545695.1 uncultured Ectothiorhodospiraceae bacterium | reverse complement strand
TCGCGCATGTGCCGGACATCAACGACTTCGTCGCCGGCATGAAGGCCCTGCTCGCGCCCGCGGGCATCATCACGATGGAGTTTCCGCACCTGCTGCGGCTGATCGAGGGCAATCAGTTCGACACCATCTACCATGAGCACTTCTCGTATCTGTCGCTGGCGGTGGTCGAGCGGATCTTCGCGGCCCACGGTCTGACGTTGTTCGATGTTGACGAGCTGCCGACCCATGGCGGCTCGCTGCGCATCCATGCGCGCCATCGGGAAGCCAGCGGGCCGGCCGTCACGCCCAGGATCGACGCCCTGCGCCGCAGCGAGTCCGAGGCCGGCCTGTTCCAGCCCGAGACCTATGCCCGCTTCGGTGAACGCGTGCGCGAAATCAAGCGCGCCCTGCTCGCGTTCCTGATCGACGCGCGGCGCGCCGACAAGCGGGTGGTGGGCTACGGCGCGCCGGGCAAGGGCAACACGCTGCTGAACTACTGCGGCATCCGTACGGATTTTCTGGATTTCACGGTTGACCGCAGTCCGCACAAGCAGGGTCGCTACACGCCCGGCACGCGGATCCCGATCCTGCCGCCGGAGGCGATCGCCGAGGCGCGGCCGGATTACGTGCTGATCCTGCCGTGGAATCTGGCGACGGAGATCCAGGGCCAGCTCGGTTACATTCGCGAATGGGGCGGACAGTGCGTGGTACCGATCCCCGCGCTGCGGGTGCTGCCATGGTGAGCCGGATCCTGCCATTGTCGAGCCTGCGAACGGGCGGGGCAGCGCCCGGTGCTGTGGCGGTCCTCGGGCATTATGGTGCCGCCAATCTTGGCGACGAGGCGATCATTGCCGCCACCCTGCGCGAATTACGTACCCGCCTGCCCGAGCGCGAGCTCGTCGGCATCTCGATGCACCCGCGCGATACCGCGTCTCGACATGGCGTGGTTGCCTGGCCGGTACGGCGCACCGCCCGTTCCGGCCCGGCTACACCGGGGACGCCCACGCGGGGGGAGGTCGATGCGCAACCCATTGCCGGCGGGCCTACGGTAACCGCGTCGGGTCCGGGCGGCATCGGCCGCCGGATCCTGCGCCGGCTTGCCGCCGTGCCGCGTGCGCTGGTTCAGCGTGCCGGCAACACGACCAGCGAGGTTCGATTCTTCATCCAGATTGTCGCCCGTTGCCGGCAACTGGATCTGCTCCTGGTCACGGGTTCCAACCAGTTTCTCGACAACTTCGGTGGGGCCGGCGGCTATCCGCGCACCTTGCTGCAGTGGACCCTGGCGGCACGTCTGTGCCGCGTACCAGTGGCGTTTGTCAGTGTCGGTGCCGGGCCGCTCGAGGGCCGTGTGTCGCACTGGCTCATCCGTCAGGCGCTGCGTCGATCCGCCTGGCACAGCTACCGTGACGAGGCTTCGCGTGTCCTGGTGGAAGGGTCGACCGCAGCGCTCGGCGGGCGCGTCTACCCCGACCTGGCGTTCGCGCTGGCGTCGTCCGCGGCCCCGCCGGCGCCGGATCCCGAACCGGCAAATGGGCGCGTGGTCGGCATCAATCCGATGCCGGTATTCGATGGCCGCTACTGGCCGATCG
>CAZJGZ010000299.1:0-1575 GCA_964545695.1 uncultured Ectothiorhodospiraceae bacterium | reverse complement strand
AGAAGAAGTTCCTTGGCGTTCTTCGCGTGCTTGGCGTGATTCAAGGTTCGGCACGCGCTCGAAAACGCGCTGAACTGTAATCCTCGCGGAGGCGCAGGGCCTGCAGAGGGAGGCCCTTCTCCGCGAGCTCCGCGTCTCTGCGAGAGATCCTTTCGTTCCGCTACTTGACGATCAGATCGCGTTCGAAGTCGGCGAACGCGCGGCCGCCGTTGGGCGTGACCTGGATGCATTCGCTGATCTCGACGCCCCAGTCGTCCATCCAGATGCCCGGGATGATGTGGATGGTCATGTTTTCCTGCAGCTCGGTCTTGTCGCCCGGGCGCACGCTGAGGCCGCCTTCGCCCCAGTCGGGGGGATAGTTCAGGCCGGTGCTGTAGCCGATGCGCGATTCCTTGACGATGCCGTGTTTCTCGATGGTGGCGCGCCAGACCGCTTCGACTTCCTCGGCAGTGGCGCCGGGGCGGGCCGCTTCCATGGCGTTGTTCAGGCCTTCGACCACGACCTTGGCCGTGTCAGCCAGTTTCTTCGGCGGTTCACCGAGCTGGACCGTACGCGCCATCGGGCAGTTGTAGCGCTTGTAGCAGCCGGCGATCTCGATGATGGTCGCCTCGCCGTTGCGGAACGTGCGGTCGCTCCAGGTCAGGTGCGGGGTGTTCGTTCCGGGGCCACTGGGCAGCATCGGCACGATGGCCGGATAGTCGCCGCCGAATTCGGCCGTCCCGCTGATCTGGGCATGGAAGATGTCGGCGGCGGTGTCACACTGCCGGCGCCCGGCTTCGACGCCGTCGACGGCGGTACGCATGGCGCGCTCGACAATGCGCGCGGCACGCTCCATGAACTGGATCTCGGCATCGGACTTCACGGCCTTGATGCGCGGTACGAGCTTGGTGGCATCGACGACCGTGGCCTTGGGCAGGGCACCGGTCAGATTCGTGTGACTGCGACCGGTGTAATAGAACGTGTCCATTTCCACACCGATGCGCGAAGCCTCCCAGCCGCCTTCGCGCACCAGGTCGGCGACGAATTGCAGCGGGTGCTTGGTCATCGAGTGCACGTAGTCGTCGCTGTAATGGATGATGTGGTCGTGCGGCAGCCAGGTCGTGACCTTGGCGGCGTTGGCATCCATGCCGCGACCGACCCAGGTCGGTTCACGCGAGGCGTCGACCGGGACCATCACCAGCTGATGGACATAGAACGACCAGCCGTCGTAGCCGGTCAGGTAGCACATGCTGGCGGGGTGGCTGCATAGCAGCAGGTCGATGCCTTCTTCCGCCATCAATTCGCGGGTACGACGCAGGCGTTCGCGATATTCGCTTTCTTCGAATGCGAGCATGATGCCTCCAGTTGGTTCTAGGCCCGAAGGGCGTGTTCGGGACCGGTTCAGTGTACCGCGCTCGATGTCTCGGCGGCGGGTGGTATGTGTCGGCGCCGATGTTCACGAATCGAGATCAGGATGCCGCTGGACACGATGACAACAATGCCCACCCAGGTCCAGAAATCGGGGAAATCGCTGAATACCACGTAGCCCACGATGGTGGCGACAATGATCTCGGCATAGCCCACGGGCGCCACCAC
>CAZJGZ010000298.1:0-1596 GCA_964545695.1 uncultured Ectothiorhodospiraceae bacterium | reverse complement strand
GCTGGCCGGACTGTTCACCGCTGGCGATCAGATGCAGCACCATCGGCGGGAAGCGCCCACTCTTCTCCAGCGCGCGGTGCAGCGAGGTACCCTCGCGCACCTGTACGGCCGCACGTTCGACGGCCGCACGCATGGGGCGGTTATTGACCACGGTCGAGGCGATGCCGAGGGCCTCGAGGACGGGCACGCCGCTGGCGGCGAGGATCGATAACGTGCGGGCGAAGCGACCGGTGTCGGCGCCGCGCAGCAGGGAACCGATGACCGGCAGTTTCAGCAGCATCTCATCGGCGGTGTGACGGATCGGCGGTCGTCGCAACGCAATCTGACCGACGATCACGACAACCGTCAGCAGGACCAGCAGCAGCCAGCCCCAGTCGCGCAGAAAGTCGCTGCTTGCGATCAGCGCGCGCGTGAGCAGTGGCAGATCGGCATCGAATGAACCGAAAACGCCGACGACCTCGGGGACGATGTAGCTCAGCAGGAAGATCACGATGCCCACGGCGACAACGGACAGGATGGCCGGATAGGCCAGTGCATTGCCGACCGACGTCCGCGTCTCCTGGCGGGCATCGGTGTAATCGGCCAGGCGGTCGAGCACGTTGTCGAGATGCCCCGACTGTTCGCCGGCACGCACGGTGGCGACGTAGATCTCGGGAAAGCTGCGCGGGAATTCGGCCAGCGCGGCGGCCAGGCTGTGGCCCTCGACGATGCGCGTGCGCAGGGCCATGACCAGGCGCTGCACCTTGGGTTTCTCGGCGTGGCGGGCGATGGCGCGCAGCGCCTCCTCGACCGGCATGCCCGACGCCACGAGTGTCGCCAGCTGGCGGGTGATGAGCGCCAGGTCGGCCGCGCTGATGCCGCGAGCGAAACCGAGGCCCGAGCCCAGGCCCGGACTGTCTCGGCGCGCCCGCTCCACCGCCGCTGCGACGTTCAGCGGCGTCAGGCCCTGGTCGCGTAGCTGTTGACGCACCTGGCGCGCTGTGTCGCCTTCCAGGATGCCGCGCTGTTCGCGACCGTCGCCATCAATGGCCGTGTATTCGAAGGCACTCATCGGGATGCAGTGCCAGGGTGCGGAGTGGGCCGAGGCATGCGGCGATCAGTCCTCGATGATGGTGTCGACATCACGATCACCGTCCGGGGTCACGCGCAGCACCTCTTCGATGGTGGTCATCCCGGCGCGGATCAGGCGCAGGCCGTCCATTCGAATGCCCGGTCCGTGGCGCCGCGCCGCGCGCTCGAGGTCATACTCGCTGGCGTTGTCGTGGATCATGGTGCGCATGCGTTCGTTGATCGCAACCAGTTCGTAGATGCCGCTACGGCCGCTGTAGCCGGTGTGACTGCAGTGTTCACAGCCGGGCCCGGCGCGCCAGGCCGCGGGCGGATGATCCGGGTCGAGATCGAACAGGCGGCACTCGCCGGAGGTAAAGGTGTGTTCCACCCGGCAGTGCGGGCACAGCACGCGGACGAGGCGCTGCGCGAGTATGCCGACCATGCTGGAGGAGAGCAGGAACGGCTCCACGCCCATGTCGCGCAGCCGCGTAATGGCGCCGATGGCGGTATTCGTGTGCAGGGTCGACAGCACGAGATGACCGGTCA
>CAZJGZ010000297.1:0-1622 GCA_964545695.1 uncultured Ectothiorhodospiraceae bacterium | reverse complement strand
TCATGCAGCGCCTGGTCGATCTGCGCGTGGATATCGAACGCGCCGCCGTCGAGCGCACCGAAGCCGCCCTGCGCACCGGCCTGGCGCTCGAATTCGCGAATCTGGTGGTCAATAATCGCCTAGACGAAGCTGCCGACTGGGCCGGAGGCAACGCCCTCGAACTTCTCGATACCCAAGCCATCCTGGACGATGCCGACCTCGACGACGCCGGCGTCGAGGACATCGGCCCCGGTGACTGGTCCTACGATGCGCAAACGGGCGAAATCGTCTACCGCGTGCAGTACAGTGACGCCTTCAACGAAGCCGAGCCGGAAGGTCGCTGGCGTGTCGTGGTCGACAACGGGGACTCACCCGGCGGCCTCGACCTCGAAACCACACAACCGATCCACTGGCCCTGAGCGCACGACCCGGACCGCGGAGGCACAAGCACCATGGAACTGCTGATCACCACATCCGCGCTCGCCCTGTTGGGCGCGCTCGTGCTGTTGCTGGCCCTGGCTACGGCCGCCGGTGCTGCCATCGCCATCCGCCCGGCGCTGATGGACCGCCTGCGCGCCCTGGCCGACCGCCGCATCGATACCGAGCATGTCGCCGGCGCCCTCGACCGCCCGCGCGACGCCGACCGCTGGTTCTACCGCTATCACCGCGCCTACGGCGTCGTCGTCATCGGCCTCGCCGTGTTCCTGCTCTACTTCCTCGCCTTCGGCTACCACAGCCCGGCGTGGGTCAGCGCCTTCGGCGCCGATCATCGCGAACTCGTGGCCATGATCATCGAGGTGGCCCGCATCGTGCTCTGGCTCACCAGTATCGCCGCGATCATCGTCGGCACGGTGGTCTTCGTCCGCCCGAGCGCGCTCAAGAACGTCGAGCGCTGGGCCAACCGCTGGCTGTCCCCGCGCCGCATCAGCCGCGACCTCGACCGCGAATACCACCCCGCCGACACCTGGGCGTCGAAGCATCCGCGCCTCGCCGGCACCATCGCCGCCGTCGCCGCAGGCGCCATCCTGCTGGCCCTGCTGCTCCAGTGGGGGGCCATCACCCGCACGCTGGCATGAATCATGCTAGTCTTGGAGTCAAGGAAACAGCCGGGGGACACCGGAATATCGACGCCCGCCGCGGCGGGCAGCGGCAGGGATGTTGCCGCAAAGGGACCGCGGTCCCTGTCACATTCACTACAAAGAGGTACAAATCATGACAAAGCAAAAGGGTTTCACCCTGATCGAACTGATCATCGTGATCGTGATTCTGGGTGCGTTGGCGGTTGTAGCGTTGCCGCGGTTCATTGATCTTCAAGACGAAGCTCGTCAGTCCGCGGTTGAAGGCGTGGCTGGTGCCCTAGGTTCCGCGGCAGCCGTGAATTACTCTGGGTTTCTTGCAGGCCAAGACGAAGATGATGGGATTATTTCTGTAAGTGAGTGCTCAGATACACCATCAACTTTGCAGGGTGGCGAAATGCCGGACGGCTACGACGATCCGACTTCGACTAATGGCGAAGGTGGAGACGATGGTGAGTCATTCGAGTGTGAGGTTGTGCATCCCGAGGACGATGACGCAACCGCTACTTTCCAAGCGATTGCAGTTGATGCGAGTTAATCGACCGAGGGGGAAAAGAACCGGAAAAG
>CAZJGZ010000296.1:0-1626 GCA_964545695.1 uncultured Ectothiorhodospiraceae bacterium | reverse complement strand
ATGCGGTCGCCGATACGTCACTGGAGGATGCGCGTGAGCGCGGGTCGCTGCGTGCCTCGTTCGTGAATGAAGTGCCGTTCGGGTACATCGGCCGCGATGGTCAGGCGACCGGTGAGGCCCCGGAGATTGCGCGGGTGATCCTCGAACGCATCGGCATCGACCGGCTCGAGGGGCGACTGACCGAGTGGCCCTCGCTCATTCCCGGTCTCGATGCCGGACGCTGGGACGTGATTGCGGCGGGTATGTACATCACACCCGATCGTTGCGAGCAGGTTCTGTTCACCGAACCGACCTATCGTATCGGGCAGGCATTCCTGGTCGAGTCGGGCAACCCCCACGATCTGCACAGTTACGCGGATGTGCGCGCCAACTCCGGCATCACGCTCGGGATCATGGAGGGGGCTGTCGAGCGCGGCTATGCCGAGCGTGCCGGCATCCCGGACCGGCAGATCGAGACCATACCCACGCAGCAGGAAATGCTGGCCGCGCTGAAGGCCGGGCGCGTCGATGCCGTTGCCCTGTCGGAGCTGTCGATTGCGGAAATGGCCGAGCAGGGTGGCGGCCGGGTGGAAATGGTCGAGGACTTCGCGACACCGGACTACGCCATGGGCTATGGCGCGTTCGCCTTTCGCAAGGACGACCGGGCTTTGCGCGATGCGTTCAACGAAGAGCTGACCGCGTTCATCGGTAGCGATGAGCACCTGGAACTGGTCGAGCCCTTCGGCTTCGGCGAAGACAACCTGCCCGATATCGATCGCGAGCAGCTCTGCGCGGGCGCCATCCACGACTGACGGCTGCGGACCGCCGCTCACACGCGGTCGAGATAATCGCGGATGCGCTCGGCGTTCTTGCCGATGTCGCTGCGCCCGATCCGCGAGGCCGAACGCACGTCGATGCGACTGCCCCCGTCCGTCCCCTCCACGCGCACCACGATATCGTCGCGGAAGCCGAACCACGTTGTGGTGGCCGTAGCCTCGATGCGCCCGGCCGCCGCGTCGACGGCGATGATCTCCCAGCCCATCTCCGCCGCCGCGCGCTGCGCTCGATGGAAGGCATCGGCCAGACTGGCGTCGAGGATCAGCGGGCCGATATCCGGATACGCTTCACGCTGTTGGCGCGCGAACTCGTCGCCGGGGTAGGCCACCGCGTTCGGCGCGTCCTCCCGTGCCGGCACCAGATCGACGAACGCGGGTGGGTTGTCCGTATCCGTGCTGATGTCGTGTATCGGCGGCACCTGGTCGGCGATGCGCTGGAACGACCAGGGGATCGCGAAAGCGGCGGTGGCGAACAGGATGCAGAGGCCCGCGACCACAGCCAGACGAATACGCCGCCAGACCAGGCACAGACCGCACACGAGCGCACCGGCAATGCCGAGAACGAGCGAGGCGGTCGCCCCCACCCGCAGCAGGTTCACGGCCTCGCCCAGTGCCAGCCACTCCAGCCGGTAGAGCGGGTCGGACAGCGCGACCAGGCCGACGCCAATGGCTGTGAGCACTACCGTGACCAAGAGCAGGCCTGACAGCCACGGCCGTCCTTGATGCCAGCGCCGAGCGGTGGTCACGGAACGTCTACCCGCCCGGGCTGCGCCAGCAATTGACCAAAGCCGTGGATCGGGGTGTCGATGCC
>CAZJGZ010000295.1:0-1640 GCA_964545695.1 uncultured Ectothiorhodospiraceae bacterium | reverse complement strand
GACCTGCAGAGCGCAGGGGCGGTTTCACGTCGGGCTACCTGTTCGTGGAGAGCGTTGAGGGCTTGAGTGATGAGCGCATCCATCGTGTGAACCTCGGCATTCGCACCGAGTTCTGAAGCGACGGGCCACGCCAGGTCCGCGCGCTACCGCACCTTCCTGTTCGGCAACCCTCTGAGCAGACATGGCGTTCCAGCGCAAGGCGCGGCGAGCGCACAGCCCGCGCGGTCGGGTTCGAACACGCCGGACAAAGGGACGCTGAGTGCAGGCTCGCGCTTGTCATGACGCACTAAACTGGAAAATGTGATCAAATATTGCGGACCGTAGCCACGGCCCGCTGAACGCGGCCTGGCACATCATCTGTTGTCAGTCACCCGGGGAGTCCGCGTCGATGCTCACGATCCATTCCGACCTGCACCGCAAGCACCATGGCCGTTACGAGCTCATGGATGGCGAGTTTCATCCGCCTGTCGAGAAGCCCGAACGTGTTGAACAGATCATCGGTGCCGTGCGCGAACGTGGTTTTGGTGACATCCGTGAGCCCGATGCCCATGCCGATGCCTGGGTGGGGCAGATTCACACGCGCGACTATGTGGAGTTCCTGCGCACCGCCTGGGATGCCTGGCGGGCCGTGCACGGCGATATCGACGCACTGCCACTGAACTGGCCCGCGCGTCACATGCGTGATATACGGCCGACGGCGATCGATGGCCTGCTCGGCTATTATTCACTGGATGCGGCCAGCCCCATCATGGCCGGCACCTGGGAGGCAATCAATTCATCGGCTGACGTTGCGCTGACGGGTGCCGCCACGATTGCGGCCGGCGAATCCCGCGCGTTCAGTCTGTGCCGGCCGCCCGGCCACCACGCGGCCAGCGACAGCTTGGCTGGCTACTGCTATTTCAACAATGCGGCGTTGGCGGCCCAGTACCTGCGCACGCACGGTTTCGGGCGAGTGGCGATCATCGATGTCGATTACCACCACGGCAATGGTACGCAAACGATCTTCGAAGCACGGTCCGATGTCCTGTTCATTTCGATTCACGCCGACCCGTTCCAGGAATTTCCGTATTTCCTCGGGCATGCGGAGGAGACGGGCGTTGGCGCCGGTGAGGGCTACAACCTCAATCTGCCCCTGCGCTGGGGCACCGACTGGGATGGCGGCTATGCCCGGGCACTGGATACCGCCTGCAGCCGGATCGCGGAGTATGGCGCCGACGCCGTGGTTGTTTCCCTGGGGGTCGATACCTACGAGGGTGATCCAATCTCCCGGTTCTGCCTGAAGGCGGCGGATTTTCCCCGGGTCGGGCAGATGCTGCGCGGCCTTGAGCGGCCGACACTGTTCGTCATGGAAGGGGGTTACGCGGTCGACGCACTGGGGCAGAACGTGTGCTCCGTGCTGGAAGGATTCGAACGGGGCCCTGCGTGACCGAACTTCCGGATGCCCTCGGGATCGACGAACCCGTCCGCACCGCATCGTGTGCCGGTGACCGAGCGCAACCATGGCGCGGATGCGCTGCAAAGAGCGTGTGCGGCTGCTTCGCTCGGCGCAGATCCGGGCGGCCCCTGGCCAGTTCGAGGACCAGCTTGATGCGCTGGGCCTCGCCGCCCGACAGCGTCGGGCTCGGCTGGCCCAGGGTGAG
>CAZJGZ010000294.1:0-1677 GCA_964545695.1 uncultured Ectothiorhodospiraceae bacterium | reverse complement strand
CGGCGTCGCGCCGCCGGTCTGGGGCGCGGCACGCCGGACCTGAGCCATGAGCCTCGCAGAACCGGGGGCGGCTGCACTTACCTGGATCAGCCTCGCCAGGGGCCGCCGCCCCCGTGAGGAAACGCGAGGACGGCTAACCTCGATCAGTGCCGCCCGACCCAGGCTGCGACAGCGTGAGACTGACAGGTGCGCGTCCCAAGCCCACGATGGCAGGACCGCGTCAGAGCCCGACATGCCCTTCGTGCGGGGTGCGCAAGCGTCGCGTCCTTCGGGTTTCGATCAGGGAATGCGCCGATGTTGGACGACCAGATCGCGATCGCCAATACCCTGGCATCCCTCAAGGCTGCCTGCGACGCGGCGCCGGAAGGGGCCTGGAAACACGCCGCGCTCAAGTACTATCGGGCCGCGGAAAGGGCCCATGTCGCCCGCAACACGGCGCTCACGATCATCGAGATCGAAGCGGCGGCTGCGGCGCTTGGCAACCTCGCATCACTGCCCCAGCTTCGGCGGGACCAACCCGGAGGTGACACGCGCGCGGCTATTTCAGCAGCGGCCCGCTGTGATCGAGATATTCCGGATCGAACCCCGCCAAGTCCGCCAGTCGGTCGAGGTCGCGGAATGTGACATGGCCGTCGCGGACGGTCACCAGCCCCGCCTCGCGCAACTGCCGCAGAACGCGGTTGACATGAACGGCGCTCAGCCCGAGCGCATCGGCCAGATGATATTGCGTCAACGGGCAGGCGAAGCCGGTCCTGTCGCCGAGACCCACAAGAGCCAGCCGCGACCCCAGTTCCAGCAGGAAATGCGCCATGCGGGCGTCCGCGTCGCGCCGCCCGATGCTGACGAGATGCTCGACCACCATCGCCTCGTCCCGTGACGCTGCCCAGAGGATGGCCGTCGCCAGGCGAGGCGTCTCGGCGAGCGCTTCGAGAAGGTCGCTCGCCATAACTTCGGCAGCCTCGATGTCCCCGACGGGCTCGAAGCTGTGGTCCGAGGTGCGCAGGAGAACGCTGCGCAACCCGAGAAAATCTCCGGGGATCTGAAAATCGACGATCTGGCGCGTCCCGTCGGCCTGGATCTTGTAAGAGCAGACCCACCCTGCCGAGAGGATGAAGGCCGCCTGCCCGGACTGCCCCTGATGCACCATGTCCCGCCCGGCGGCGAAGGTCCGGCGGCGCTGGTGCAGCCGCTCTAGCACGGCAAGCTCGACCTCCGACAGGGCGACGAAGGCCGAGAGCTTGCGCGTGAGCGGGCTGTTTGCAGTGGTGGTCATGAGCCTTTTCCTTGTCGCCATCCCCGATGCTTGACTTATTCGAAAATTGTGCCTCACAGACTGCTCTGGATCAGCCCAGCATAGCTCATTTCCTGCCACAACGGGGCCATCAATCGGGATTCGACCGGCCGACGGCCGTTTCGCCGCAAGGATCAAGGAGTCTCCACGATGCCCGTTCAAACAGACCATGCCGGCATGGCCGCCCTCTCGATCTGCGAGGCGCTGCTGCTTGCCATGAACGATCACAAGCTGCTGCCCGAGAGCGAGATCATGGGGGTTCTCCGCGATGCCGCGGCGACCCACGAGAGTGCCACAGGCACGGAGGCCGAAACCGAATCGCACCGGACCGTGGCGCGGATCATCAACCGAATCATCGCTGGCGGCAACTCTGTTCGCAGACCGCC
>CAZJGZ010000293.1:0-1688 GCA_964545695.1 uncultured Ectothiorhodospiraceae bacterium | reverse complement strand
GGCAGGCCGTCCGCGGCGTCGAGGCCGGCTTCGGCGAGTTCGACGGCGCGGAACATGGCGCGGGCCTTGTTCATCGTTTCATCCCATTCGTTCTGCGGCACGGAGTCGTACACCACGCCCGCGCCCGCCTGGATGTGCAACTTCCCATCGGTGATGACCGCTGTACGGATGGCGATGGCCGTGTCCATGTTGCCGGACCAGGAAAGGTAGCCGATGGCGCCGGAGTAGACGCCGCGCTGCACGGGCTCCAGCTCGTCGATGATCTCCAGCGCCCGGATCTTGGGCGCGCCCGACAGCGTCCCGGCCGGGAACGTGGCCCGCAGCACATCCATGGCGGACAGGCCCGGCCGCAGGCGGCCGATGACATTGGAGACGATGTGCATCACGTGCGAGTAGCGCTCGATCGCCATGCGGTCGGTGACCGTCACCGAGCCGACCTCGCTCACCCGGCCGACATCGTTGCGCCCGAGGTCGATCAGCATCAGGTGCTCGGCCAGCTCCTTCGGATCGGCGAGCAGGTCCCGCTCGAGCTCGCGGTCCTCGGCCTCGGTCGCACCCCGCGGGCGCGTGCCCGCGATCGGCCGCACGGTGACCTCGCCCTCCTCCAGGCGCGTGAGGATCTCCGGCGAGGCACCGACCACCTGGAAGTCGCCACAATCCACCAGATACATGTAGGGCGACGGATTGAGGCAGCGCAGGGCGCGATAGAGGTCCAGCGGCCGCGCGGCGAAGGGCACGGACAGGCGTTGCGACAGCACCACCTGCATGACGTCGCCATCGACAATGTAGCGCCGGGCGCGCTCGACGGCTGCCTTGTAGCCGGCCTCGGTGAAGCCGGAGACGAAGTCCTTTTCCTCCACGGCACTCGCGCGTACCGGCGCCGGATAACCCGGCGATGCACCGCGCAGACCGTCGACGAGCTCATCCAGACGCAGCTGACCGGCGCTGTAGGCCGCCTCGGTCGGCTCGACGAAGACGATGATCTGCGCACTGCCGCGCAGGTTGTCGAACACGACCACCTCGTCCGAGACCATCAACAGGATATCGGGCGAGCCGAGCGGGTCCGGGCGCTCATCGGGCACGTTCAGTCGCGGCTCGATGTAGCGGATGGTTTCGTAGCCGAAATAGCCCACGAGACCACCGTTTACGCGCGGCAACCCAGCTACGGCGGGCACGCGATAGCGGGCGTGGAACGCCTCGATCCAGGCCAGTGGATCTGCGGGTGTGACGCGCTCGACGACCTCGTCATCGGTGGTCACCGTGACCTCACCGTCCGTGACCCGCAGCACCGTGCTGCACGGCAGCCCAATCACGGAATAGCGGCCCCACTTCTCCCCGCCCTGAACGGATTCGAAGAGATAGCTGTAGGGGCCGTCCACCAGCTTGGTATAGGTGGACAACGGCGTGTCGAAATCGGCGAGGATCTCGCGCGACAGGGGAATGCGGTTGTAGCCTTCGCGGGCGTAAGCGTCGAATTCTGCGGGCGTCATGCGTGACAGCTCCGGGGGTCGGTGGACGAAATGCGCGGATTCAGCAGACCGCGCACCGCCATCGCCGCTCCCGCGACGCCCGACTGTCCCGGACAGACTCACGCAGATACAAGGACATGGACCCGACTACCTTTGCCCAGCAGATAGCCCCTTATTAGACCGAGACCGGCGGCCAGCGTCAAGATACCGGCCGCTACC
>CAZJGZ010000292.1:0-1697 GCA_964545695.1 uncultured Ectothiorhodospiraceae bacterium | reverse complement strand
CCGTGCCGCCGTCATCACGATAGGGGTCGGGCACACCGAAGCCGGCCAGCACGGTGCGCTCCTGCGCTTCCATCGCGTGCGCCTCGGCGTCATCGCCATGATCGAACCCGGCGAGATGGAGCACACCGTGGACGATCATGTGCGCCCAGTGATTGCGTGCCGGCTTGCCCTGCTCGTCCGCCTCGCGTCGCACGACGTCGGCGCACACGGCGATATCACCGAGATAGCGTGCGCCCAGCTCGGCGGTGGCTTCCGGCGGTACTTCGGCGAAGGCAAAGGAGAGTACGTTGGTGGCGTAATCGCGACCGCGGAAGTCACGGTTGAGCGCTTGCGCCTCGTCCGTGGCCACGACGCGCACGGTCAGCGCCGCGCCGGCATGGCCAACCTGCGCCAGCGCGGCCTCGGCCCAACCGCGGATACAGTCGGGATCCGGGCAGTTGGTATCCGGGGGTTCGTCGTCATCGACGGCGATCTGTACCTCGATCGCCGGTTCGTCGGGGGACTGTCCGGCTGCGCTCATTGCGAGTCCTCGGCATCTTCATCGGCGGCCTCGGCACGCGCATAGGCATCGACGATGGACTGGACCAGCGGATGGCGCACAACATCCGCCGAATCGAAGTGGATGAAACGCACGGCGTCCACGTCCTGCAGCACACCCATGACATGGCGCAGCCCGGAGCGCTGCTTGGCCGGCAGGTCGACCTGGGTGACGTCACCGGTAACGACGGCGGTCGAGCCGAAGCCGATACGGGTGAGGAACATCTTCATCTGCTCGATGGTCGTGTTCTGCGCCTCGTCCATGATGACAAAGGCGTCATTGAGCGTGCGCCCGCGCATGTACGCCAGCGGTGCCACTTCAATGATCTGGCGTTCGATGAGCTTGTTCGCGCGCTCGATGCCGATCATCTCGTAGAGCGCGTCGTAGATCGGGCGCAGGTAGGGATCGACCTTCTGCGCGAGGTCGCCCGGCAGGAACCCCAGACGCTCGCCGGCCTCGACCGCCGGGCGCACCAGCACCAGGCGGCGCACGCGGTCGGACTCCAGCGCCTCGACCGCGCAGGCAACGGCGAGCCAGGTCTTGCCCGTGCCCGCCGGGCCGATGCCGAAGGTCAGATCGTGTTCCCGGATCGCCTGGAGATACGCGAGCTGGTTGTGCCCGCGCGGCTCGATGCGACGTCGGCGGGTCTGGATCATCTGCCCGCTCGGTGTGTCCTGCACGGCCTCGGTCGCAACTGCGGGCGCCTGCCGGCCAGCCGACTGCAGTGCCAGATGCACCTGCTCGCGCGAGATGCCGCTGTGCTCCGTGGTCTGGTAGAGCGCCTTCAACACTTCCACAGCCAGGCTCGCCGCCTCCGGCGGCGCGACCACGCGGAAATGATTGCCCCGATTGTGGATCGCCACATTCAGTCGGGTCTCGATCTGGCGCAGGTTCTCGTCGAACTGACCGCAAAGGCTGGCGAGGCGGTCGTTGTTCTCGGGCGTGAGGACAACCTCCAGGCCGGAGGCGTCGTCGTGCAGGCTTTCAGGCTGGCTCAATGCCGCTTGGCTCCCAGTCGACTCGCGGTCAACGCTGTTGCTCCAAAAATGCGTACCACCATTGTCTACCGGAAATGGGTGCCACGCCACCCTGTTTCAATCGCGCACGATCGGAGGCACCCCTCACCCCAACCCCTCTCCCCTTGCAGGGGCGAGGGGCC
>CAZJGZ010000291.1:0-1709 GCA_964545695.1 uncultured Ectothiorhodospiraceae bacterium | reverse complement strand
GTCACCCTGCTGACGCTGGTACTGGTGGCGGGCGCAGTACTGTGGAGCTTCCAGAGCGGCGTGATCTACCCGGTCGCCCTGATCCAGACGCTGCCCGTCGCCGGTGCGCTGATTCTCATCGTCAACTGGATCTGGCAGCGCGCCTCGGCCCACAGCATGATCCAGCTGCTGTGGAACCGCTACCTGCTCAACCTGGGCACACCCTTCGAGCAGTACCTCATGCGTCTGACCGGACCGGCGGCGCAGTCCCTTGAGCCCGGTGAGTACCTCGATCACGTGGTCACGGCATTGCACGAACTCGAGTGGATCGAGGGTGTCGAGGCCCAGGCACCCGATGGCGAGCGGCGCGTGGGGGACTGTTCGCATGCCCCAACGCGTCTCGGGGGCGATCAGCTCGCCTTGACGGTTTATACGCACAAGGAGCCGAGTCCGTCACTGCGTCTCCACATCCAGCTGCTGTTGCGCCTGGCGCACCAACTCTGGGACGCACGCCAGCGCGAGGCGGAGCTGCAGAACCAGGCCCGCATCCGGGCGGTGTACGAGACCGGCGCACGCCTGACTCACGATACGAAGAATCTGCTGCAGTCACTGCAGTCGCTGACCGCGGCCGTGAGCGATTCACCGCCGGAACGCGCGGGCGAAGCACTGGAACTGGTCAAGAAACAGTTGCCGCCGATCAATCAGCGCCTGCATGCGACGCTGGAGAAATTGCGTGAACCCGGCGATGGCGAGGCCGACGATGAAGGTGGCGAGCCCGCAGATCTGCGTGAGTGGTGGGACGGCCTGCAGACGCGCTATGCCGGCGATTCGGTCCGCTTTGCCGAAGTCGCCCCCGACATGCCCGATGGCATCATCCCGCGCGACGTCTTCGATACGGTGACGGAAAACCTGCTGGACAATGCCCGCTACAAGCAGACGATCGATCGCGACGTGAAGATTGAAGCGCGATTGTCGGCAACCAACGACGGTGTACAGCTTGAAGTCATTGACAGCGGCGAAGCGATGCCGGCCGACAAGGCCAGTCAACTGTTCCGCGGCGTCGTGGACTCGGCGCAAGGGCTCGGTGTCGGGCTCTACCAGGCGGCGCGCGTTGCGGCGGCGTACGACTACGAACTCGCGCTGCTGGATAACCAGTCCGGCCACGTGCGCTTCGGCCTGCGCGGGCCCCTGTACACCGACAGCTGACGTGTTGCCGGCAGGAATCAGAGCGCGATGATCACACCAGTGCGCTCGTCGGCATCGGGATAGTCGCTGCACACACTGCCGCCCTGGAAGCACGACACCCTGCCCGCGTCCGCCTCGCCATCATCGAGATCATCGTCCAGACGCTGAGCAATGTCACCGGGCAGATCCGTGATGAACATCTTGCTGGCGAAGCCGGTGGCACCCTCCGGGCCAGTGAAGAAGGAAGAGAACACGCCACCGTAGGGATGGCGGGGACTGGCATCACTGCCGGCGTCACTGGCACTGCCCTTGACGAAGCCCGCGCCACGCAGATGCTGCCAGGCCATGCAGCTTTCGTCACCGTCGTTGTTGCACGTGGGGCCGTTGTCGATGACGCCATTGCCATCGCCGTCGGGAAGACCGGAATCAATACGTCCACTGGCGTTGACGAAATCGCCGGGTAGCGCGTTATAGCGATCACGAAACGCGTAGAAGGCACTCTGATAGTCGGTCAGATCGGACTTGAACGAGCGGTATTCCGCATT
>CAZJGZ010000290.1:0-1721 GCA_964545695.1 uncultured Ectothiorhodospiraceae bacterium | reverse complement strand
GTAAGTTGTTGATCGGAAAAGCCATGAAAATCGCATTTTCATGGCCCGTTGCTGAACAAGGCCAGGACGGCCTTTGTTCAGAGGCTCCTAGGTTGCATCCGACGACTCGGCCTATTCCCGCGCCAACGTGTCGATGAGCTGATCGAGCCGCTCGGTTACGTCGGCCACGGTGATTCTTGCCATCGCTTCCGGATTGCGCACGCGTCGGCCCCAGCGTGCCTGCGACGGCGTCAGGCCGGTCTCTTCCTGCAGCGCTTCTGGATAGCGGTTTACACACCAGTCACGCCAGCGGTAGGGGCCGGTACGCTCGGGGTTCGACGTGGCATAGAGGCCGATGACGGGCGTGCCGACGGCGTTGGCGATGTGGGCCGGTCCCGTGTCCGGCGCAATCACTGCACGTGCCTGCGCAAGCACGGCCGCCAGCTGTTTGGGCGAGGTCTGCCCCACCAGGTCGATGACGTCGGCCTCCGCGTGGCTGGCGATCGCCCGGGCCATCTCCTGTTCGGCCGCTGCCGGACCGCCGGTGAGTACGGTCCGCAGGCCGTGGCAGTGCCAAGCATGATCGACTACGGCCGCGTAGCGCTCCGCCGACCAGTTGCGCCAGTTCATCAGCCGCGCGCTGGTACAGGGGTTGATGGCCAGTATCGGTGACGCCGTCGCGAGGTGCTCGCGGGCGAATGCGCGCGCGTCGTCCGGGATGGGCAAATCCCAGTGCCGCTCGGGCACGGGGATGTCGAGGGCGGTGAGGAAGTCGACAAAGCCGTCGAGCACATGGGGCCGGGCGTGCGGGGCGATGCGCCGATTGATGAACAGGCCATGGCCGTCGCGGCTGCGTGCGCGATCGAAGCCGATGCGGTGGCGGGCGCGGACCATGCGCCCGGCCACACTGGCGCGCAGCGCCACCTGCATCTGCAGGAGGGCGTCGAAGCGCTGGCCACGCAGCTCACGTGCGAGTCGGCGGTAGGCGCGCCAGCCCTCGCGCTTGTCGAAGACCACGAACTCGACACCCGGGAGGTCCCCGACCAGCGCGTGTTCCAGGCGACCGATGATCCAGGTCAGTCGCCAGTCCGGGCGCGCGCCACGCAGCGCGTGGACGACCGGCAGCATGTGCGTCACGTCACCGAGCGCTGACAGTCGCAGCAGGCCGATGCGGGCGTTCGCGGGCAATTGCAGGCCACCGTTCATCGCCGCGATTGTACGGCACGTCGGCAATACACGCGCCCGGATGGCAGGCTACACTTGCGTCATGGCAGTGGATTCCCCCAGTCAAGACGGCGTTGGCGAGCACACGGGTACGGTCCTGCAGCATCGCGGGCTGGCTGGACGTGCGCTGATCTGGCCTGCGCACGGCGCCACTGAGCCGGCGATCGAATGGTTCGATCCGCACTGGCTGGCGCAGAACGACTGTCTCCGAGGGGAGGCGCACGGTCGGGGCACGACCCACTTCATCGCCGTCGATGGCCAGGAGCTGGTCCTGCGGCACTATCGTCGCGGCGGTGTGTTGCGGAATCTGCTGTACGACCGCTATGCCTGGCTCGGCCTGCGGCGCAGCCGGCCCTGGCGCGAGCTCGCGGTTCAGACGCGGTTGCATGGGGCGGGGCTGCCGGTGCCCCGGCCGGTTGGTGCCTTGCTGCACCACGTTGGGGGCGTGCCGCCGATGTACCGCGCGGACCTGCTGACCGAGCGCCTGCCGGCGACGCAGACGTTGGCCGAGGTGCTCA
>CAZJGZ010000289.1:0-1732 GCA_964545695.1 uncultured Ectothiorhodospiraceae bacterium | reverse complement strand
CTGTTCCGCACGAGGGCTCCGGTTCAATGGGCCTGAAAACAGTACCACGACACTGACACACAGCCGCCGGCACACCCAGCTATTTTTGTTCGACTGGATCAAGGATTCAGTGTCGCTGACCCCAGGGCGCAAATGCTGACCTCTTGGGCCGATGACACATCGGGAAAGTTGACTCGGAGCCTTTATCTACATGATCGACAAATAAAGGATATGTCCATATCCTTTATTTACAAAACGCACTATTAAAGGATCAGCCATCATGACCCATGGAATCCGGGCCGACCGCGCTTGCCAGGTTGCCACAACCGTCAGCGGGGGCGAGCGTGTCGACGCCCTGATGCCTCCGCCCCTGCCACCGGATCCACCAGTCGACATGGCGCGCCTGGCGCCGATGCTCGACACCGCCAGCCGGGCGATCGGCAGCCTCGACGGCGTTGCCTCGGTCCTGCCGGGTACCCCACTGTTCCTGTACATGTACGTGCGCAAGGAGGCGTTGCTGTCCTCGCAGATCGAGGGCACACAGTCTTCGCTCTCGGAGCTCCTGCTGTTCGAGGCGGACGAGGCGCCGGGCGCGCCCCTCGACGACGTGGTCGAGGTTTCGAATTACGTGGCGGCGATGAACGCGGGACTGGAGCGGATACGAGAGGGTTTTCCGGTGTCTACTCGGCTGATGCACGAGATCCACGCCGAACTCCTGAGCCGCGGGCGCGGGGCCGCGAAGGAGCCCGGCGAATTCCGGCGAACCCAGAACTGGCTGGGCGGCACACGCCCGGGCAACGCGGTATTCGTGCCGCCCCCGCCGAACCGGGTCGCCGATCTGATGTCCGACCTGGAACATTTCATCCACCAGGACACGCCGCAACTGCCGCCCTTGATCAAGGCCGGGCTTGTGCACGTTCAGTTCGAAACGATTCACCCGTTTCTCGACGGCAACGGTCGCCTTGGCCGACTGCTCATCACGCTGCTTCTGTGTACGGCCGGCGTGCTCCGGGAACCGATCCTCTACCTGAGCCTGTTCTTCAAGACACACCGGAGTCTCTATTACGACCACCTGCAGGCGGTCCGTACACACGGTACGTGGGAAGAGTGGCTGGAATTCTTCCTCGAGGGCGTCACGGAAACCTCAAGGCAGGCGACCGAGACGGCGCGGGAACTGCTGACCCTGTTCGAGCAGGACCGCGCGCGGATCGAGCAGATCGGGCGACCCGCCGCCTCTGCGCTGCGAGTGCATCAACGGCTGCAACAAAACCCTGTTCTCGCGATTCCGGATGCAGCGCGGCAGCTCGGCCTGACCGTCCCCACCGTAACCAAGGCGATCGCGCACCTGGAACAGTTGGGCATCGTCGCCGAGATCACCGGCAAACAGCGCAACCGCCGCTATGCGTACGCCAGGTACCTGGAAATTCTGAGCCGGGGAACCGAGCCGCTGCCGCGATGATGCTCGGGAATTGTCGTTCCGGCCCGCGGATCACGCGGAATCAAATGCGCAGCCGGAAGGTGGGGTCAAGGCGTTAGAGGCGTGCCCCGGGCGCCATGACTGTTGGGGCTTGTCACACGCTGGTCGACACCCCAACAATCTCGCCGCACGCGAAACGCATACAGATCACGCATCCCTGACGAGCCAGCCGCGCGGGATTTGCCAATATGGCCGATCTGCCCCCTAATGCGCCCATTACGACAAGGGACCGAACATGACCGCCATCACGCTGCTCGACGGCTCGATCGGCCAGGA
>CAZJGZ010000288.1:0-1744 GCA_964545695.1 uncultured Ectothiorhodospiraceae bacterium | reverse complement strand
GCCTTTGCGGTCTGGTACAACACCGAGCACCGCCACAGCCGGATCAACTACGTGACGCCGGAGCAACGCCACAACGGCGAGGACATCGCCATCCTGGCTCAGCGCCAGGCGGTCTATGCCGAAGCGAAGGCGCGCAACCCGCGTCGCTGGAGCCGGCAGGTCCGGGACTGGACCCCGGCCGGAGCCGTATGGCTCAACCCCGACAAGGAGCGTCCCGAATCAGGCCTGAAAAAGGTGGCCTGAGTGAGCTCCGAGGCGACAGGTTGCTTGACAGACACCGAAGGGCCGGGATCTGTTCGACCTGGCCACCGCGCTCGCCGATGGGGGCGCCTGTCCGGAGCGGATACTCGAGAGCTTCCAGGCCTACATGGAGCATGGGGGCCACGCCGTGAGTCGTGCTGGGTTCGAGGAGAATCTCGCGCACAAGCTAAAGGATCGTCGATTTGCCGCTGACATTGCCCCGCTGCTTGCCCACGGCATGGCATGGGATCTGGACACCATGGCGCGGACCTGGTCAAGTACTACGCCAAGCGTTGGGGTATCGAGATCTACTTCCGGGACACCAAGGACATGCGCTTCGGGCTGGGCATGGAGGCCACCCATACGCGCAGCACGGCGCGGCGCGACCGTCTGTTTCTGCTCAGCGCCCTGGCCATCGTGCTGCTGACACTGCTTGGGGCGGCCTGCGAGGCGGTCGGCTACGACCGCCTCCTCAAGGCCAACACCGTGAAGCACCGAACGCACTCGCTGTTTCGCCAGGGCCAGATGGTCTATGACCTCATGCCCCGCATGCCTGAAGAATGGCTGAAACGCATCATGGAAGCGTTTGCCAAGCAAATTCAAAAACATCAGGCGCTGTCTGAGGTGTTTTCAGTTGTTTAACAATGAGGGGATGGCTGAGGGGCGGTCCCCTTTTTCGTACAGGGGACAGTCCCCTTTTTGAGAGGTGGCATGACTGAGGTGACTTCAAGTTGGCCCCGCTACGAGGCCGATGAACTGGCGGCGGTCGAGCGGGTGCTGCGTTCCGGGCGGGTGAATTACTGGAACGGCGATGAGGGCCGCGCCTTTGAGGGTGAGTTCGCCGCCTTCCACGGGGCGTCCTACGGTGTGGCGGTGGCCAACGGCACCCTGGCGCTGGAGCTGGCGCTGTACGCGCTGGGTGTCGGGCCGGGGGATGAGGTGGTGGTGACGCCGCGCACCTTCCTGGCGTCGGCGTCGAGTATTGTCATGCGCGGGGCGACGCCGGTCTTCGCCGATGTCGACCGGGCGTCGGGCAATATCACGCCCGAGACGGTGCGGGCGGTGCTGACGCCGCGCACGCGGGCGGTGATGGCGGTGCATCTGGCCGGTTGGCCGTGCGACATGCCCGGGCTGCGGGCGCTGGCCGATGAGCACGGGCTGTTCGTCATCGAGGACTGCGCCCAGGCCCACGGGGCGACCTTTGACGGCCGGCCGGTGGGCTCGTTCGGTGACGCGGCGGCGTTCTCCTTCTGCACCGACAAGGTCATGTCCACCGCCGGTGAGGGCGGGATGCTGCTGCTGCGCGACGAGGCGGTGTGGCGGCGCGCCTGGAGCTTCAAGGACCACGGCAAGGAGTGGGACGCGGTCTATGAGCGCGAGCACCCGCCCGGCTTCCGTTGGCTGCACGAGTCGTTCGGCACTAATTGGCGGCTGCCCGAGGTGCAGTCGGCGTTGGGGCGGGTGCAGCTCGGCAAGCTGCCGGACTGGCTGGCGCGACGGCGCG
>CAZJGZ010000287.1:0-1746 GCA_964545695.1 uncultured Ectothiorhodospiraceae bacterium | reverse complement strand
GCGTCGGCATTACCTCTCGCGAAGGCGCGAAGCACGCGAAGAAAGAATTATTTCCTTGCGGGCTTTGCGCCTTCGCGAGAGGTCGAGTGCGGCGCGCGATCGATGACGCAACGAGCACGTATCTCGCGGTCTCCGCTACGCGCCGGCGGGCGGCGGGGTGACGCGCAGGACTTCCTCGATGGTGGTATCGCCGGCGGCTACGCGCTGGGCGCCGGCGAGGCGCAGCGGGCGCATGTGTTCGCGGAAGCCCTGCTTGCGGACCTCCGCGGCGTCGGTCGTTGCCGACACCAGACTCCGCACGCTCGGACTCATGCGCAGCATTTCGTACAACCCGGTGCGACCGAGGAAACCGGTGTTGCGGCATTCGAGACAACCCACCGGCCGATAGATCCGTTCCGGCACCCGCGCGGTGAACGGCGCGACGAAGCCCTTCCACTGTTCGGCGTCGGGCTCGATCGACTCCTTGCAGTGCGGACACAACGTGCGCACGAGCCGCTGCGCCATGACGCCCAGCAACGTGGCGTTGATCAGATAGGGAGGCGTACCGAGTTCCACCAGGCGCGTGATCGCCGAGGGCGCATCATTCGTGTGCAGGGTCGACAGCACGAGGTGGCCCGTCAGTGCGGCCTGCGTTGCCATCTCGGCGGTTTCCAGATCGCGGATCTCGCCGACCATGATGACGTCCGGGTCCTGCCGGAGCATGGTCCGTACCCCGCTGGCGAAATCGAGTCCGATGCTGTGCTGCACCTGCATCTGGTTGAACGCCGGTTCGATCAGTTCGATCGGATCCTCGATGGTGCAGACATTGACGTCATCGCGCGCGAGCTGCTTGAGGGTGGAATACAGCGTGGTGGTCTTGCCCGAGCCCGTCGGGCCGGTAACCAGGACGATGCCATAGGGCTGATGGATCATTTCCTGCCAGGTCGCACCGTCCTGGCGTCCGAGTCCGAGACCGGCGAGGTCCTGCACCAGAACGTCGGGATTGAAGATGCGCAGGACGAGCTTTTCGCCAAAGGCGGTGGGCATGGTCGACAGGCGCAGTTCGATCTCGCGCCCGTCCGGTGTTCGCGTCTTGATGCGACCATCCTGTGGCCGCCGCTTTTCCGCGACGTCCATGCGCCCGAGGATCTTGATGCGGCTCGACACGGCGGACATGATCGGCCCCGGGATCTCGTAGACGTAGTGCAGGACCCCGTCGATACGAAAGCGGACCATGCCCTGATCGCGCCGCGGTTCCAGGTGGATATCGCTGGCACGCTGATCGAATGCGTACTGCAGCAACCAGTCGACAATGCTGACCACATGCTGGTCGTTGGCATCGAGCTTGCCCTTGCGGCCCAGTTCCGTGAGCTGTTCCAGGTTCTGGATGTTGGTGCCGCCACCCGGCTCGCCGTGCTCTCGCCGCGCGCCGAGCACGGAGCGCGACAGGGTATAGAACTCGAGCAGATAGCGTTCGATGTCACGCGGGTTGACCACGACGCGCCGAATGGAACGACCGTTGATGCGTTCCAGTTCGGGCTCCCACTCACGGACCTCGGGATCGGCGGTGGCAACGGTTACGGTGTCACTGGTGACTTCGATGGCGAGGATGTTGAAGCGCACGGCGTAGGCATAGGACATGACATCGGTCACGGCACTGACATCGATCTTCAATGGATCGATGCGCACGTGCGGCAGGTCATACCGGCGTGCGAGCCATTCGGTCAGGGCATCCAGGGTCAACCGACGCTCGGGATGGCTGTCATC
>CAZJGZ010000286.1:0-1763 GCA_964545695.1 uncultured Ectothiorhodospiraceae bacterium | reverse complement strand
AGCTCGGTTTCTCGCATCCGGAGAATCCCGACTGGGATCACATCTCCTTCTGCCAGTTCACCCACCCCATTGCCCACGAGGGCGACCAGCGGATCGGGCGCAACACGGTCAGCATCAAGCCGGCGAAGCTCGATCGTTCCCCGACGGGCACCGGCTGCTCGGCGCGCATGGCCGTGCTCCATGCGCGTGGGCAGCTGGCGCCGGGTGAGGCCTTCATCGGTGAGTCGATCATCGGCTCGCGCTTCGCCTGCCACATCCAAGCCGAAACGACCATGGGTGGGCGCCCGGCCATTGTTCCCGTGATCGCCGGCCGCGCCTGGGTCACGGGCACCCACCAGCACACCCTCGATCCGCACGACCCCTGGCCCGCCGGCTATCGCCTGAGCGACACCTGGCCGAGGGCCTGAGTGTCCGGCGACTGGGTGTAAACAGCCGGGGCGCAAATCAGGAGATACGTCAATCGCATCCGCTGGCACCCAGCCGTGGCATGTCCATCTGCCGGCGAACGTCATGAGCAGCCCGTCAGAGCAGGGTGGTGATCAACCAGAGAACCATGACGCCGGTAAGTGCATAGGCGAACAGTGCCAGCAGGCCGTCACCGGTGCACAGTGACAGACCGAAGATCGCCAGTACCGCACCGGCGATCGAGCCGCCGAACGGCATCAGTTCCAGTGGTGGCACGACCGCCACAATCAGTATGCAAACGCCGGCCATCGCCTTCGATCCACGCGCATGAGTCAGCCACGGAAGGCGTGGCCGCAGCAACTTGTCGATCGGGCGGGCCGGTGTTTTCAGCGCCTTCATGGCGCGCTGTATGCGACTGGCGGCAATCGAACGTTCGAGGATCCAGCCGGGAAGCCAGAAGTGATCGCGCTGCATGAGCAGTTGCACCGCGATCAACAGAACCAGTATCGCAGCAAGTGTCGGAAGTCCGGGCACGCCACTGAGTGGTGATGCCAGGATGAGTCCCACCGCCAGCAGAATCGGCCCGAATGATCGCCTGCCGATGGCGTCCATGACGGCGTTGATGGTGACAGCCTCACTGTCATCGGCAGCGGCTTCGATCTGCGTCAACAGGGTTTCCAGGTTGGTTGTTGGTTCGGTCATGGCCGGCTGGACGGAAAGTCCCCTGAGTCATCTGCACGGCAATATCCTGGGACAGATTGGTCGCGTCGGGATGTACGCCAGTGCACAGACGGTTTCGCGGCATGGGGGCAAGATCGCCTGCAACGATGTCTGAAGGCAGAGGCGACTCGCCATGCCTTTCGTCAAAGTGGATTCTTCATGAAGACGCTGCCCCGTTGCAGATGTCGATGCAGATCCGATCTGTTCGCAAAACCATTCAGGAGCGAAAGAACCATGAACCCGAGCACAACCATTGCAGCGACGATTCTCGTGAGTGCACTGATGATCATTCTTCCGGCTTGCGACAATCAGGGCCCTGCCGAAGAGGCTGGTGAGGAAATGGACGACGCGGTCGACGATCTGGGCGACGCCGTCGACGATGCCACCAGCACTGGGTAGGTACGGTTTCAGGGGGGGGGATCGTTTCGCCAGCGTCGTCGCGGATTCGCGTGCGATCACTGTCCTTGGGAAGGTCTGATCAAATCAGACCTTCCCGCAGCACTTGGATGTGCCGACAGATCAACGACTGCAAGTCGTTGATCTGAAGGGCCATGGAAATCGCATTTTCATGGCCCGTTTCTGAACAAGGCCAGGGCGGACTTTGTTCAGAGGTTCCCTTGATGGTGCGCGGACTTCGG
>CAZJGZ010000285.1:0-1768 GCA_964545695.1 uncultured Ectothiorhodospiraceae bacterium | reverse complement strand
CCCGGCGGCGGCGGGATGCGCTGGCACTCCTCGAAGATGCGTGCGGTGCAGCGTGCGCAGATATCGCGGTCCAGTTTCTCGAAGATCGCTTCGACGGCTTCTTCCTTGTTGCTGAAGATGGCCTCGCGGCCGAAGCGGCTGGCGTAGCCGCTGCGGCGCAGGAACAGCCGCGTGTCCATGCGCAGGCCGCAGAGGTAGAGATCGCCGCCGAGCTGCTGCCAGCGCTGGCGTTCGCGCACCAGCATCTGGGCGGCGGCGCTGTCGATGTAGGGCACGCCGGAGCAGATCACGAGCAGGTGGCGCTGGTTGCCGGCACCCTCGCTCAGACGCTGCAGGGTCTCGGTGACGGTCTGCACGGAGCCGAAGAACAGCGGCCCGTCGATGCGGATGATCTTGAGCTGCGGGCATTCGGTGAGGTCCTTGCGCCGCAGGCTCTTGAACCGCCGCTTGGGGTGGCTCGGGTCCGGTGCGGTGCTGAAGATCGACGGGTTGGCGGCCCGCGTGAGGAACAGCACCAGCGACAGCAGCACGCCGGCGAGGATGGCGAAGGCGAGATCGAACAGCAGGGTGGCGGCGAAGGTGACCACGAGGATGACGGTGTCCTGCCGACTGGCGCGCAGGATCTCGCGCATGTGGGGGACATCGATCAGGTTCCAGGCGACGACGAGGATCATGCCGGCCATCGCCGCCGTCGGCAGCCACTCGCCCCAGGGCGCGAGCGCGAGCACGATGATGGCGAGGAACACGGCGGCGAGGAGGGCCGAGACGGGGGTCCTGGCGCCGGCCTCGTAGTTGATGCCGGAGCGGGTGAACGAGCCGGAGCTGGCGTAACTGGAGAAGCAGGCGCCGACGACGTTCGACAGCCCCTGGCCGATGAACTCCTGGTTGCCGTCGAGGCGCTGCTGCGAGCGCTGGGCGATGGCGCGGGCGATCGAGGCGGCCTCGATCAGGCCCAGCAGCGCCAGGGCGAGCGCCTGCGGCGCGAGCGTGCGCACGGTCTCGAAATCGAGCGCCGGCAGTTGCACCGGCGGCATCTCGCGCGGGATCGCGCCGACCGTGTCGACACCGTGATTCGGTGCGTTGAGCGCAATGCCCATGGCCACACCGCCGAGCATGGACAACAGCAGCCACGGCCAGTGCGGGCGGTAGTGGCGCACGCCCAGTGCGACCACGAGGCTCGCCAGCGCGATGAGCACGACGCGCCATTCGGTCTCCCCCAGGTGGGTTGCGGTGTAGACCCAGGTCTCGAAGAAGCCGAGATCGCGCGGGATGTCGATGCCGAGCATGAAACGCAACTGGCTGGTGGCGACCAGAATGGCCGCACCGGTGATGAAGCCCGTGACCACCGCGGGCGAGACGAAGTTGACCAGCGCCCCCAGGCGCGCAAAGCCGAAGGCGAGCTGATAGAGCCCGCAGAAGAAGGTCAGCGCCAGCGCCAGACCGATGTACTCGGCCGTGCCCGGCTGGGCGATGGGTGCGAGCGTGGAGAAGATGACGATGGACAGCGCCAGCGTCGGCCCCGAGATCAGGTGCCAGGAAGAGCCCCACAGGGCAGCAATGATCGCCGGAAAGATGGCGGTGTAGAGGCCGTACTGCGGGGGCAGCCCGGCGATCAGGGCAAACGCGACGCCCTGCGGGACCACGACAATGGCGTTGGTGAGGCCGGCGAACGCATCGGCGCGCAGGGTCTTGCGGTCGACGCGCGGCCACCAGCGCAAGAAGGGGAACGCACGCCGAACGGCCGGATGCGCGCCCAGGCTCATCGCTG
>CAZJGZ010000284.1:0-1842 GCA_964545695.1 uncultured Ectothiorhodospiraceae bacterium | reverse complement strand
CCAGCCGCAGCGCGAACGCCGGCCAGCCCGGCTCGCGATGGTAGACGCCGGCCCGGTGCAGGCCGAAATAGAGCAGCCCCGCCTGCAGCCAGCCCGACAGCGCCGTCGCCAGCGCCAGGCCCGCGTGCGGCGCGAGAAAGCCGGCCAGGACCATGCTGCCGACAATAATCGCGTTGAGCACCATGTTGGACGTCAGGCTGATGACCGCGATCTTCACCGGCGTGCGCGTGTCCTGCCGGGCGAAGAAGCCGGGTTGCAGCACCTTGACCAACAGGAACGCGGGCAGGCCGAGGCCGTAGCCGATCAGCGCCAGCGACGCCATGAAGGTGTCATCGGCGGTGAACTCGCCGTGGGCGAACAGCGTGCCGATCATCGGCCCGGCCAGCAGCACCAGCCCGGCGGTCGCCGGCAGGCCGACCAGCAGCACCAGCCGGATGGCCTGATCGAGCGTGCGCCGGAAGGCATCCGGATCGGTCTGCGCGTGCTGCGCCGACAGTCGCGGCAGGATGGCGGTGCCAAGCGCGACGCCGAGGATGCCCAGCGGGAACTCCATCAGGCGGTCGGCGTAGTACAGCCAGGACACACTGCCGGCGATCAGCAGCGAGGCGATCAGGGTGTCGACCAGCAGATTGATCTGCGCCACCGAGGCACCGAACAGCGTCGGGATGAGCAGTTTGATCACGCGGCGCACGCCGCTGTGGCGCCAGCCCCAGCGCGGCATGACGAGCATGCCGATGCGCGCCAGATAGGGCAGCTGGAACACGAGCTGGGCCACGCCGGCAACGAACACCGCGCCGGCGAGGGCGTAGATCGGCACATCGAGGCGCGGCGCCGCCCACAGCGCGCCGAAGATCAGGCACAGGTTGAGCAGCACCGGCGTGAACGCGGGGATGGCAAAGCGGCCGAAGCTCTGCAGCATGCCGCCGGCGGCGGCGACCAGCGAGATGAACAGGATGTAGGGGAAGGTCAGGCGCAGCATGTCGACCGCGAGGTCGTAGCGCTCGCCATCGCCGTAGAACCCGGGGGCGAAGATCAGTACCAGCACCGGGGCCAGCGCCACGCCGATGGCGGTGACCGCCAGCAGCACGCCGGCGAGCGTGCCGACGACGTGCGCGGCCAGATCGCGCAGTTCCTCGCGGGTGCGGCGCTCCTTGTACTCGGTGAACACCGGCACGAAGGCCTGGGTGAAGCCCCCCTCGGCGAACAGTCGGCGCAGGAAATTGGGGATGCGGAAGGCGACAAAGAAGGCGTCGGTGGCGATGCCGGCCCCGAACACGCGCGCGATGACCACGTCGCGGACAAAGCCCATGATGCGCGACAGCAGCGTCATCACGCCGACGGTACCGCCGGTGCGCCAGATCCCCGCGCTGGATTCACTCATGCGCCCGACCCCCGGATCGGCGTAATGGCCGCGGTCGCCGTGCATCGACCCGCCCTGATTGGGGCGCGAGTGTAGCAGGCGCGTTGACATGCGGGGCAGCTGCAGCCATAATCCCGCGCCTTCCGAGCCCAGTAGCAACGACGAACGGAGTGCAACCTTGGCCAATTCCCCACAGGCGCGCAAGCGCGCGATTCAGAACGGCAAGCGCCGGCTGCACAACCACAGCATGCGCTCCACCATGCGCACGCATGTAAAGAAGGTCATCAAGGCCCTGCGCGCGGGTGATGCCACCCAGGCACGCGGTTGCTACGCTGAGGCCGTGCCGCTGGTCGACCGCATGGCCGGCAAGGGCCTGATCCACAAGAATCGCGCCGCCCGCTACAAGAGCCGCCTGAACAAGCGCATCCGCGCGCTCGATTCGTAACACCCGCCCCACCCGGGCGCGCTCGATCAAGCCGGCT
>CAZJGZ010000283.1:0-1935 GCA_964545695.1 uncultured Ectothiorhodospiraceae bacterium | reverse complement strand
AGCCCTTCGGCCTTGGCCACCAGTGTGCCATCGGGTGCGAATACCGCCGTGCCGCAGCGACGCTTGCGCCCGGCTCCACCCATGTCCCAACCGATCACGGTCGCCTCGCCCGCTGCCGGCAGCGCCGCGCGGATGCTCACCGTCAGGCGTGCCAGCAATGCCGCTTCACCCGGCGCGCAGGCGAAGTAGCCGGGACAGTCGAGCGCCGCCCACAGGTATTCGGGCGCCACGTGCCCGTCGTCGTCTGCCAGGCCCGCATGCAACGCCCAGGAGGCTGCCACCATGTTCTCGTGGCCGACGACCTGTTGCGGATGGATGCACAGACCGTCGGGATGGGTCCGGTCCTTGCCGCACACGAAACAGGTCGAGAACGGCGCGAACTTTTTCGGTCGACCGGGCGCATCGACCGGATCGCCGTCGAGTTCCAGTGGTTCGGGGAGCGGCGGTACCTCGAGGTCCAGCGGCTTCACCTGGGCCTGGCCCAGCAGCTGGTCACCCAGATACATCTCCACGCTCCGGTCCGTTTGCGTGACCGTGATCGGCGTGTCCAGGGGCGGCGGCGCCTTCAGGCTGGCTGCCACGTCGCCCTCGATCCGGCGTGCCATCAGACCGCATACGTAGCCGCCATTGGCGCTCCTGGGTGGTCCCTTGAAGCGGGCGGGAATCGTCAATGTATCCATGGTTCAACCTGTGCGCGATTGTGCGAGCAGCCCTGCCCGGTCATGAAGCGGGAGTCGCCCGGGGTTCGCCCTCGGCGCTTGCCTCGGCGGTTTCCTCCTCGGCAGCCTCTTCGGTGACTTCCTGCAGTGGCTCGTCGGGCTCGCCCTCGATCTGGTGATCGTACGCGGCCTGAAGGCCGGTTCCCTCGGGCTCGTCATCCTGGCCGTCATCGATGTGCCGCGGGTACAGCGGGGACAGAAAGGCCACCAGAATGCCAAGGGCGGCGAAGGCCGCGAACGCGTCGGCATAGCCGAGGGCATTCACGACCACGCCGACGGTGGGTGATCCTGCTGCCTGGCCAAGCGCGATGGCGATGAAGGGGAGAACCGGTCCCAGCGACAGCCGCCCCGGCAACAGGCGGATACCGCTGATCAGGTACAGCCCGGTCAGGCTCATGTAGGACAGGCCGAAGACCAGTGCGGAGAATACGGCCAGCGTGACCTGTCCGGGGCTGGCGGCGAGCAGCGCCATGCTCGCCGACATCGTGACCAGCATCAGCGCCTGGGTGATGGCGGGATTGTTGCGATCGGCGAGGTCGCTCACGACGGCGCCCCCGAGACCGGCAATGCCCACCGCCAGCCAGAGCCAGCCGGTCTGGTCGGAGGGCAGCGCACCAAGGTTGACCGCCAGGTCCGGTGCGAACACCCAGTACCCCGAGGCGATGAAGCCCATGAGGAATGCGAACAGTGACAGCCGCGTGAGGCGGGTCCACTGCAGCGCGGTAATGGGTGGCGGCGGGGCCACGTATGCCGTGGTCACCCGCGATACCGAGGGGATGAAGTACCAGGCCGCGAATACCCCGATGACGGCCGCGGCCGCGAAGGAGATGTACGCCAGGCGCCAGGCACCGGCCAGAAAAAGAATGGCCGGCACGGAGAAGGCAATACCGATGCTCGTCCCGGCGTTCATGACCGCACTGACGCGACCGTGCAGCGATCGCCGCACCAGTGCCTGCATGGCGGACGTGAGCGCGGGCATCATCAGGCCGGTGCAGACCCCGCAGGCAAATACGCCGACACCCAGCGAGACCGCGCCCGTGGACTGGCTGATCACGGTCAGGCCGCCGACCGCGAACAACCCCGAGAGCACGGCGGTGTTGCGCGCGCCCAGACGATGGGTGGCGATCGGGGCGAGCGAGGTCGCGAGCACGAAACTGATGAACGGCAGCGCGCCGATGATGCCGATCACATCCGGCGTCAGTTCCAGTTCTTCGCG
>CAZJGZ010000282.1:0-1935 GCA_964545695.1 uncultured Ectothiorhodospiraceae bacterium | reverse complement strand
CTGCGTCATCGCCTCCCCGCCGAGCGCCCGCGCCTCGCGACACGGCTCCGTCAGCACAGTGTCCGGCGGGCGCGGATCAATCTCCTCAACGGATAGGGGTTCTCCACCCAACGGGCGACGACCGCCTCGTCCGACAGATTGAAGGCGATAAGTGCGGCGAGCTTCACCAGCTCGTGGCGCATGTCGATCAGATCGACCAGGCGTGGGCGCAGGAGATCATCCTGCTCAGATTCGCGCGGTTTCGGCTTCATCGCGGCATCCGAAATTGCAGGGTTTCACCCGGAATCCGACGAAATCCTGCAGCTTGAAACCACGAGAAAGTCCAAGTTTAACCGAAATATCAAGGGTCTGAACGTTGTTCAGGCTGAACTCGTTACGCTGCGGATGATTCCCGGCTCCTCGTTCCTGAAACGGAGCGCTGCTACGACCAATGCCAGGGCTCTTGCGGATCGGCCCGGCGAGCGTCAACTTCTGGACGCCATTGAACCAAAGACGAGCGCCGTCTGATGCGGCGGTTCCGGAGTCTTGCGCTCGCGTTTCTGCGATGAGGCGTATTGGCGAATCGATCGCGACTGAAAATGACCCAGCAGTTACCTCACGCGAAGAACCATGTGACCGCAGCAAGAAAGAGGCCGGCCCAGGCTAAGGCCAGGCAACACCAGCACATGCGCTGGAGCTTGATGACCCGCTGATGGGCCCAGTCCTCGGCTTCGCGCTTCTCGGCCCGAAGCACTTTCATTTCGGCCTGCATCTTGGCGAGCTCGGTCGCGATCACCTTGTTGGAACTGTTCCCCCCGTCTAGCCGACGCACGATCTCCCGTGTCGTGTCAGCGTCGACCCAGATCGATCCACTGATTGCAGCGGCGAGACGCAAACGCTCGCTCAGCGCCCGGCTCGTATCGCGTGAGACAATCATCGAATTCTGAACGTTGATCATTTCATCCTCCGCACGACCCCGACGGGGCAGCCTTCCTGCACCTCGGGATCCCACCGCCGCGCTCGCATGCGCATCGCCGCGACCCACTTACGCAGGCGGGAGGTCGGCGGTTATCTCCCGACTCGACCATGGTCGCATATAGAGGGAAGAAATTGGTTAACGTAGCTGAAAGCGGCGGATCCGTGGTGTCAGAACGATGTTTCTGTGTCGGGAATATTCCGCGGCAGTTCTTCGTTCAGGCTCGGGTCGAGTGTGGCTCCCGCGTGATCGCCGTCCCATCTGTGTGCGATCCAAACCTTTTGATTGTCGCGGCTCACCGCCGCGAGCTTGATGAAGCCGCCGGCTACCGGCGCGTCATTGGCAGCCCAGGTCGGGCGCATTGCGTACTGGACCCTCGACGCGAAAACGTGCCGTATGAGTCGATTGATGTCGTCGTCGCCAGTCTCGCGGTTGAGGCCAACATGTGAGCGAGCCTTGCTTGTGAGCGAGAAGTTTCGCCACACGTCATCAGTCAGTATCGCCGTCATCTTCACGAGATCTGATGCATCGCCTTTCGCTCGCGTGTCCAGCGTAGCTTGATGCGCCACGAACCGTTGCGCCGCGTTCGACCAGCCTACGAAGACAATGCTCGTGGGCAACCGTTCTTCCAGGCCGAGCTTCTTGGTTCTCGCAGTACGCATGGCGCTCGACACCATCGAAGGCAGCGCCTGAAGCAGGCCGTCATAATCGGTAATGTGAGGGGGTGTATGCATGCTAATGAATTCAGGCATCCCGCGGACGCCGGCGACGGCGAGGAGGGCATTGAAATGAGGCAGGCACACGATAGGCGATCTGACGCACTTGATCACGCCGGATCGCTTCTCCAATTCGACACCGTCGGTAGCAATGAGTGCGTAATGCTCGCGCAGTTGCATCGCCAAAGCTGACATGCCGATCTCCCCCAGGTTGGCTTCGCGCGCTGCTAACGAAACGCGCCATGTGTAGCATGGATCCATTCC
>CAZJGZ010000281.1:0-1936 GCA_964545695.1 uncultured Ectothiorhodospiraceae bacterium | reverse complement strand
GGACTGGATGAGGTCCAGCCGGGCGTCGATGTTCTGCTGGCGCAGCTCCGCGGTCAGGAAGCGTGGGTCCTCCGCCCAGTGCGGCTGGTCGAGCGCGCGGATGATCGCCTGCCACTCGCGGTCGTTCTGCACGGCGATGGCGATATAGCCGGTGGTGGTCTCGTAGACCAGATCCTGGAAGCTGGCGGCTTCCTGTTGCGGCAGCTCGCCCTGGACGAAGGTCTGGCTGCCCATGTCCGAGCTCCACAGGAAGGCGACGGTGGCGTCCAGCATGGACAATCGCACGTGCTGGCCTTCCCCCGTGCGTTCGCGGGCGAACAGCGCTGCGGTGATCGCCTGCGCGGCGGTGATGCCCGTGACCTTGTCCGGGAGGATGGTCCGGACCAGTTGCGGGCGCCGTTCGTCGGCGCCGGCCTGTACCGTCGCGAGCCCCGACAGGCCCTGGATCAGCGGGTCGTACACCGGGCGCTGGGCATAAGGGCCGGTATCCCCGAAGCCGCTGATGGAGGCCATGATCAGCTTCGGGGCGACCTTGCGCAGTTCGTCCTCGCCCAGCCCCATGCGCTCGATCACGCCGGGGCGGAAGTTCTGGATCAAGACATCGGCGGTGGCGATCAGTTGCAGCAGGGCTTCGCGGCCGCGCGCTTCCTTCAGGTTCAGCGCCACGGATTTCTTGTTGCGGTTGTTGTTCAGGAACGAGGCGGAGAACCCGCCCTGCCGATTGGCGGCGTGGCGGGTGAAATCACCGCCGGCGGGGTTTTCGACCTTGATCACCTCGGCGCCCTGGTCCGCCAGCATCATGGTGGCGAGGGGGCCGGAGATCACGGCCGTGAGATCGATGATCCGGATGCCTGCGAGTGGGCCGGTCATGGCGAGGCCTTGTGGTCGGTTCAATGGAATGCGGGTGCGGGCGTCAGCATAGCGAAATCCGGCGACGGAACCGAACCGTTCGCGCCGATCGCTCCATGCGCCGATGGGATGTAATCTCGGCGGATCTTGAATCAACGCGGCCGGCGGTCGGGAGCGCGCACGGGTCTGCGGGAGTGGGAGTCCATGGTGGATGACAGAGCGGTCATGAACCGGCCTGGTGCAGGGGAGAATTCCCGCGGCGGAAGAAAGGGATTCAGCGGGTGGCAGGTGGCCGGCATCGTCCTGGTCGCCGTGATCGCGACGGCGGCGATCAGTTTCTGGCTGCTGGGCCAATATGTGTTTACCGAGGAGCTGGAGCCCGTGGCGCTGCAGGCCGATGAGCAGCGTGAGGTCGAAGGCAAGCTGCGGGTGCTCAGGGATGGGCCGCAGGGGGCCGAAGTCCGGGACGCAGAGCCGCCCGGCGACGCCGAGCCCGAGCGCTACACCGAAGCGGGAGCCGACCGGGTCGTGCAGTTCAGCCAGCGCGAACTCAACGGCCTGCTGGCGAACGATCCCGCGCTGGCCCGGCGCGTGGCGGTCGATCTCTCGGATGACCTGTTGAGCCTCGTGCTGCTGGTGCCGGTCGAGGAGGGGTTTCCGCTACTCGGCGGACGGACGGTGCGGGTTCATGCGGGTGTCGAGCTGACCTATCACGAAGGCGAGCCCGTGGTGCGGCTGATGGGGGTCAGCGTGATGGGAGTCCCGGTACCGAACGCCTGGCTGGGCGATCTCAAGAATGTGAATCTGGTCGAGCAATTCGGCGCCGAGCCGGGCTTCTGGCGCGCGTTCGCCGCCGGCGTGGCCGACCTCCGGGTCGAGGACGGCCAGTTGCGTATTGAACTCAACGAGTAACGTTTACGCGTACTTGCGCCGGCGAACCTGCCAGAGAGCCGGATCGCGTGCCTATTCCGGACGCACCCGGGGGCAGCGCCAGCAAGCAACCTTGATCCGCTGAGCGTGCAACGACCGATTGTCGATCAGCCGCAGTGTTGATTTGTGTCAAAACGCCCGCCCTGCACTCGGGCTA
>CAZJGZ010000280.1:0-1969 GCA_964545695.1 uncultured Ectothiorhodospiraceae bacterium | reverse complement strand
CCTCCGCGGCCTCGCCGAGCGGCACCGTCCCGGTCCCGTCGCGCCAGTCGCCGCCAATCCGGGTGCGGCGCAGCCAGCTGATGGTGATGCCGGCGCCATCCCACGCCCCTGCGACATGCGCCGGCGCGTAGGGCTTAAGGTCCGCCCCGCGCAGGCGCTGCGTGACCGTGTCCGCCTCCTCGAAGCGCTCACCCCGACCGACGCCGCGATAGCGCACCGACTGCCCGATCCGTCCCAGCGGCTCGGTGAACAGCTCGCCCTGATCGCCGAGGATCACGACCCGCGCGCCGGCGGGGTGGGCAAGCCGCCCCTCGGTGCCGCGTCGCCCGCGCAGGAGCCTTGAGAGTCGGTAGCGATCATTGCCGAGCGGCGTCACGGTGGCGAACTGCACGAGTTCGGCGCCGCCATCCGGATCGACCACCAGTGCCGCGTTGCGCCCGCCCAGCAGCTGCAGATCGGAGACCGATTCGAGCTGGCCGTCCGGATCGCGCAGGCGAAGCTCCAGGACGTTGGCGTCGTCCCAGCTCCAGGGTGAGCCTGGTGCTGCGAGCGGCGCGCGCAGCACACCGATCAGCGCCGGCTCGTTGACGCGCGCCGGGATCTCCCAATCGGACCCGTCGCGCGCGCGAAACAGCGACAGTCCCGACCACGCGCCCGCTTGCCGGGGCGCGGCGAAGAGATACTGCCGCAATGCGGTGCCGCCGGTGTCATGGCGATCGCGCAGCAGCGGCACCTGCGGCACGACCCAGATCGAGGGGACATCGCCGAGCATGCGCACGGGCCGGACCCCGCGGCCGGCCTCGCCGATGGCGTCCGAGAGATACGCTGATCCGATGTGGCGCACGCCCTTCGCGCGCAGCTGCCAGTCCGCGCCGATCTCGAGCTGTGTGAGCCGCACCGCGATCCCGGTGCCGCCGGGCGCCGTCACCCGCACGAGATCGGTGGGATCGAGCCGCGCGAAGCCCGGCCGCAGCACCAGCTCCACCGCATCGCGCTCGATCCAGGCCGCGGCCATCACCCGCTCGGCGATGCGCTTGGCCTCGGTGGCGTCGAGCGCCATCGGCAGCTCCATGTCGCGCTTGTCGCGCGAGCCCATCGTGGCCACGGGCTGGGCCACCCGCGTGGCGTGCTGGGCGCCCTGATTGTAGTCGCCGCTCACCTCCTGGTAGGTCACCGTGACCCGCTCGGGCAGATCGGTCTCCTGCACACGCTGGATCTGCACGACGCGCCCGGCCTCGCGCTCGGGCACCAGGTCATCGGCGGTGAGCAGCGGCGCCTGCGCGGCCGAGCGCGCGCGGGGCACGAAGCGGATCCGGTCATCCGCCTCGACCGCGTCAAACGAGAACGCGGTGGCCACCGGCTCGATCGCGGATCGGGCGCTGCCCTGCCGGCCGATCGCGTAGCCCTGGAACTGGGGCGCGAGGATGCCGGACACCTCGATATCGGCCTCCCCGAGCCCGACCCGCGCGCAGATACCCGCGACGATCGCGCCCGGCGTCACACCCGCGCCGGCGGTGCGGTTGAGAAAGAAGCGCCCGACCGCAGATCCCGACACGAGCCAGCCGATGAGCGTGTCCGAGCGATCATCGAAGGCCGCCGACTGCCCGCTGCCGATCCCCGTGCCCTGCGGAAACCCCTCGGTCTGCAGCAGCACCGCGCCGGTGCGCAGATCGAGCTGGGAGACGTGCTGGCGATACCGCCAGGCCATGCGCCGGCCCTCGGTGCGCGATGCCGCGATGGCCATGTTGCGCGTGCGCGAGCGCACCGCGAAGGAGGGCGCGATGCGCGTGGCCCATGCGACGCCATCACCGGGGCCGAACTTCACCGCATAGGTGCCGTCCGACATATCGGAGCCTGCCTCGAACTCCAGCGAGGTCAGAAAGACGATCGCATCACCGACCGGATCGTAGACGGCGGCTGCAGGCTCGCGCGTGAACGCCACCGCCTCGGGGTGGATATCCGCCGGGGC
>CAZJGZ010000279.1:0-1988 GCA_964545695.1 uncultured Ectothiorhodospiraceae bacterium | reverse complement strand
CGTGCAGCGGCTCGGCGCAGCGGGCCTGCTCTGCCGCCTGGTGCAGGATCAGGATTGCCGGCTTGACCTGCCGTAGGGCCTCCACGGCCTCGGGTGTCGTCTCGGTGAACCGCGCCACGATCTCGTCACCCTCGACGTGCAGGTGCCGGAGTCGATGTGTCATCTCTGCCGGCGTCATAGCCTCACCTCCCCATCGTCGGGGGTTTCATCCGCTACACCGCTACAGCCCGCGCCATGCGTGGCTTTCGGCTGTTTTCGTTCCGCTACACCCTCGGAAGCCGTAGCGGATTGAGAATCGCTGGAGCCCGCGCCATGCCTCGCTTGTAGCGCTGTAGCGGATTGAGCACCCAAGTATCTGGAGAAGGCGTCCTGAAAGTCGGCAAGCAGATAACCGTGGATACCAGCACGCCCGTCCCTGAGTCGGAGTTGACGCGACCGGATGCCGAAGGGCTGGAGTAGCTTTGCCACCTGGCGCGTGGTGATCGGCTTCCCGCGTCGCCACTCCGGCCAGGGCCGCTCGTCGAGGGTCACAAGGGTGTCCACCAGTTGGGCAGACGTGATCTTCTGGTGCTCGCCGTAGTGCTCGCGCACGTCTTCCAGGAGCATCACGCCGGCCGCGTCCTCTGGCGCATCGTGTGCGACCAGTGCAGTCGCGGCCCGCCTCGCACGCTCCGGCCAGTCACCCCCTACCGTGTCAGCGATAGAGAGAAGGGCACGCCAGTTATCCGCGGCCCGATCATGCAGGCCGGTCGGTATCGTGGGGTCAGCCCGCCGCAGTGTGCTGATGTGATCGTCGGCCCATCGGGTGGCCTGCTGGGGCAGGTGCTCGATGTGCTCCAGCCGATCCAGGCGCAGCGTCTCCGCGGCCTCATCGACTGTTTTCCTCCGCAGTGCGATGGCGACGCTACGGTCAGCCAGCGTGTCGGGCATGTTGCCGATCAGGGCGATGGCCTTGGGCGACCAGGTGCTGAACGCCCGCGGCTCGTGGTCGTCACCGACAACGCGCACCACGTATGCACTGGTGCGGTTATGACCAGAGTTGAGGACGCCCCGCAGCTCGTCTGACTCCCGCAGAAACGTATCCGCCTCATCGACGAGCATTGTCGGCTGCCACTTCTCCACCGACCGGAACAGGGCCGCGGCGGTGATGTTGCTTGCCGGTAGCGGTCGGCGCACCAGATGCTGCAGTAATGACAGTAGCGTCGTCTTGCCGCAGCGCTTCTGCGGGCTGGTAATGCTCAGGATCGGAGAGACGGTCGCCGCATCATGTGCGTGGCTGTGCATGATCCACAGAGCTACTGCGTCGGCGTCGGTCGGGTTCAGCACCAGGTAGCGCCGCACCGTCTCTGCCAGGGTCTCCAGTAGCTCGGCGCCATTCACCGGATCGGGCCAGGGCTCCGGGTCGTCCATGACCAGCGCTGCGCCGACACCTTCATCAGTGCCCTTGCGAGTGGCCTTTACCTCGGCGTCGAGTGTCGAGACGCGGATGCCAAGGGATTCGGCTTCCGTCTCGCGCACCTTGTCGTACTCCAGCGGCGAGAGTGCCGCCAGGCGAGCGACCATCTGTTCCGGTGTCTCGTCTGCCGGCAGGTCTTGCGGGTCGATGGCGTGCAGTTGGATTTCGCTCATGCCGCCACCCCCTTCGCCGCGTCGTTCCAGTCGGAACCAACTTCGGGCGGTATGTCAGGGATCGCCACCAGCGCACCGGCAGCCAATGCAGCTTCGCGGGCCTTCACCCGGCCTACGTCGTCAGCATCGCCGCAGATGATGATCTCGGCATCGGGCCAGCGGCGCCGGCAGTCCATCGCCACGGGCCGGAGATTGCCGGCGTCCAGGGCGGCCAGGACAAGGGACTCGGGCTCCATCTCGGCTAGGCTCATGCCCGTGCCCCAGCCCTCGCAGATCAGAATGCGATCTGCACCGCGTCGGCCGGCCGCCGGGATCATGCAGCCCTGTTTCCGGCCGCCGCGAATGAACCGCTTGCTGCC
>CAZJGZ010000278.1:0-2022 GCA_964545695.1 uncultured Ectothiorhodospiraceae bacterium | reverse complement strand
GATCTCTGACGCTAAACGGAGATCAGACCGTGCCGGGCAAACCCGCCACCGACCAGCAAGTTGGAGTCTACATGAGCGACCGTCTTCAATACAGCCAGCGCGCTGCTGCCGCGCGTGCAGGGTTCAGCGACCGCACAGCCCGCCGGATCGAAGCAGATCCCCGTCTGCCATCGCAGCGCAAACCGGTGCGAGGTCGCACCGTTTCCGACCCGCTCGCGGCGGTGTGGGAGCCGGTGCTGCTACCGATCCTGAGGGCTGACCCCGCCGTGCAGGCGATCACGCTGCTGCGGCATCTGCAGCTGACCGACCCGGAGTCCTTCCCCGATGATCGGGTGCGCCGGACGCTCGAGCGCCGCGTGCGCGACTGGCGTGCCCTGAACGGGCCGGAGCGAGACGTGATCTTCCGGCAAACACCAGAGCCCGGCGGCATGGCCCTGTCGGACTTCACCGACGCCAGCGCACTTGGCGTGACGATTGCCGGTCAACCGCTGGCGCACCGCCTCTTCCACTTCGTTTTGGCCTACAGCGGCTGGGAGCATGCGGCCGTCGTGCTGGGTGGCGAGAGTTTCCCGGCACTGGCCGAGAACCTCCAGAACGCGCTGTGGACCTTGGGCGGCGTGCCTCACGAGCACCGCACCGACAGCCTCTCCGCAGCTTACCGCAACCTCGATGCCGATGCCGCGGCCGACATCACCCGGCGCTACAACGACTTCTGCGCCCACTACAGCATGCTGGCCAGCCGCAACAACCCGGGCGAAGCGCATGAGAATGGCGCCGTCGAGGCTCACAACAACCACCTCAAGACCGCCCTCGACCAGGGGCTGATCCTGCGCGGCTCCCGCGACTTCGCGACCCTCGCTGACTGGCGCCGCTTCGTCGATGAACTGGTGGCCCGCCGCAACCGGCGTCGTGAGGCCGCCGTCCGCACGGAGATGGCGGTGTTGCGTCCGCTGCCTGCGCGGCGCACCACCGACTTCACCGAGGTGGTCGCGCGCGTCACCAGGACCGGTGGCTTCCTCGTTCACACCGTCTTCTACTCTGCGCCCTCCCAGCTCATCGGCAAGCGCCTGCGTGTCCATGTCTACGATGATCGGATCGAAGCTTTCCTCGGGGCCACCCGGGTCGTCACCCACCCCCGACAGCGTGGGCGCCGTGACGGCGTCCGCGTTCATTGCGTCAACTACCGCCATGTCATCCATGCGCTGCGCCGCAAACCGCAGGCCCTGGCCGGCTCGGTCTACCGCGATGGTCTGTTCCCCCGATCAGAGTATTCCGAGGCGTGGACCGCGCTCTCCGCCGCCTTGCCACGCAAGGACGCCTGCCGCCGCATGGTCGACCTTCTCTGGCTCGCCCATGACGAGGGCTGCGAGGCCGAACTCGCCGCGCTGATCGCAGATACCCTCTGCCACGGCAGCTTGCCCGAGGCCCATGCCCTGAAACAGCGCCTCGAACCGCGCCGGCGCGACCTGCCGGACGACACGCCCGTCGCGCTGACCGATCTGGCCAGCTTCGACGCCCTGCTGGAGGGCCGCGCATGACTGCCGTCGCCGCCCCGCGCCCCGTCGATGTCCATGCGCTGCCCGCCATGCTCACCGCACTGCGCCTGCCCAGCTTCCAGCGTCACTGGCAAACGTTGGCCGAGCGCGCGGACGCCGAGGGCTGGCCGGCATCCCGCTTCCTCGCCGCCTTGGCCGAGCTCGAACTGGCTGAACGCGATGCCCGGCGCATCCAGCGCCACCTCCAGCAGTCCCAGCTGCCCGGCGGTAAGACGCTCGCCACCCTCGACTTCAAGGTCCTGCCCGGAGTGACCCGGGCCCGCATCGAGGCACTGGCCGCTGGCGATTGGGTCGAGACCGGCGCCAACCTCATCGCCATCGGCAACTCGGGCGCCGGCAAGAGCCATGTCCTCTGTGCCGTCGGCCATGCCCTCGTCGAGGCCGGAAAACGCGTCCTCTACACCAGCACCACCGACATGGTGCAGAGGCTCCAGGCCGCCCGTCGCGACCTCGCCCTCGAGGCCGC
>CAZJGZ010000277.1:0-2024 GCA_964545695.1 uncultured Ectothiorhodospiraceae bacterium | reverse complement strand
CTGGCAGATGCGGCCCGGCTGCCGCCGGTCCTTGTCTGCCCTGCACCCTACGGCCTCAGCGCCGGACACGGCGGTAACGCCTGGCAACCGTCGCCGCCCTCGGCGTCGGCAAACTGAGCGAGCGTACTCCGCGTCGCGTCCTCGTCGGGTGCCAATTGGTGCGCGCAATACGCCGCCTGCGCCGCCGGTGCACCGCATCCGTCGCGAGCCAGCGCATGCGCGAGGTTGTTCCACCCCTCCCAGCGTTCGGCATCGAGCAGCACGGCCTCGGCAAAGGCATCAGCGGCGGCCTCCACGTCCCCGGCCGCCCATGCCGCATTGCCGCGCGCCATCCACGCCGGACGATAGGTCGGCCACTCGCGCGTCGCCGCCTCATAGCCCGCCCGCGCGGCCGTGATGTCACCACGCTCCTCCAGCTCGTGCACCGCCTCCAGCCATGCGAGGGGTTCGGCCACGGGGGGGATGTCGTGCGGTTCGACCACCAGCTGCGCCCAGTAATCGGCACGGGCCCAGGTGCGCTGGAACGTGGCTGTGCGGTTGACCCGGCGGCGATCCGTTTCCGAGCGCAGCACCACGCGCTCGCGTTCGAGGTCATAGCCGACTACCACGGCATAGTGCCAGGTCGGTGCCCAGTCCAACCCCAGGTTCTGCATCACCAGTACCGGATAACCGGCATCAATTGCGGTCACCAGATCATCGATGGAGGGCGCCAGCGGATAGGCGACCAGTCCCCGAGCGCGCACGGAAGCGCGCATCTCGGCCGGCAGGCTGCCCTCGCGCTCCGGCACGTAGACCTCGCTGACCAGGTCATCCGGATCGGCCTCGATGCCGAGATCCCCCAGCATCGTGGCCACGGCCGCCGGGCCACACTGGTAGAGCTTCTGGGGGTGGAACGGCACATCGTGCAGTTCGGCGGCGCGAGCGACATCCTCGCCCGGGGCGGGCGTGGGCGGTGTCGCACAGGCGCCGAGCACGAGCGCCGCCAGCAGCGCCGCGCCGAGGCGCGGCAATGATGCGACGGCATGCGGCGACATGCGTTGTAGGCTGGCGACCGTTATTCGACCGGACGGATGAAGGGGAAGATATCCGTCGCGCCGATGACGTCGGTGATCACGAACACGACGAAGATCACCAGTGCCGCGCCAAGCACGCTCGGCCCGGCCCCGGCCGGAATCTCGTCCATGCGCGCCTGCAGCTCGGCCACCTCGGCATCCGTCATGGCGGCGACGCGCGCCTTGGCATCGGCGGGATCAACGCCCTGGGCCTCAAGCTGGGCGCGGACATCATCGCGGTCGAGAAAGGCCATGACCTCGGCCCGGTCCATGTCGCCGCGCGCCTCGGCGACCACTTCATCGTTGCCGACCATGGCGGCGTGCACGGGCAACGCGATCGGCGCGAGCAGCAGGAAGATACAGAGACTGGCGAGACTGCGGCGCAGGCGGCGGAATGTGTTCATGAGATGACTCCCGGAGGGGGTGGGGTGACGACGACTCCATACTCGGAATACGCCGCCGTGTCGTCAAGCACACATTTGCGACCGCACGCATCGATGCTCGGTTCCCGGTCCCAGGGAGCGTCGTGTGCCGGAGCGGGCGTGCGGAGTGCTCAGAGGCGGAAACGAAACGGGGCCGCCCATGACGGACGGCCCCGCTGTTATACCGGCGTTGCGGCCGAGCGGCTCAGAAGCGCCAGAGCCCCTGGACCGCGAGAATGTCGACGCTCGACTCGTACTCGCCGCGCAGCACGTCGCCCACTTCGTTTTCGCGTTCGATGGAGGAATCGTCGACGCGAATGTGCGAGTAGCCCACATCGAGCTCGAAGTCGGAACCGACCGGCTGATAGCCGAAACCGAGGCTGAACCAGCGCCGGTTGCTGTCGGGGATCCGCGGGCTGCGCGACTCTGCATCCTTCACCGGTGACTGGTCATAGGCGATGCCGGTGCGCAACTGCCACTCGGGCGTGGCGTCCCAGGTCGCACCCAGCGCCAGGCGATTGGTGTTCTCGAAGTCGAGTGGCTCGACAGC
>CAZJGZ010000276.1:0-2050 GCA_964545695.1 uncultured Ectothiorhodospiraceae bacterium | reverse complement strand
ACCAAGATCAGCTTCATGAACGAGATGGCCAATCTCGCCGAACACTTCGGCGCCGACATCGAACACGTGCGCCACGGCATCGGCTCCGACCCGCGCATCGGCTACGCCTTCATCTACGCCGGCTGCGGCTACGGCGGCTCCTGCTTCCCCAAGGACGTGCAGGCGCTTGAACGCACCGCCCGCGAGTACAACTACCAGCCGCACCTGATCCAGGCCGTCGAGCGCGTCAACGACGACCAGAAGACCGTCCTGTTCCATCGTATCCACGACTACTTCAACGGCCGCCTGCTCGGGCGCACCATCGCCCTGTGGGGGCTGTCCTTCAAGCCCAACACCGACGACATGCGCGAGGCCCCCGCGCGCGTGCTCATGGAAGCGCTGTGGCAGGAGGGCGCCTGCGTGCGCGCGTTCGATCCCGAGGCGATGGATGAATGCCGCCGCATCTACGGCGAGCGCGGCGACCTCGAACTCTGCAGCACACCCGAGGAAGCACTCATCGGCGCTGACGCCCTGGCCGTGGTCACCGAATGGAAGGTCTTCCGCAGCCCCGACTTCGACCTCATCCGTGAACGCCTCGCCGAACCCGTCATCTTCGACGGCCGCAACATCTACAACGCCACCCGCATGGCCGAACGCGGCTTCACCTACTACAGCATCGGCCGCCGCCCCATCACCCCGATCCCGTCCGACGCGTAGATCCCCGCCAGCCCGTTTGAGCAAAAGGCAAGGCGAAAGAACCCGTTCATTCCCTCTCCCAGACGCGTTCATTCCCTCTCCCCCAGCGGGGGAGAGGGCCAGGGTGGTACAGACCGGGCACACTGTTTACAGAATGAACCGGGCACATGGTTTACACCTTATATGGTGTTGGCAATCCAAGTGGAGGGGTTGCCGATGCCGTGGAAAGAGACCTGTGCCATGGATCAACGTGTTGAATGCCTGGGAGACTGGCTCAGTGGGGAGTACACCAAGATGCAGCTGAGCCGGATCTACGGTGTGAGTCGCCCGACGATCGACAAGTGGATCGCCCGCTACGAACACGAGGGCCCTGCGGGCCTGGCGGAGCGCTCCCGAGGGCGCCACACGCAGGCCCATGCCGTTTCGCCGGAGTTGGCACAACGCATCGTCGAGGCCAAGGAGCAGCGCCAGCACTGGGGCCCGAAGAAGCTCATGGATCGGTTGCGTCGCCTTGAGCCCGAGGTGGCCTGGCCGGCCGACAGCACCGCCGGTGAGATCCTCAAGCGAGCGGGCTGGGTGCGCCCGCGGCGCCGTCGCCGACGGGTCGCGCCGCGCGAGGGGGCGCTGGCGCACTGCCAGCACTGTCACCAAGTATGGAGCACGGACTTCAAGGGCGATTATCGCCTGGGCAACGGCCAGCGGTGCTATCCATTGACTATCAGCGACAACCACAATCGTTATCTGCTGGCCTGTCGAGCGCTGGCACGCCCGACCGGAGCCGCGGTGCAGCCCTGGTTCGAATGGGTGTTCCGCGAGCATGGCCTGCCCGAGCGCATCCGCAGCGACAACGGCGCTCCGTTTGCTTCGCTGGCGCTTGGCGGTCTCAGTGCCCTGGCGGCTTGGTGGGTCCGTCTCGGCATCCGCCCCGAGCGCATTACTCCCGGCACGCCCAGCGAGAATGGCCGTCACGAGCGGATGCACCGCACGCTCAAGGCCGACGCAATCGAGCCGCCATGCTTCGACCTGCAGGCCCAGCAGCAGCGCTTCGACCGCTTCGTCGAGGAATACAATCACGAGCGTTCACACGAATCCCTCAAGCGCCGAACTCCGGGCGAAAACTATGTCGCGTCACCGCGGCCCTATCCTGACAAGATCCCGCCGGTGACCTATGACACCGGCACAAGCGTGCGTCGAGTCCGCCACAACGGCGAGATCAAGTGGAACGGCCATCTGGTCTACGTCTCGGGCGTGCTTGCGAGTGAGCCCGTGGGACTGGAACCCATCGAGACCGGCCTGTGGGAGGTCCGCTACAGCTTCCACCGCCTCGGCATCCTCGATGAACGCCGCATGACCATTGCCCCCGGCCAAGGACTGC
>CAZJGZ010000275.1:0-2053 GCA_964545695.1 uncultured Ectothiorhodospiraceae bacterium | reverse complement strand
TTGTTGAACGAAGCCGCTCCGCGGCAGAAATGGCATGACGGTATACGCTTTCGGTACGCCCCATTCCGGGCGGATACCGCGAGGAGTGTGCCATGCATGCCGACGAACAAGCCCGTTTCGATACCCTCTACCAGCGCCATTTGCGCGCGCTCAAGCTGCAAGGCCTCAGTGCCAGTACCATCGATGTCTACGCCCGCGCCGTGCGTCGCCTTGCTACGGCGTTCGACTGCTGTCCCGATCGCCTTTCGGTGTCGCAGCTCGAGGCTCATTTCAGTTCCCTGGTCGATTCTCACTCCTGGAGCACCGTCAAAATCGATCGCAATGGCCTGCAGTTTTTCTGGAAGCACGTCCTGAAGCAAGACTGGGACTGGATCTCCATCGTCAAGGCGCCCAAGGTCAAGTCTCTGCCGGATATTCTCACGCGTGACGAGGTCCGGCAATTGATCGCGGCGACCGACCGACTGCGGTATCGGGTGTTCGTGCTGACGACCTACTCGATGGGCCTGCGCCTGGGCGAGGCGTTGGCGCTGCAGGTCGGTGACATCGATGCCGGTTGCGGGCGTGTGCATATCCGTCGTGGCAAGGGCCACAAGGATCGATTCGTGCCGCTGCCGAGTGCCACGGCGGCTGCTTTGCGCCGGCTGTGGGCGCGCCACCGCAATCCGCGCTGGCTGTTCCCGAAGGCAGCCGGGTCGATGGCCGATGTCGCGGCCGCGACCACGCACATGGATCGCGGCGGCGCTCAGGCCGCACTCAAACGCGTCGTCGCCGATTGCCGTATCCACAAGGCGGTGTCGATGCACACGCTGCGCCACAGCTTCGCCACTCATCTGCTCGAAGCGGGCGTCGATCTGCGCAACATTCAGGCGTTGCTCGGCCACCAGAGTCCGCAGACCACGGCCCGCTACACCCATCTCACCGAGGTCTCCGGTCCGCGCGTCGCCGCCGCCATGGATGCGCTCGCCGAAGGGCTGGTGCGCCACCCGGGGAGGGCCTGACATGCATCTCGCCGATATCATCGAACGCTACCGGGCGCCGCTGGAGGCCCGTCATGGCGAGCGGCTGCTGCCGAGCCACCACCGCGCCCTCGATGCACTCGCCGCCTGCCGCACCGCCGAGGCCGGCCATGTCTTGTGGGGCTGTGGGGACTGCCGAACCTCGCACACGACACCGAAGTCCTGCGGCCATCGCAGTTGTCCGCGCTGCCAAAACCACGAGGCCAGCCAGTGGCTCGAACGCCAGCGCGCCAAGCTGCTGCCGGTCGACTACTTCATGGTCACCTTCACCCTGCCCGCGGGTCTGCGCGCGCTCGCCTGGCGCCATCAACGCACGGTGTTCGACCTGCTGATGCGCGTCGCCGCCGCGACATTGCGCGACTTCGCCCGCAATCCCGCCAAGATCGGCGGCGAGATCGGGCTGACCTCGGTGCTCCACACCCATGCCCGCAACCTCGACTTCCATCCCCACTGCCACGTCATTGTCCCGGGTGGGGTGGTCGATACCCGACGGCGCCAGTGGCGCACCGCCAAGGGGCGCTATCTGTTCAACGGCTTCGCCCTCGCCCGGGTGTTCCGCGCCCGCATGCTCGATGCCTTCAACGCCGCCGGCCTCGCGCTGCCCGTCGGGTTACCCGATCAATGGGTCGTCCACTGCAAGCGCGTCGGCCGTGGCGCACCGGCGTTGGACTATCTGGCCCGCTATCTCTACCGCGGCGTCATCGGCGAGGCCAATATCCTCGATGATGGCAACGGACTGGTTACGTTCCGCTACACCGATAGCCGTACCGATGAGGTCCGTACCCGTACGCTGCCCGGCGAGGACTTCCTCTGGCTCGTGCTCCAGCATGTGCTGCCCCGGCGCTTTCGCCGCGTGCGCGACCACGGCTTCCTCCATGGCAATGCCCGTCGCCTGATGACGCTGGTCCAGCGCGTGCTGTGTGTACGCCTACCACCACGCACCGCGCGACCACGACCACGACCGCAAGTCGCCTGTCCGACCTGTCATCACCCTATGCACGTCGTCGCTGTCTGTCGGCCCCGGCTGCGACCGGGAT
>CAZJGZ010000274.1:0-2063 GCA_964545695.1 uncultured Ectothiorhodospiraceae bacterium | reverse complement strand
GGCCATACGTTGCGCTACTCCAGCCGTGCAACCACGGTTCGCGGCCTCTCGCCGAAGCTTGATCGGGCCGGTCGATGGCAGGTGTCGCCAAGTGCTGACGCGAGCCCGCAGATTATGCTCGTCAGGACTGATCGAATCGGGGAATGGGTCGCCCGCAGACCATTACAGCACGCGGGCGAGATCCGGGGCCGTGGTCCGGATATGTTCCTGCATGGTCTTTTCCGCGCGCGCCGGATCGCCACTGGCAATGGCCTCGACGATTTCGCGATGCTCGCCCTGGACGTCGGCGCTGACTGGCTGGTTCGCATGAATGAGCCATAATCGCAGATAGGGCTCCAGCGCCGTGTGCAGACCGGCAATCTGGCGCATCAGGCGTTGCCGGTTGCTGAGTGCACATACGTACTCGTGAAAGCTGCGGTGCGCGGCCAGCCAATCCCCTGTGTCAGCCTTGCGGGCGTATTCCATGCGCTCAAGCAAGTGCCCCAGGTCGCTGCGTGCTCGCGAGTCGAAATGATCCACCGCCGTACGCATGGCCAGGCCTTCGAGAACCTCTCGCATCTCGAAGATTTCCCGGATGTCGTCCAGGTCCAACGTAACAACGACAGCGCCACGGTTCGGGCGAAGCACCAGCAGGCCCTCGGTGGCCAGACGGCGGAAAGCCTCGCGCACCGGCATCCGGCTCATGTCGATGGCTGAAGCGATGTCCTCCGGCTTGAGTCGGTCTCCGGGGCCGTAGGTTCCCCGCCGAATGCGTTGCAGAATGTACTCGTAGGCCTCTTGCTCGGCAGTTGTCGATTGGGAGTCGGTGAAGGGCTGAAGCGGAGTACGCATATTACTGTGATCCTTTCCCATTGACCGCTCCCGGCGGCAACGCGCATGACTCGGCGGAAGCCTGCCGAGGCGAAGGAACCGCCATCCGGCGGCGAGATTAGCATGCGAATCCCTGCACAACCATGTTGTATCGTGCACGAAAATGGTCCGGGCTCCGCGGAATGAGGGACACGGGGCCCGGACAAAGCCTCGATCGGTGAGCTCACGCGCAACACCGGCCACCCGGCCACTGCTCGGCATGCCCACCGACCGGCCCCGGATGAACCGGGGCCGGTCACTGCATCGATCGATCAATCGGGATACGGATAGTCCTGCATCTCTCCATCGGTGAAGATCTTCCAGGCGTAGCTTTCGTCCACCTGCATGCCGTCTTCATCCATGGTCTTGTCACCGGTGACACCGCGATACTCGGCGGCCACCTCGGGAATTGCGTCGCGCACGGCGTCGGAATCCGTCGTTCCCGCTTTCTGTATGGCCAGGGCGACGAGCATTACACCGTCATAGGTGTAACCCCCGAAGGCTGTACGCGGACTCTCGCCATAGGTCTCTTCGTAGCCGGCGGCGTAGTTCTCGTCATAGAACTCACCACCCACACCGACATCGAAACCCTTGATGCCTTCTGCGGCTTCGGGCAGTTCAGCAAGCTCGTTGGACCACATGCTCATGTACGAGGCGTACCAGCCCTTTGGCGGCTCGATGCCCCGTTCCATCGCCTGACGCAGAATCTGCCGCGAATCGGTACCGAATGCGGTGTAGAACACGGCCTCGGCATCGGAGCCCACGGCACGCCGCAGCTCGCTGCGGTAGTCCGAACGCCCGTCCTCGTAGCGCACCTTGTTGACGCAGCTTCCGCCGAGATTTTCCTCGAGCGCCTTGCAGGCCTGAATCTCCATGCCGACGCCAAACGGATTGTTCATGGTCAGGGAGCCGAAACGGGTCGCCCCGCTGTCCTTGACCGCGAACTCGGCCAGCGCAGCCGCCGCGATGTGATCAAGGCCCATGCCGCTGAAGAAGTACGGTCCGATCTCGCGAAGCTGTGGCGAGGTCGTGACTGTGCCCATCATCACGACCCCGTTTTCATTGGCGTACTGCCCGGTGGGAACGGTGACACCGCTGGAATAAGTGCCCAGCACCGCATCGACCCCCACAGCACTGATCAGTCGACGAATTGCATCCATTCCTTCGGAGGGCCGTGCGCCACTGTCTTCGGTCGAGACCCTCAGGGGACGATC
>CAZJGZ010000273.1:0-2098 GCA_964545695.1 uncultured Ectothiorhodospiraceae bacterium | reverse complement strand
CGACCACACTCCCATCGATCTGCTCCTCGATTTCGCGCAGTGCGCGCATGCGCTCGCGCAGCTCATCGCGCTCCCGGCTGACTGCGCGCAGCCGTTGCAACTGCTGCAGCTGTTCCTGTCGCTGACGCACCAGCGCTCGCGTGGCCGGCGCCAGATCGGCACCATCATCGGCCAGCTGGTCGAGACGCGCCAGCGCCGCCTCGAGATCATGGCCCGCGTGACCCGGCGCTGCCTGCCAGAGTGCGTGGCGCAGCCGCTGGTCATCACTGACCGGCGCCGTCGCCAGCGCGCCTGCAAGCGCCTCGCCGATCACGGCAAGCGCGTCCGTATCCGCCGCCCGCAACTCGTCCGCGAAACGCAGATGTTCCTCCGCCGTGGCCTGCGGTGGCGCGACCGCGCGCCCGGTGCCGGTCTGCCAGGCGGCGCAACCACTGCCGATGGCGGCGATCAGGATGATGGCAAGCGTCCGTTTCATCAGCCGAAAAAGCCCCCGCTGCTGGTCTGGGCGCGCAGCATCATGCGGATGTGCGTGCCCGGGTAGACACCCTCGATGATCTCCACGCTCCCCTGATGGGCGCGGGCACAGTCGCGCACGACGGAAAGCCCCACCCCGGTGCCGCGAACATGGGTCTGCGGCCCCGGCTCGCCCTGAAAGAACGGCTCGAATACGTGTGGCTGATCCTCGGCGCTGATACCCGGCCCTTCATCGGCAACCTCGAGCATGACCCAGCCGCGCTGGCGACTGGCACCGATATGGAGTGTACCGCCGACCGGGGAGTAGCGAATGGCATTGCCGATCAGGTTCGACAGCGCGACCTGCACCAGCGGCTTGTAGCCGTCAAAGCCGACCGCCGACACCCGTCGATCGATTGCCAGCTCGCGCCGGCTCAGGGCCATGCGGTGGCGACCGAGCACCTCCTCGATCAGCTCCTCGATGGCGATGGGTTCGGCGATGTGCGACAGATCACGGGCACTCAGCACCAGTACGTTCTCGATCAGCTGCTGCAACTCGACACTCGACGAGCGCAGGATGTCGACGGTCTCGTCGTAGGCGGTGGTACCCGGCTTCACCGAGCCGTCCCCCAGCAGCTCGGTGCCTTCACGGATCGCGGCCAGCGGGGTCTTGAGCTCGTGGGACATGTGGCGCAGGAAGCGGTTCTTCTCGGCCTCCGAGCGCTCGAGGCGCACGCGCAGGCGCTCGAGTTCAATACCGAGCGCACGAATCTCCGGGGGCCCTCCCACGGCAATCGGCCCGGGTGGTTCGACCGAGCCGAGACTGCGGATCGCGCGCCCGAGGCGGCGGATGGGCTGGAGGATCAGCCACGCAAACACGCCGACGATGAGAATCGTCACCGGCGCGAGCGCCGTCGATTGCCAGAAGAGGAACTGGCGTGCGCTGCGCGACTCTCCCTCCAGTTCGGCCAGTTCCGCGTCGATGGCGGTTTCCGCGCTGCGAATGATGCCGCCGGCGAGCTGGCGCATGGAACCGAAATGGGCGATGGCCTCCTCCAGTTCGGCTTCACTGGTATCGGCATCGGCAACGGCCGCGGCGACGGCCTGTGCGCGCGCCTCCAGCTCGTCGATCGAACCGGTGGCCAGTGTCGGCAGACCATAGTCGTTCAGGCGCGCGAGCGTGGCCAGCAATTCGTCATGGCGCGCGGCATAGCGGTCCGCCAGCTCGGCTTCGCCGAGGATCCGGAACTGCCGGGCCACCCGTTCCATGGACAGCAGCTGCGCCCGCAGCGCCTCGCTGTCGCGCGCCACGCCAACGCTTTCGCGAACCAGACGGTCACTGCGGTCGGCCAGACGCTCGACGTAGACCGAGCCGCCGATGATCGCAATCAGCAACGGGCCGGCGACCAGCAGGAAGCCGGCCAGCACGAGAATGACCATGGAACGGGGGCGGCGCAGGTCGCTGGGCAGGCGCCGCAGCCATGTCTTCATCTTGGTCCGGCCTGCAGCGCACTGCGAATGATGTCTTCCGTCGTGCGGCCATCGGTATCCACGGCGCGGACCATGCGTTCGGCCTCGGCGTGGCGATATCCGAGCGCGACCAGGGCGGCGATCGCATCGCCGACGCTGCTGACCGAGCCACTCC
>CAZJGZ010000272.1:0-2124 GCA_964545695.1 uncultured Ectothiorhodospiraceae bacterium | reverse complement strand
TACCGGGTGCCAGCGCGGAAGCGGCCAACCACGCCGCAGACATGCTGATGTATCGGGCCAAGCAAGGTGGCCGAGACGGGGTGTGCTCCGGTCTGCTGGATGAAACCGGCCTGAAGGATGCAGAAGGCCGCTCCCTGGAGTCGATCAATGCGGTCCAGCAGGCGCGTGAAGCCTGAAAATTCGCGCGCCGCGAACAGATTGCCGCACCAACGCGTTACAGTGGTCGACACGCACCCCGAAACGGGTCGATTTTCAGCAGGTGCGACGGTAACCATGACTTCCAGCACCCCTTCCACGGCGCGCGGCTTCACACTGATCGAAGCCGTCATCGCACTGGTCATCCTGGCGGCCGCGGCCGCTGGCGTGCTGCTGATCTTTGCCGGCCCGATGGCTGCAAGTGCCGACCCGCAGATCCGCGCCCAGGCACGCGCCATCGCCTCGGCTTATCTCGACGAGGTGCAGTTGCGGGACTATGGCGATGGTTCGACTTGCGTCGGCGGCGCGCGCGATCAATACGAGACCATCTGGTGCTATGACGAGACTGATGAGCAGCCGCCCCGCAACCAGTTCGACGATGCGCTGAACGATCTCTCTGCCTATCGCGCACGCGTAACCGTCAATGAAGAGAGCAGCGGTGTTGCCAGCATCGTCGTGCGGGTCACGCATGACAGCGGGCGCGTCGATTACGAACTCGAAAGCCGGCGGGCGGACTATTGATGGCTGATCGGCACACTTCACGTGGCTCAACCCGGGGCTTCACCCTCACCGAGCTGGTGGTCATTCTCGTGATCATCGGTGCGCTGGCCGCCTTCGCCGTGCCGCGGCTCAACATCGGCGGCTTTGACGATTACACCTTTCGCAACGAAGTGGTGAACGCACTGCGTTTTGCGCAAAAGACTGCTACCGCAAGCCGGTGCGAGGTGCAGGTCGTTGTCCAAGCCGACCGGCTGGAGGTGCGCCAGCGTGGCGGTGGCACCAGCCTGGAGTGTGGTGACGGCGACTTCGACGATGTCATGCGCCACCCATCGCGTGGGGGTGGCTTTGTGGTCGAGGCGCGACGTGATGCGGCCATCACCAGCGGCACCGGCACGGTGGTATTCGACCCGCGCGGCGCGGCCGACAACGGCCTGACGCTGACCTTCGCCAGCGGCCGTACGGTCGTTGTCGAGGTCGGCACGGGATACGTCGATGCGTAGCCGCCGCACTCAGGCCCATCGCCAAGGCGGTTTCACCCTGGTGGAGCTCATCGTCACCATCGTGCTGATCGGCGCGCTGGTTGGCGTCTCCGCCGTGTTCATCGTCCAGCCTTTCCAGGCCAGCGAGGATCTCGAGCGCCGCGCCGCGCTCGTCGATTCGGCCGACCTGGCCCTCGACCGCATTACCCGCGAGGCGCGCCGCGCCCTGCCCAACAGCGTGCGGGTGAATGGTGACGGCGACCAGGTCGAGTTCATCCCCGTGCGTGTCGGCGCGCGTTATCGCCGACTGCCCGGCGGCGGCAGCAATGACACCTTCGTCCCGGCACGCCAGCAGGATACGTTCGATATTCTCGGCGGCGTCTTTCTAGATGGCGATGAAGTCGACGCCATCGATGACGCCGCTGGCGGCGCCGGCACCGAGTGTGGTGGCGGCAACCCCTGCATCTCCGTCTACAACACGGGCCAGAGCGGTTTCAACGCCTACGACGAGGAAAACATCGCGCAGATCACATCCCTCGAGTCGACGTCGCTCGGCTACGACAATGGTGGCGCCAACGAGCCCGCCTTCCGCGCGCATTCGCCGCAGCAGCGCTTCTATATCTTTGACGATGTGGTCAGCTACCGCTGCACCAATGGGCAGCTACTGCGCTACAGCGGTTACGGGATCAATGGCAGCATCGTTGCCGAACCTTCCAACGACCCTCAGGTCGTCACCCGCAATGTTGCCAGCTGCGATTTCCGCTACGCCGCCGGCACTGCCGCGCGCCGCAGCCTGCTGACCCTGCGGCTCGAACTCGAGCGCGGCGGCGAGCGCGTGTTCCTGCTCGACCAGGCCCAGGTGTCGAATACGCCATGAGATCACCTTCCTCCCAACGCGGCGTCGCCCTGTTCACCGCCATTTTCCTGATCGTGGTCATCGCCGCGGTGG
>CAZJGZ010000271.1:0-2159 GCA_964545695.1 uncultured Ectothiorhodospiraceae bacterium | reverse complement strand
ACCTTCGGGAGTAACCATGCGCACTGCTCGTTCCCTCATCCTGTTACCGGCACTGGGTCTGCTGCTGGTCGGCTGCGCCAGTCTGCTGCCCGAGCCGGCACCGGCTCCGAGCATGGTCGACTTCGGCCCGGCCGACGCTGCCACCGACCGCGAGCCGATCCCCTACGGCATCGATGTGGCACGCATCGACGCCCCACGCTGGCTCAACGACACGGATATCCTCTACCGCCAGACCCACCGCTCGCCCAACCGGATCGAGCGCTATGCCCACCACGTCTGGGCCGCGCCACCGCCGGAGCTGCTGGCCGAGCAGGCGGATCGAATGCTGGATGCCCGGGGCGCGAAGTCGCAGGCTCCGGAATACCGTCTTGAACTGCGCCTGACACGATTCGAACAGGTATTCACGGCCGCGGACGCGGCCCATGTCGATGCGCGCATGACCGCCACGCTCCGCGACCTCACGGGCGAAAACCCGAACAGCCGGCACACGCTGGAAGCGCGCATCGACACCCGGCCCGACGTAGAGGGCGCGATTGCCGGCCTGCCGCAAGCCGCCAACCAGCTCGTCGACGAACTCGGCACATGGCTGGCCCGGGAAGCCGCGGACTCGCGTTAACGATCGGGATCAGGGCCAGGTTGAATCGCGTTCGGGTGCGGGCTCGACCGTCCGTCGCCGGGCAAGATGCGTCTCCCGCCAGATGGTATAGAGCCCCGCCGTCACCACCAGCGCAGCCCCCGACAGCATCAGCGCGTCGGGGCGCTCGCCGAACACCAGTGCACCGAGGATCAGCGCGAACACCAGACGGCTGTAGCGAAACGGCACCACCACGGCCACCTCGCCGATACGGCTTGCGGCCACGATCGCGTAATACCCCAGTCCACCCACGACCATGGCGGCGCCCAGGCGGGCGAGGTCCAGCCATCCCGGCAGCACCGGTCCGTCGCCCATCGCCGCCATCATCAGCACCCCCGTCGGGATGACCACGACGAAACTCCACAGCGACAGCTGGGCACTGGTCACCGTGGCCGGGATGCGCCGTACCGAGAGATCCCGCAAGGCAAGACCCGCAACGCCCACGACCGCGAACAGCGAAGCCGGCGCGAAGCCTTCCAGTCCGGGCTGGATGATGAGCAGGACGCCACAAAACCCGACCCCGATCGCCGCCCAGCGGCGCCAGCCCACGTACTCACCCAGCACCAGCGCCGCCCCTACCGTCACGGCCAGCGGCGCTGCCTGAAGGATCGCCGCCGCACTCGACAACGTGGTCAGCACGATGGCGGTGACAAACCCGGCAGTCGCGATCATCTCGCCAAGATTGCGCAGCATCACCGGCGTGGCGAAGAACGCCGAGGAGTGGACGCGCTGCCCCTGGAGCAGCGTCAGCGCAGTGAAGGTCACAGTCCCGCCCAGCCCGATCATGGCCACCACCTGCCCGGTGGGCAGCGCCGAGGCCATCAGCTTGATGAGCGTATCCTCGAGCGAGAAGCCGGCCATGGCGAGCACCATCAGCAGGCTGCCGCGGAGATTGTCCATCGGTGGGATTCCTTCGTACGTGGTTGGAACGGACAGGGTTGGAACAGCCGGTGCTCAGCCCCGGTCGCCGGCGAGCTCGTCGATGATCGGGCAATCCGGGCGTTCATCCCCGCGACAGTGTTCCGCCAGATGCTGCAGCGTATCGCGCATGGCCCGCGTCTCCTCGATCTTGCGATCCAGCTCGTCGACATGCGCCTGCGCAATGCGCTTGACCTCGCTGCTGGGCCGTTCGCGATCCTGCCACAACCCCACCAGCCGCCGGATCTGCTCGGTGGAGAAGCCCAGCGTGCGTGCACGCCGGATGAAGCCGAGCGTATGGATATCCCGATCCGTGAAATAGCGGTAGCCATTGGCACCCCGCGTCGGCGGCGCCAGCAGACCGATCTCCTCGTAATAGCGGATCATCTTGGCCGACACCCCGGTCGCCTTCGCCGCCTCGCCGACACTGAGCATGGTCTGCCTCCAGCCACTTGAAGCGCCGAACCTTACCACAAGGTAAAGGCTGATGCCGGTGCTGCTGCCGCACACCCGGCGCCGGATGATTGCTCACATTCGGGGATTGCCCACTTTCGGGGATTCCTCGCGTTCAGGGATTACTTACGTAGAAACGCGAATTTGTACGCGC
>CAZJGZ010000270.1:0-2162 GCA_964545695.1 uncultured Ectothiorhodospiraceae bacterium | reverse complement strand
GGCATGACCAATCCCCAGCTGCTGCAGCCGTGGCTCGATGCCATCGATGAAGTCGAAGTGCCGCTGCGTGGTGTCTATTCCCTGCCGCTCACCGGGCGGGACCTGGTGCGGGCACTGGGCTTTGTCCGGCGTCCGGTGCTACTGGTCAGTCAGCAGGTCGAGAGCACCGTGCGCCAGTCCTATTACGAGGGCGGCCAGCTGCGCTTCTCGCGCTTGGTTCCGGGGCGTTACGAAGACGTGGCGGGCTTTGCCGACTTCGTCGAGCGCGAGATCGAACAGACGCTGCATTACCTGACCACGCAGCGAATTCGTCGACGTCAGGATACGGTGGACGTCGTGGTCATCGCCCGTGCGAGTGATTGCACAACGCTGCATGCACGGCTCGGCGACATCGAGGACGCCACCTTCCATCTACTCCCCTATGACTACATCGGTCGCAAGCTCGGCAGCCCGGACGTGGGTGCCGCCGATTTCGCCGATCGCGTCTTTGTCCACAACCTCGCACGCCAGCGCCTGCCGACCAACCATTACGGCATCACCCGGTTGCGTCGACAGTTCTTCGTCCAGCGTGCGCGCCTCGCGCTGGCGGGCGCAACCGCCGCAATGCTGGTAGGTGCCGCCGTGCTTGCCGGATCGACGTTGCTGCAAGTGCAGGCGCACAAGGCCGGTGCCGAGGAGGCCGAGATTCGGGCGACGATGTTCGAACGTCGATACGAATCCCGTCTGCGGGAGCTCGGTGAATTCGATTATCGCGCGGTCGACGTCAAGGAAGCGGTGGACCTGCTGGATGACATCGCGTTCATCGAGCGCATCACGCCGGAGCCCGGCATGGCCACGCTGGGTGACCTCCTCGCCGATCACCCCAACATCCTGATCAATACGGTGGACTGGCGGGCAACCCGCGATTCGGCGTTCAGAACGGATCGTGGCAACACCTTCGGCAACGCCGAGCCGGTGCTGGCCACCGGTCGGGGCAATGGCACGCTCTATCATCACATCCGGATTCGCGGCGACGTTGTCGGCTTTGGCGGCACGTATCGTACGGCGATCGAGTATTTCGACGCGTTCACGCAATCGCTGCGCGCCACGACCGCGGTTGTTGACGTGGCCGTCACTCAGGCCCCGTTCGATCTCGAGCCGGATACGGGCGTGAGCGGTGACAGCGGCACCGGCGCGCGCGATCAGCAGACTCGACGTGCGGAGTTTTCGCTGGTACTGCGCCTGGAGGAGCGAATCGATGAAGATCAGTGACTTCGATCTTCGCGGACTGCTCTGGCCCGGGGTCAGCGCCGCGGCGGCGGCGGTCGTGCTCTTCGCAACCTGGCAGATCACCGACGCCTGGTCGAGTGCGAGTGAGCGCGAGTATCGCCAGGCGCGATCGCAGCTGATCCAGGCCGCCAACCAGTACCGTGACGCCAGTGATGACCAGGCGGTGTACCAGCGCTACGCCAATCGCTTTACCGAGCTTGGCGAGATCGGCTGGATCGGCGATGAGCAGCGCCTGTCCTGGATCGAGGGGTTGCAGGAGATCAACGGCGAGATGCATCTGCCGACGCTGCGCTACGACATTCGTCAGCAGCAGTCGGCCAGCCTGGCGGGCACCCGTGTGCCCGACCGACTCACCCTGCAGCAGACGCCGATGAGCCTGCAGATCGGCGCGCTGCATGAACGCGATATCCTCGACCTCCTGGCGGCCCTGCGCCAGCAGGGGGCCGGACTGATGGGCGTCAGCGAGTGCCGGCTGGAGCGGGCCGGTACCGGGCCGGATATCCGCGTGCGGCCCGGCCAACCGAACATCAATGCCAACTGCGCGCTGCACTGGTATACGCTGCAGATGGAGCCGGAATGATGGCAGCAAATACCATGCAAAAACCGTTCGTGCTCGCGGCATGCGCGCTCGCGGGACTGCTGACGATGGCCACGGCTGGCGCGAGCGGGTTTGCCGACCAGCGCCTGTTCACCACCGCGGACCAACGCGCCCAGCTGGATGCCATGCGTGCCCGCATGGACGGCAACATGGATGACGAGGAGGAAATCCTCACCGCCGCCGGTGTGGCGATCACGGACGATGACGCCGAAGCGACACGCGCGCCCGAACCCGAATCCCCGGTCGGCGTTCGCGGTTTCGTCCAGCGCAGCGGCGGCCCACCGGCGCTGTGGTT
>CAZJGZ010000269.1:0-2168 GCA_964545695.1 uncultured Ectothiorhodospiraceae bacterium | reverse complement strand
CGGACATGGGCCCATTGCGCTACGTGCACCGACAATTTCTCCGAGAGCTGGGTCCGGACGAGGAGGAAGTGCGCGACATCGTTGCCCGCCGCAAAGGATTTGCGAATCTCGATCTGCTGCACGATGGGCGTGGCCAGGGCGACATGCTGCACAAAGGCGTCAGCGGAGTCGAAATTGGTGATCGGGCCGGTGGACTCGAACGCCTCATCGGCAAGGCAGGCCCGAGCGGCCTCATAGTCGAACCGGGCTACCGCGTCGATATAACTCTCGACGAGTTCCCGCGGCGTCCAAGCTTTCCCGGGCATCACGCGCTCCTTTCGTGTGCCGAACCAATAGGCCCAGTGTACGCCTTCCGGCGACCTCTCACCGAGCATGACCCACGGGTGATAGTCTGGTCTCGCGCCCACCGCCAGGAAATCCGCGTGCCTGACCTTGATTTGGATCCGGCCGGTGCGCAGCGACCCTCACCGGACTCCATTCCCGGCCGGCAGGCGAACACGGAACAACGCCCCCAAGCGCACCTCAAGGAGAGCCCCCATGCGCCGCACTGCCCTGACCCTGATCGCAACCGGCATGGTCCTGACTGCCTGCCAGAGCCTGCCGCCGATGGAAACCGTTGAGCGCGTGGACCTCGACCGATTCATGGGCGACTGGTACGTGATCGCCCACATCCCGACCTTTCCCGAGCGCAATGCCTACAACGCCGTTGAGCGCTACAGCCTCAACGACGACGGCACGATCGATACCGTATTCACTTTCCGCAATGGTGGCTTTGACGGCAGTCGCAAACGCTACAACCCGACCGGGTTCGTCCGCAGCGAGGACAACGCCGAGTGGGGGATGCAGTTCCTGTGGCCATTCAAGGGTGAATTTCTGGTGATCTACCTCGACGACGACTACGAGCAGACCATCATTGGCCGCACCAGACGCGACTACGCCTGGATCATGGCGCGCGAGCCGGAGATTCCCGACGCCGATTACGCCCACCTCGTCGCGTTTCTCGACGAACGTGGCTACGACATCAGCGAACTTCGCGAGGTGCCGCAGCGGTGGAATGGAGACGCCGAACCGGAATCGTGACGGATGACGCCCCGGGCACGCCGGCCACATGGCTCCGCGGACGGGCCCGTGGTGACTGCAGTCACGCAGACAGGGAGCGGCGGCTCCTCTATTTTCCTGAGTGAACTCTGACGCGCTAGCGTCTTCGCTATCAGGAGCATCCCCATGAGTGACGTGAGCTTTCAGGAAATGGAACGATGCCTGCATTCAGGCGGCTTTCCCGGCGCCTTCCTCAATGCACCGCGCGTGGCACCCACGCCCGAGGCACTGGCGGAGCATGCAGGCAGTGTGGCGTTCATCGGCGTGCCGTTCGACGGCATGTGCATCAGCCGCACCGGCACCACCCTTGGCCCCAAGGCCATTCGGGAGGCCAGTGAACAGTTCTCGTCGTTCAATTCCAGTCTCGGAATCGACCTGCAGGATACGTTCCCGCTGATCGATTGCGGCGATGCGCCGGTCATTCCCGGCTCGGCGAAGAAGACCTTCGACGCCTTCGAGAAGACCCTCGACGCCATGTATGGCAATCGCATCATGCCCGTGGTCTTCGGTGGCGATCACTCGATCACGATTCCCAACGTCCGCGCCTTTGCCCGGCAATACCGCTCGCCCGGCATGATCCTGGTCGACAGCCATTTCGATACCGCGGAACAGCTCGGCGGAGAGGAACTGAGCCACTGTTGCCCGATTACCCGCGCGGTGGACGCAGGGTTCGATCCGAGCAGGATCGTGATCATGGGCATCAACGGATGGATGAACCCGCGCATCGAGCAGGAATACACCGAACGCCATGGCATCACCGTGATCCACATCGATGAGATCATCGAAAGCGGCATCGCAGCCGCTGCCCGCAAGGCGCGCTCGATTGCCGAAAAGGGCAGCGACGGCGTCTACATGTCGTTTGACATCGACAGCATCGATGCTTCGGCTGCACCCGGCACCGGCGTTCCGGCAATCGGTGGATTGACTGCGCGCGAAGCCATCGCCCTGGTGCGCGAACTCGGCCAGACCGGCGGCGGCCTCGGCGCCTTCGACATCATGGAGGTGTCGCCCGCCTACGATCATGATGCGATCACCTCACGGCTGGCGGTATGCCTGACGCTGGAAACGCT
>CAZJGZ010000268.1:0-2170 GCA_964545695.1 uncultured Ectothiorhodospiraceae bacterium | reverse complement strand
ACCCTGCCGCACACCTGATCGCTGGCGCCCGCACGCTGATCCGCATCGGGTCAGACAGCGGGGATTGGCTGGCGAGGGAGTTCACACCAGTGCCAAGGGCGCGCGAGATTTTCCGGCAACCGCTGATGGCCGGCGTGATCGCACTGGCCACGACCGCCGGGCTGGTGATGTTTGCGCCGTCCGGCAGCGCCATGGCGGGCGAGTCCCATCCGCGTGCCGCGCAGAGTGAAGGCCGGATCGCCCATGAACGCGTGAGCCCCGATCTCTGGCCGGACGATGAACTGACCAGGATGGCGCCGGAGCGGCTCGCCCGCGAGCGCGAGACCGGCCCCTTCCGCATCGAGATCCATGTCGAGCAGGCCAACGCGCCACTGGTCGAGCGCATCCGCCGCCATGCCGACGTCTACACCGTCTCCGAGTCGTATCGACGCATCAGTGCCGAGGTCGCCGATCGCGACGCCGCCATTGCAATCGCCGATCTGCCCGGTGTCCTCGCCGTCGAGCGTGACTGGGGCGCCATCCGTCAGACCGGCTCGGTAACCAGCCGCGCGCCCAAGGCGCTGCGCGCGGAAGACCTGTCGCATGGTGACAATCTGGATGGCACCGGGCGCAAGCTCGGCATCATCTCCGACAGCTTTGCCCGTACCGATGCCATTCGGACTCCGGATACGCAGCCGGAAGCAGGGGGGCGGGCCGACAATGGTCCGATCATCGTGAGAGGCCTTGCCAACCAGGACAGCGAGGATCTCCCGGATGAGGTCGAGCTGTTCGCCGATGACGCCAGTGACGGGCTGACCGATGAAGGCGCAGCCATGGGCGAACTCGCCTATGACATCGCACCCGGGATGGATATCGCCTTTCATACCGCCTTCGTCAGCCAGACCGATTTCGCTCGTGGGTTCGCCACCCTGTGCAGCCCTGATGGTGCGGGTGCCGACATCGTCGTCGATGATGTGCTCTATCTCAACGAGCCGATGTACCAGCCCGGTATCGTCGCGCAGGCGGCGCAGGCTTGTGTGGATCAGGGCGTGGCCGTGTTCTCGGCCGCCGGCAATGCCGGCGGCAGCGGTTTCCGCGAGACCTATCGCGACGTCGATCCGGGCCGCGAAGGCGGATTCGGTGACGATTTCCACAACTGGGGCGATGGCAGCGGCTCACTGGCGATCAAGGCCGAAGAAGGTGGCAGCTTCCGTGTGGTCCTGCAGTGGAACCAGCCCTGGACCACGCTCAAGCCCGAGGGCACCGAGCGTGCGCCCCAGGTTGATCTGGACTTGTACATCCTGGATGGGCCGGATCCGGCGACGGCCAACATCGTGGCCGCGAGTGTGCGTGATCAACGCGCGGACAATCCCTCGCGCGGCGCCGATCCCTGGGAGATCGTGGGTTTCGAAGCGCCGGCGGAGGGTATGTACTATCTCGTCGTCGACCACTTCGCGGGCGCCAAGGGAACGATCCCGCAGGATGACAACACGGGACTGGAATTCCGCGCCGTATTCATTGGCGCCAATGGCGTTGAGATCGATGGCGCTCCAACGCCGCGTGGGCCGGACGGCGATGCCAACCCGACGCTCTATGGCCACGCCGCCGCCGAGGGCGTAATCGCTGTGGGTGCGGTCCCATGGTGGACCACACCTGCATTCAAGCCGGAACTCGACGATTCGCCGACCGAGCGTATCGATCCGCAGGATTTCAGCGCGCGTGGCGGTGAGCTGCCGCTGACGTTCGACGGCGACAGCGGCTTCGTCGGCCGGACCCTGCCGCTTGCACCGCAGATGGTTGCCGTCGACGGCAACCGCAATACCTTCTTCGGCCAGCCGGATGCACCGACATCGCAGGACGATGCCGACGAAGATGATTTCTTCTTTTTAGGCACGTCGGCCGCCGCGCCGAATGCGGCGGCCGTGGGCATTCTGCTCAACCAGTACACCAATGGCCTGTCACCGGCGGCCCTCGCTCGTGTGCTTGCCGATACCGCCGAGGACGTTACCGGCCAGCGCGCGGCGATCGGCCCCGACGCCGTTTCAGGTGCTGGCCTGATCAATGCGGGCGCAACGCTCGCGCGCTTCCCTGTCGCCATCGCCGGCCGGGATCGTTTCATCGATCCGCGCACCACGGTCACGCTCGACGGCACGGACAGTTCGGGTGGTCGGAACGAGCTGGTCGCGTTCGA
>CAZJGZ010000267.1:0-2207 GCA_964545695.1 uncultured Ectothiorhodospiraceae bacterium | reverse complement strand
ATGGCCAGCCACTGCGCGACCGTGTCGTGCCAGGAGCCGGACGACTCGCCGGCGATGAGGCCGAGCAGGATCAGCGTCCAGGCCGCGATGATCAGCCAGCCACCCCAGATCAGCATGGCGACGCCGACGACCAGCACCAGGCCGGTCAGGAGGCGATTGAAGCGCTGGCTGCCGTCGAAAAAGGGTTGCCACAGCAGGATCAGGCCGAAGTGCAGCAGAATCATGCTCAAATGCAGGCCTTGATCCATCGGCGCCAGGAACGCGCCATGGAGCGCCAGGAGCGAGAGTCCCAGCAGCCGGTGGCGCTGTGACTGGTGCAGGGTCCATTTGAGCATGGGCGCGATCCCGGGCATTGATCGCATTAGCGTATGCAAACCCCGTACCGGGTACAATCGCACGCATCCACGGCTCCCGCGGTATCGACCGCACCGCCCCGGGAACACCTTCATGATTGCCACGGTCGCGCGTTTCAGTCTGCTCGAAGTTCGCCATAACCGCCTGCCGTGGCTGGCGGGCCTGCTCCTGCTCGTGTCGCTGCTGTTTGCCCAGTTCATCGGGGCCCTGCTCCTCACGGAACACAGGGCGATCCAGGCCAGTGTGCTGGGGTCGATGCTGCGCCTCGGCCTGGTGTTTCTGGTCGGGCTGTACGTGGTCTCCAGTCTGCTGCGTGAGCAGCAGGACCGCACCATCGATCTGTTGCTGGCGATGGATGCCCCACGCGCGCACTACGCGCTAGGCAAGCTGCTGGCCTTCACGGTCAGCGCGGCCGCGCTGGCGGCGGTCGCCGGTATCGCAGTGCTGGCGTATGCCGATCCCCTGGCCGCCTTGCGCTGGAGTCTGTCGCTGTTCTGTGAGCTGGTCCTGATCGCGGCGCTCGCCACGCTCCTGGCATTCACCTTTCGCAATGTCGTCACCGCCCTGGCGGCACTGGGTGCGATCTACGTGGCCGCCCGGGCGCTGGGCGGCCTGCAGCTGCTCATCGCTGACCCGATCAGCCGCACGGGCGGTGCCGCGCAGGTCGCCAGCGAGTATTTCCTGATCGGCCTGGCGTGGCTGTTGCCGGATCTCTGGCGCTTCACCGATGCAACGTGGCTGGGCCACGGTAGCGGTACCTGGGCAGATCTGGGGCTGGTCGTCGGCCAGACCCTGGTGTACCTGCCGCTGGTGATTGCCGCCGCGCTGTTCGATCTCTACCGCCGGGCGTTCTGATGCGGTGGCGCGGCTTGCAACGGGTGAGCGTCCGTCCTGCGCGGCAGGTGCCGCAGGCCGTGAGCGGCTTGCTGCTGCTTGCGCTGGCGCTGCAGCTGGGCTGGCATGCGCTGACACCGAGCCCGGAGGGCGAGGCGCGGCCGATACCGCCGGCACCGCCGGCCGGTGCGCTCGCCGTGGCCGCCATGGGTGAACGGGCCACGCTGGCCGCGGGTCTGACGCTCTGGCTCAAGACCCGGGACGACCAGCCAGGCGCCCGGCAAACCTTCCATGAGCTGGACTTCCACCGCGTGCGCGAGTGGCTGGAAGCGATCCTTGCGCTGCATCCCGACAGTGACTATCCGCTCATGCTCGCCGTGCGCGTGTACGGACAGGTGGTGAACCCGGCGCAGCAACGCATCATGCTCGATTTCGTCCACCAGTCATTCGCCGAGCGCCCGGCTCAGCGCTGGCGCTGGCTGGCCGAGGCGGCGATCATCGCGCGGCATCGACTGGACGACCTTGAACTCGCGCTCGGTTACGCGCAAACCCTCACTGATCACACGAAGCCGGGCGATGCGCCCATCTGGGCACGGGATTTGCAAACGTTAATCCTCGAAGAGATGGGGGAATACGAAGCAGCCGCCATCGTGCTTGGCGGGCTGCTGGAAGCCGGGGAGATTGAGGACCCACGCGAACTCGAGTTCATGCGTGAGCGGCTCGAGGGGCTGCTGGAAGAGGCAGGGAGCAAAGACTGACGCCACATCGACACGGGGGTGTCGATGTTTCGGCAACCGTCGATGGTTCGTCAGGTGCGCCCGGTCCGGATTCGGGATCCGGGGCGGGCATCTTCATCACGGCGAGGGAGTGCCGGCAGACTGTCATGAATCACGGAGCGGTAGATACATGAAACAACAGCAGAAGGGTTTTACGCTGGTCGAGATCGCGGTGGTGCTGGTCATCATCGGTCTGCTTCTCGGCGCCATCCTGCAGGGCCAGCAGCTCATCCAGAGCGCGCG
>CAZJGZ010000266.1:0-2214 GCA_964545695.1 uncultured Ectothiorhodospiraceae bacterium | reverse complement strand
CGCGGTGCTTATCCGTCCTACGAGCTACAAGCTTGCCATTCATGATCGCGCGTCGCAGGCGCAAGCCTGGTCGAGATCCTGATGCTCGAAGGCCGACGCCATCCGATTGATACCCCCTTCGGGAATACCCAGTCTCCCGGCGACAGCGCGCCAGTTTCCAACCGCCTGGCCCACTTCGCCAGCGATCACGCGGGCCTCCTCGCGCGACAGATCAAAGTATTCAGCCGCTTCCATGGCAACCTCCAGGGACGCCCGGTCGTCCTGATCCGTGATACCCGTGGTCAGATTGCGCGGCGAGATATCCGTCGGGACAGGATTGAGATCATAGGCGGGTGACAGCCGCCAGCCAGCCAGGCCGTCATAGAGGAATCCGTGATTGCGCAAATGATCATCCGTGTTGGAAATCAGGATCATGAACACGATCCGGCGCCAGAGCGCGTGCATGTCTTCCACCGGGGCCGCGCCATGCTGGCGGAGTACATCGACGAACTCCAGGTAACTGCGCCGTTCGTTGTCCTGCGCATCCAACATGCTCATCGCCGAGAGGAACGGAATGCGGGCGCCAGTACCACGATCGAAGCGGCGCAGCACCAACACCGGCCGCCCGGCCACGAGCTCCAGGCGATGAGCGGCAACCTCGATGCCCGCGCTCGTGGCAAGCGCCAGCGCTACCGCCTCCCAGCGCATGACATCGATCTCATCGTTGCTGTGCGGGAACTTTGCAATCGCCAGGTGCCCATCGTGATCCAGCACGGATGCCTTGGGCCGGGCACCACCCAGCGATGAGCCCGGCGCCAGCAACAGCCGCAGGTCCTCGTCACTGTCGCGCGCGTCGTCCACATGGTCCGCCGCGGATAACAATCGCGGAAGGTCGACCAGTGGCGGAATGGTTGCGGAATCGCCTGCTGCGAGGAACGGACCCTCGGGATCGGTGGCAAACCGCAGTGCCCCCTGACGGGCCGCATCATTCACCAGAAGCAGGTAGTCGATTTCCCGAAGGGTACGCGGCGTTTCGCCCGCGCGCTCGGCCCGGCGGCGCTCGGCCCGACGCATGAGAACCCGGCCCCAGCGATCCGGCGCCGAATCGCTCAGCGCGGCAAACAACGCGCGCCCGGGCGCGGTCTGGAACTGGCCTGGGCCCGGGGGCAGCGCGGGCTGCAGCGCAAAACGATCGCGCCGGACCAACCAATCGGGATCATACTCGAAGCTGGCCGTCTCGCGGCCGCGCCGCGAGCGGGCCCACAAGCGACCTGCGAGCATCGGCTCGCCGTCGAGGTCGACGTATACCCGCACTGCGGTTTCCATCACTCGGAACCCGCCCGCTTCCGCGGCAACCTGACCCGTTGCGGCAATTGCTCGGATGCGAGATCCAGGCCCACCGTGTCGGCAGTGGGATCGGCGATATCCGCAAGCCGCTGGTGGAGTCCGAGCGAAAACAGCACCACAGCGTAGATCCCGATGGACACGCCCGGGCTTCCCCGTTCGACCCGGTGCAGCGTCGTGCGCGAAATCGAACAGCGCTCCGCCAGCAGCGTTGCCGGAATTCGCCGCCGCCGACGCGCCTCGCTGATGTCACCGCCAAGTTTGCCCAACGCCCGGCGGGCCGGAATCGGAAGGTTTGCGCCCTGCCCTTTATTGATCATCGTAATGTCTGCAATCGTGAACTGTAAGTCGATTATAGTTCATGATCGCGCACATTAATACGCCACCGAAAGAGTCGCCAGGGAATCCCGTAACCACCATGGCACCCAAACGCTACCGCCAAACCGGTAGGGCAGGATAAGGTCCGGCCGCAGGCCGGGCCGCATCTGCCATCTTCCACGCCACCATGGCCGATGCGCGCCGCTGCGCGGCGCTTATCGGCCCTACGAGCCCACGGCGCGGCCGCCGTAGGTGCGCTTTCGGTCTCGGGCCGAACGCGCACGCGAACTCCGCGCTCCGCGAACCGCAAACTCAATACGCCTTCGGGTCATGAAACACCCGCACCGCCGTCAGGAGCACGATGCGCAGGTCCAGCCACACGCTCCAGTTCTCGATGTAGAACAGATCGTGCTCCACGCGTGCGCGCATCTCCTCCACCGTGCGTGTCTCGCCGCGGTGGCCGTTGACCTGCGCCCAGCCGGTGATGCCCGGCTTGACCTTGTGGCGCTTCATGTAATCGTCGATTTCCTGCTTGTAGTACTCGTCGTGCTCGAGCGCATGCGGGCGCGGGCC
>CAZJGZ010000265.1:0-2221 GCA_964545695.1 uncultured Ectothiorhodospiraceae bacterium | reverse complement strand
GGTGCCGCCAATCGCACGGAATTCGAATTGCGCATCAGCCAGGCGATCCATGCCGTGCAGCGCTACGACAACCATTTCAGTGTGATCATGCTCGATATCGATCACTTCAAGCTGTTCAATGATGAATATGGCCACGAGTTTGGCGACAAGGTCCTGTGTCGGCTCGTTGAAGCGGCGGAAGCGTGTCTGCGCGAAGTCGATGTCTTCGCCCGCTGGGGTGGTGAGGAATTCATGGTGCTGCTGCCCGAGACGACGCTGGAGGATGCCGCAGTCGTCGCGCGCAAGATCCTCGCGGCAATCCGCGGCATCGACATCGGCATCGACGCCCGCGTGACCGCGAGCATGTCGGCTGCGCGCTACGAGCATGGCGAGGGTATGCAACACCTGCTGCATCGACTTGACCTCGCCCTGTACGAGGCCAAACATGCGGGTCGTAATCAAGTCGTGATCGCGGAGTCGAATCCGGCGCATTGAGCCGCAACCGGCCGCGCCAGGGATCACTTGCCATGGCCGATGACCGCGGTAGTTCGAAGAACCATTTCGCACTGGCGGCGGAATTCACGCACCTGCTGGCGGGTTCGGAGGATCTTGCGGGCACTGTGCCGGCAATGCTCGAGCGCCTGTGCACCGCGATGAACGCCGAGGCCGCCGCCGTCTTCCTCATCGAGGGCGAGCCCGATGATCCGCGTGCACGGCTGGTCTGCTGGGGCTGCTCGGGGCCGATGGACGTGACCGGTCTGGCCATCCCGGTGAGTTCGGGCATCGTCGGTCGGGCCGTTCAATCCGGCCAGTCGCAGCTTGTCGCCGATGTCCACGCCGATCCCGATTTTGTCCCGCCACCGGCGGAGCCCGGTGCCTTCGCGGTCCATTCGATCCTGTGTGCGCCGTTGCTGGTCGGCAGCCGCAAGCTGGGGGCGGTGGAACTGCTCAATTGCCTGGGCGGTGACGGCTGCTTCGACGAAGCGGATCGCGAACTGCTGGAAACACTGGCCGCCGCCTGCGCGCTGGCACTGGCGAACGCGCAATTGGCGCGCGAAATGGCGCAGCAGGCGCGCATCCAGCGCGACATCGAGCTGGCGGCGTCCGTGCAGCGCCGGCTGCTGCCTGCCGATGGCCAACCCGAAGATGCCATCCACGGGCTGTCGCTACCAGCGCAGACGGTCTCGGGCGACTATTACGACATCCTGGCGCTGCGCAACGGCACCACGGCGTTCGCGCTGGCGGACGTGTCGGGCAAGGGCCTGAACGCCGCGCTGGTCATGGTCAAGGTCGCGACGCTGTTCCGCTCCCTGATGCGTGAACTGCCCGCGCCCGGCGATCTGCTGGTGCGCATCGAGCGCGAGCTGATCGACACGCTCGACAGCGGCATGTTCGTGTCGATGATCGCAGGCGTCCACGACCCTGTGAGCGGTCGGGTCCGCTTCGCCAACGCCGGGCACCTGCCACCACTGATGCACGCGGCTGATGGCTCGTGGTCACGATTCGAGGCGCAGGCGCCGCCGCTCGGCGTCCTTGGCAGCACGGTATTCGGGGCCTATGAAGAGACCGACATCGCACTCGCCGGTGGCGCCCTCTACCTGTATTCGGATGGCGTGACCGAGACGCGACTGGCCGATGGCAACGAGGCCGGGGAAGCCGGATTCCGGGCGGCGATCGAGCGCCAACGCGAACAGCCGCCGAGTGCGCGGCTCCACGCGATCGCACGGGCCTTCGGCGGCGACGAGGCCCTGCGCGACGATCTCACCCTGCTGGTGGTCGCCGAGGATGGCCCGGCCTCGACCGAGACGGGCAGCACGGGGACCACGGAAGAAGTGCTGATCGAGCAATCGGTGGCTGCCGACGTCGGCGAACTCAAGCGCATCCGCGGGCTGATCAAGGAAGCCGCGCACGCCGTGGGCGCGAGCGCCGAGTGGACGCAGGACCTCGTGCTCGCCGTCGATGAAGCCTGTCAGAACATCATTCGACACGGGTACGGGGAAAACGACGCGGGACAGATCACGATTCTCGCGCAGCGTGAGGGCGACAGCCTCGTGGTCGAGCTACTGGACACAGCGCCGCGGGTCGACGAGGATGAATGTGTGGGGCGTCCGCTGTTCGACGTCAAACCCGGCGGGCTTGGTACGCACTTCATGCATTCGCTGACCGATAGCGTGGCGTATCTTCCCGCCCCGGACGGCTGCGGCAATCGCCTTGTACTGACCAAGCGTCTCGCGGCTGGCGA
>CAZJGZ010000264.1:0-2226 GCA_964545695.1 uncultured Ectothiorhodospiraceae bacterium | reverse complement strand
ATCACGCCATAGGCGAGGATGGCGTCGGCCACCTTCTTGAAGCCGGCGATGTTGGCCCCCTTGAGGTAGTCGACATGGCCATCCGGCTGGGTGCCGTGTTGCACGCACTTGGTGTGGATCTCGCCCATGATCTTGCGCAGCCGCGTGTTGAGCTCATCGCGCGTCCATGACAGGCGCATGCTGTTCTGCGTCATCTCCAGGCCGGAGACCGCCACGCCGCCGGCGTTGGCGGCCTTGGACGGCGCGAACAGGATCTTCGCGGCCTGGAAGACGTGGATCGCGTCCTGCTCGCTGGGCATGTTGGCGCCTTCGGACACGGCGATGCAGCCATTGCCGACCAGGGTCTCGGCATCGCTCTGGCTGATCTCGTTCTGGGTCGCGCACGGGAAGGCGAGCTCGCACGGGACGATCCACGGGCGCTTGCCCTCGTGGTATTCGCAGCCGAAGTGCTCGGCGTATTCGCTGATGCGGCCCCGGCGTTTCTCCTTGAGATCCTTGATCCACTCCAGCTTCTCGGTGTCGATGCCGTCCGGGTCGTGGATGAAGCCGGCCGAGTCGGACATCGTCACCACGCGGGCGCCCAGCGCGATCAGCTTCTCCACGGTGTACTGCGAGACGTTGCCCGAGCCGGAGACGACGGCGATGCGTCCGTCCAGATCCTTGCCGACGTGCTTGAGCATGTCTTCCATGAAGTACACCGCGCCGTAGCCGGTAGCCTCGACGCGGATCTCGCTGCCGCCGAAGGCGAGGCCCTTGCCGGTGAGCACGCCGGTGAACTGGTTGGTCAGGCGCTTGTACTGGCCGAACAGGTAGCTGACCTCGCGGCCGCCGACGCCGATGTCGCCGGCAGGCACATCGGTGAAGGGGCCGATGTGGCGCGACAGCTCGGTCATGAAGGACTGGCAGAAGCGCATGACCTCGCGCTGGCTCTTGCCCTTCGGGTTGAAATCCGAGCCGCCCTTGCCACCGCCCATCGGCAGCCCGGTGAGGCTGTTCTTGAAGGTCTGCTCGAAGGCGAGGAACTTGAGGATCGACTGGGTGACGTCGGAATGGAACCGGATGCCGCCCTTGTAGGGCCCGATGGCGTTGCTGTGCTGGACGCGGTAGCCGCGCTGGGTGCGCACGTGGCCGGCGTCGTCTTCCCAGCACACCCGAAACACGATGATGCGGTCGGGCTCGGTCAGGCGCTCGAGGATCTGGGCTTCCTCGTAGATCGGGTTGTCCAGGATGAACGGGATGATGCTCTCGGCAACCTCCCAGACGGCCTGATGGAATTCGGTCTCGCCCGGGTTGCGGCGGACGAGCCCCTGCATGAACTCGTCGAGTCGTTGTTGTGTCTTGTGATCCATGTCCCTCTCGCGCGTGTCGGTCCGTTGGCCACGGCCCCCCAGCGCTGACAATCGACCGCGCGGTGGCGGCTGTCAAGCACTGTCATGCGCGTACCGGGTTCGGGTGCTACCGGGCAGGTGGCTCAGAAATTGAGGCGTACACCGACGCCGACGATGTTGTCGAAGTCGAATTCGAGGTCATCATCGAAACTGGCGTTGTTCACGGTGGCGATGATGTCGAAATCCGCGAGTCCGGTGTAGGCGCCGCTGAGCTCGATGGCATCGTGGTCCAGGGAGTTCGCCCCCGAGAGATTGGCCGTCTTCAGCGTCAGGCCCAGTTCGAAGTCGGGTGCGACCTCGCTGCGTATGCCGATGTCGACACCGAAGCCATCCGAGACGCCGCCAATGCTCAGGCGCTCATAGTTGAAACTGCCCCAGAGCTGGACCGGGATTGTCGTCTGCAGGTCGAGCCGACCCCCGACGCCGACCTGCGCGGTGTCCGCACCGACCTCGTCGAACTCCTGCAGCTCGGTCTTCGCGCGAAAGAAGAAGTGCTCGTTGAAGCTCTGCGCGTAGTCCAGGCGAAAGCCCTTGTCGATGTTCTCGGAGTCGCCGTTGTCGATCTTGCCAAGGAACAACAGCGAGCCCGAGGCGTAGTCCCACCCCAGGGGTTCCGCCTGTGTCGGCGCAGAGGCGAGGGCCAGGAGGCACAACGGAGCGGTGAACCAGTGCAGGGGCTTGGTGGACATCGTCATTCCTCAATCGCGGCTACGTGTAAATAGAAGTGAAGGAACGCTAGCATGCGCCCGGCGCCCGGTAAACGCCACTGAACGCCTTTGCCCACCGGGTATCTCGGGGCCCGGAACGGGATGCCGCGGCATGACTGGATGGAACGGAT
>CAZJGZ010000263.1:0-2240 GCA_964545695.1 uncultured Ectothiorhodospiraceae bacterium | reverse complement strand
TCACGCTCGACGGCACGGACAGTTCGGGTGGTCGGAACGAGCTGGTCGCGTTCGACTGGAGTCAGACCGACGGGCCGGAGGTGGAACTCGCGGACGCCGACAGTGAGCAGGCGACCTTTACCGCACCCGCGGACATCGGCACCGAGCTGGAATTCGAACTACGCGTCACCGACAGCGAGGACGGGGAAGATACGCACCGCGTCCGGCTGACCGTGACCGAGCCACAGCCGGATGACACACGCGGCCCCAGCAAGACCGGGAGCTCCGGTTGTTTCATTGCCACTGCCGCCTACGGCACCCCTGCTGCCGCCGATATCGATGTGCTGCGCGATTTCCGCGATCGCTACCTTGCTGCGACGCTTCCCGGGCGCGCGTTCATCGCCGCCTATTACCGGGCCTCCCCCAGGCTGGCTGCGCAGCTACGCGAGCGACCCGGAGCGCGTGCCGCCGTCCGTGTTGGCCTCAAGCCGCTCGTGATCGCCACCGCCCACCCACTGGCTAGCAGCGGCGTCCTGCTGCTGCTCGTGGTGGCGGCCTGGCGCGTACGTCGACCCGCCGCGCACAGGGCTTGACCGCCACGTCGCGGGCCGCGAAGCTGCACCGTCCATCGCCACCTGCCGGAGCCCCATCATGGCCGGACCGCAAACCCCGTGGATCGCACCGTCCATCCTCGCGGCCGATTTCGCCTGCCTCGGTGACGAGGTCGAAGCCGTGCTCGCAGCGGGCGCCGACAGCGTCCATTTCGACGTCATGGACAACCACTACGTACCCAACCTGACCATCGGCCCGCTGGTCTGCGAGGCCCTGCGCAACCACGGTATCCGCGCGCCCATCGACGTCCACCTGATGGTCAAGCCGGTCGACCGCATCATCCCCGATTTCGCCGCCGCGGGTGCCGACTGGATTACCTTCCATCCCGAGGCGAGCGAGCACATCGACCGCTCCCTCGCCCTGATCCGCGAACAGGGCTGCCGCTCCGGGCTGGTCTTCAACCCGGCCACGCCCCTCGACGTCCTGCATCACGTCCTGGACAAGGTCGACATGGTCCTGCTGATGTCGGTCAATCCCGGCTTCGGCGGCCAGAAGTTCATCCCGCATACGCTCAACAAGCTGCGCGAGGCCCGGCGCATCATCGACGCCAGTGGTTACGACATCCGCCTGCAGGTCGACGGCGGCGTCAAGGCCGACAACATCGGCGACATCGCTCGCGCCGGTGCCGACACCTTCGTCGCCGGTTCCGCTATCTTCGGCCAACCGGACTACGCCGCCGTCATCGCCGACATGCGCCGCGAGATCGCTGCTGGCCAGGGCACTACTTGCTAGTGACCCGCGCCGCCCTCATCGACCTCGACGGCACACTGGTCGACAGCGCGCCCGAACTCGCCGCCGCCGTCGACGACATGCTGATCGCGCTGGACCTGCCTCCGGCCGGCGAAGCCGCCGCGCGGGAGCGCGTGGGTGGCGGCGTCGGCGCGCTCGTCGAACAAAGCCTCTACGCGGCGCTCGGCCGCGAACCGACGAACGCCGAGCGTACCGCGGCACGCCAATACTTCGACACAAGTTACGACCAGCGCGCCGGCCGCGATGGCCCCGTCTACCCCGGCGTATTCGACGGTCTGGCACTGTTGCGCATCGCCGGTTTCCGCCTTGCCTGCGTCACCAACAAGGCTCGCCGCTTCACCGAACCCATGCTCGCGCGCCTGGGCCTGAACGGATACCTCGATGCCGTCGTCGCCGGCGACGATACCGCCGCCCTGAAACCCCACCCGGCACCCCTCGAACTGGCCGCCGAACGCCTCGGCGTCGACCTCGGCGACTGCATCATGATCGGCGACTCCGCCATCGACGTCGCCGCCGCCCGCGCCGCCGGCTGCCCGGTCTGGTGCGTCCGCAGCGGCTACGGCAGCAGCGAACCCATCGACACCGCCAACCCCGACGCCGTGTTCGACCGCTTCGACGACCTCGCCCAAACCTTGACTCGTACCTCGTAGGGCAGATAAGCGCCGAAGGCGCGCATCTGCCATGCTCAAGTCCACTATCATCCAGCCAGCCACCTGCAACCGTGAAAGTCCAACCCAAGATCAAGGCGCCAGCGCCAGCATCACCCATCAATATCCCGGGCGCGTAGGGCAGATAAGCGCCGCCGGCGCGCATCTGCCATGCTCAACTCCGCTACTAGCGAGCCAACCATCTGCTACCGTGAAAATCCACGACACGCGACGCACTGCATACCATGCACC
>CAZJGZ010000262.1:0-2258 GCA_964545695.1 uncultured Ectothiorhodospiraceae bacterium | reverse complement strand
GCAACACGCGGCAGACCACCGGTGATGTCACGGGTCTTGGACGACTCCTGCGGGATTCGCGCGAGCACGTCACCGACCTCGACGGGTGCCGCATCGGACAGGCTGATGATGGCGCCCTGTGGCAGATAGTAGTGCGCGGGAATGTCCGTCCCGGCCAGGCACAGGTCATTGCCGTCATTGTCGACCAGCTTGACCATGGGTCGCAGGTCCTTGCCCGCCGAGCCGCGCTGCTTCGGATCGAGCACCACGATCGACGACAGGCCGGTGACCTCGTCAGCCTGGTGCTCGATCGACACACCGTCGACGAAGTCGGCGAAGCGGATGGTGCCGGCAACCTCGGTAATGACCGGATGGGTATGCGGATCCCAGTTGGCGACGATCTGGCCGCCTTCGACCAGCTCGCCTTCGGCCACGGTGATCAATGCGCCGTAGGGAACCTTGTACCGTTCCTTCTCGCGACCGTTCTCGTCGACAATGCCGAGCTCGCCCGAGCGTGATACCGCGACGAAGTTGTCGTTCTTGTTCTTCACCACCTTGATATTGTGGAAACGCACGGTGCCGTCGGACTTCACCGACACGTTATTCACCGATGCCTGGCGGCTGGCAGCACCACCGATATGGAACGTGCGCATGGTCAGCTGCGTACCGGGCTCACCGATCGACTGTGCGGCCATGACGCCCACCGCCTCACCCACGTTGATGCGGTCACCACGTGCCAGGTCACGGCCGTAGCACATGGAGCACACGCCATAGCGGGTGTCACAGGTGATGGCCGAGCGCACCCAGACCTCGTCGACACCCGCGGCCTCGAGCCGATCGACTTCACGCTCGTCCAGAAGCGTACCGGCCGGCAACAGCAGTTCGCCCGAGGCGGGGTCGTGGAGATTCTCCAGGGTATGGCGGCCGAGCACACGCTCGCGCAGCCCCTCGACGACGTCGCCGCCCTCGATGATCGGCTTCATCATGACGCCGCGTTCCGTGCCGCAGTCTTCCTCGGTCACGACGAGATCCTGACCCACGTCGACCAGGCGGCGTGTCAGGTAGCCGGAATTCGCCGTCTTGAGCGCGGTATCCGCCAGGCCCTTGCGCGCGCCGTGCGTCGAGATGAAGTACTGGAGCACGTTCAGCCCTTCACGGAAGTTCGCCGTGATCGGCGTCTCGATGATGGAACCGTCCGGCTTGGCCATCAGGCCGCGCATGCCGGCGAGCTGACGGATCTGCGCCGCTGACCCACGTGCGCCCGAGTCGGCCATCATGTAGATGGAGTTGAAGGACTTCTGCTCGGTCGTGTTGCCGTCGCGGTCGACGACCTCCTCCTTGCCCAGCTTCTCCATCATGGCGCTCGCAACGCGGTCATTCGCGTGCGACCAGATGTCGACGACCTTGTTGTAACGCTCGCCATAGGTCACGAGCCCGGACGAGTACTGGTCCTGGATCTCCTTGACCTCCTGTTCGGCGGCGCCGATGAGCTCCTCCTTCTCCTTCGGCACGACCATGTCTTCCGCGCCAATGGACACGCCCGCCATGGTGGCGAAGCGATAACCCATGTACATCAGCTGGTCGGCGAATACCACGGTCTCCTTGAGCCCGACATTGCGATAGCACTCGTCGATGAGGCCGGAAATCGCCTTCTTGTCGAGGTCACGGTCGACCAGGTCGAAGCCCATGCCCGGCGGCAGCAGCTCGGACACCATGGCCCGACCCACCGTCGTATCCCGGCGCTTGACCACCTGCGTCGGCTCCCCGCCCGCATTCGGCTGCCAATCTTCGATGCGCACACTGATCCGCGCCTGCAAGTCTGCACAGCCGGTCTCGTACGCTCGGCGCGCTTCGGCGACATCGGCGAAGACCATACCCTCGCCGCGCGCGTTGATGCGCTCGCGGCTCAGGTAGTACAGACCCAGCACGATGTCCTGCGACGGCACGATGATCGGTTCACCGTTGGCCGGCGACAGAATGTTGTTGGTCGACATCATCAGCGAGCGCGCTTCCAGCTGCGCCTCGATCGACAACGGCACGTGGACCGCCATCTGGTCGCCGTCGAAGTCGGCGTTGAACGCGGCGCAGACCAGCGGATGCAGCTGGATCGCCTTGCCTTCGATCAGCATCGGCTCGAACGCCTGGATGCCGAGACGATGAAGCGTGGGCGCCCGGTTGAGCATGACCGGGTGCTCGCGGATGACCTCTTCGAGGATATCCCAGACTTCCGGCCCTTCGCGCTCGACCAGCTTCTTGGCGGCCTTGATCGTCGTCGCCAG
>CAZJGZ010000261.1:0-2271 GCA_964545695.1 uncultured Ectothiorhodospiraceae bacterium | reverse complement strand
ACCGTGCTGGCCGGCTTCGGTGTGCCCGACCCCTATCGTGATGACGGCGGCACGGGCGTGACCGCGCAGGAGCCGGCGTGATGGCAGGTGAGAACAATACGGACAACGGCGCCGCCGGAGACAACGCCACGCTGTTCCGGCGACTGGTGCGTACGCTGGGCGGTGAGCCGCGCGATCTCGACGAACTGCTCACCGTCGTGCGCGATGCCCAGCGCCGCGAGCTGTTCGGCAACGACGCGCTGACCATGATCGAAGGCGTGTTCCAGGTCGCCGACATGCGTGCGCGCGACATCATGATCCCGCGTTCGCAGATGGTCGTGGTCGAGGACGATGCCGAGCTCGACGACATGCTGCCGAGCATCATCGAATCAGGGCACTCGCGCTTTCCGGTGATCGATGACAATCGCGACGAGGTGGTCGGCGTGCTGCTGGCGAAGGACATGCTGCGCTATTTTCCGGACGAGGAGCGCGCGCGCTTCGACATTCGCGACATCATGCGTACGACGATGTTCGTGCCCGAGAGCAAGCGGCTGAATACGCTGCTGCAGGATTTCCGCAGCAGCCGCAATCACATGGCGATCGTTGTGGACGAGTACGGCGGCACGGCCGGGTTGATCACCATTGAGGATATCCTCGAACAGATCGTCGGCGATATCGACGACGAGCACGACGATGATGAGGATACGGCGATTCAGCAGCATGCGCCGGGTCGCTTCACCGTCGATGCCCTGACCGAGATCGACGACTTCAACGAGCATTTCGGTACCGAGTACAGCGACGACGAGTTCGACACGGTCGGTGGTCTCGTCATCAATTCCATCGGCCACGTGCCGGCACCGGGCGAGACCGTCACCATCGATGGCCTGTGGTTCCGCGTCCTCGAAGCCGATTCGCGCCGCATCCGCGAGCTGCAGGTGGTGGAAGTCGACGACGACGGCGAGGCGTCACACGGCTAGTGGGCCATGGCAGATGCGGCTCGACCAGCGGCCGCGCCTTGTCTGCTCTAGCCGCCTCACCATGTCGGCACATCCGACGCCGTATTGCCTCTCGCAAAGGCGCGAAGCCCGCGAAGGATGTCTCTTCTTTGCGTCCTTCGCGGCTTCGCGAGAGGTCAGGTCAACGCGCTATCGAAGGCGTGTGCAACCGTAATCTTGCGGAGGCGCAGGACCCGCAGCTCGTCGGACGGATAAGCGCCGCTTGCGGCGCGCATCCGCCATTGCGGCTCAATCGGGCTTCCACGCGAGCGACGGTTCCTGCAGGGCGGACAATTGCTCGCGCAGGGTGAGGACGTGCTCTTCCCACCAGCGCGGCTCGGTAAACCAGGGAAACGAGTGCCGGAATGCCGGCTCGGCATGGCGGCGCGCCAGCCAGCCGCCGTAATGGATCAGGCGCAGCGTGCGTAACGGCTCGATCAGGCCGAGCTCCAGCGGATCGAATGAGCGAAACGCCGTATAGCCCCTGAGTAGCGCGATCAGCGCCTGCTCGCGTTCCTCGCGCTCACCGGGGAGGAACATCCACAGATCCTGGATCGCGGGTCCGCTGCGGGCGTCATCGAAATCCACCACATGCGGTGCGTCATCACGCCAGAGCACGTTGCCGGGGTGGAAGTCGCCGTGCAGGCGGATGTGGCTCACCGGCGTCTCCGCCAGCCGCTGTTCGACCAACTGCAACAGATCCGCGGTCAGCGTTTCATAGGCCTCGACCATGTAGGGTGCCAGCAGGTCGCTGGCGAGGACGTAGGCACGCGGCTGGTGGCCGAACGATGCCACGTCGATCGCCGGGCGATGGGCGAAGCGGTCGACCGCGCCGACGTTGTGCAGACGCCCCAGAAACCGCCCGAGTACGGTCAACGCGCCGAGATCATCCAGTGGTGGTGCCTGACCACCGCGGCGATGGGACAGGCTGAAGAAATAGCCGGCGTATTCGTGCAGCGTCTCGCCGTCGTCGCAGATCGGCGGCACGACGGGCAGCTCGTGGTCGGCCAGCTCCAGCGTGAACGCATGCTCCTCGCGGATCTGCGCCTCGCTCCAGCGCTGCCGTCGGTAGAACTTGGCGATCAGCGGCGTGGCGTCCTCGATGCCCACCTGGTAGACGCGGTTCTCGAAGCTGTTGAGCTCGATCAGCCGGCCGTCCACGGTCTGGCCGCGCGATTCGACAGCGTCGAGAATCGTCGACGGCTCGAGATCGGCGAAGGCGAACGGTTCGGCTGCGGCCTCGGTTTCCATCCCCGCAGGCTACAGCAATTCCCGCGCCGCGCGGGGACATTACAGC
>CAZJGZ010000260.1:0-2298 GCA_964545695.1 uncultured Ectothiorhodospiraceae bacterium | reverse complement strand
TGTGCCCCGATAGAACATCGCAACAAGTCCGTGAACGCCTTGAATTTTCACATCCTCCGATCCTGATGAATGTACGTTGCCGCACACGGTTTGGACACCGGCAACGACAGTTCACACGAACTGCCGGACAAGCCTCAGATCGTGAGTCGGGAGTTGGCGCTTCGTCTGGACCGCCTCCTTGGCAATTCACCCATGACAGCGCCGGGCCGGGCTGACCCAGCGTGAGATAGCCCGGGTCGACATCGCACATGGTATGCTTGCCCGCCGTTGCACTCAGAGGAAGGCCATGCACGCGGCGATCGTCACATCCATCTACGCCCTGTCCGTGCCGCTGTGGCTGGTGGTCTGGTGGGCAGTGGACGGCTATGCGCTTTTCCGCAGGGCGCCGCTGCTGTGGTTTCCGTTCAGCATCGCGCTCGCCTATCTACTGGGAAATCTCGCCATGGTACTGGCCTTCGGTGCCGACACCGGCAGCACCGCCTACGAGGAAAGCCGCTTCATGTTCATCGGCGAGCGCGCCATGATCGCGGTGCAGGCGACCGCGTCGGTACTGATCGTCGCCACGCTGGTGTACGGCCTGACCATTCGCAAGGTGCCGGTGGACTTCATCCGTTTCATGGTCTACTCGTTCGTCGCCCTGCTCGGGCTGATGGCTCCGATCCTGTGGATTCCGGAGGGCTCGGCCACCGGGCTGTTCACCCTGCGGCATTTCCAGACCGTGGCGCTGACCTTCGGCCTGTTCCTGTGCGTCGGCGGCATCGTGGTGCTGCTGCGCGACCTGCTCGCCCACGGTGAGGCACGGGTGAGCTTCGACGCACCGACCGGGTTCGATCGCGCCGGCGCGGTAAGTGCGGGTACCGACGCTGGAGCGGACGAGGATCGCGGCCACACCGAAGGTGCCACCGCACACACCCGTTCGAGCGAGCAACGCTGAGCCCATCGGCGGCGAGGGGCCATGGCCCTCGCATCCGTCTGCAATCTCAGCCGGGCTACGCGCCTCCCCGTGGTGACAGCCGGTTCTTGGAGTGCCTGCGATAATAGAGGTTGAAGAATTGCGCCCGGGCGCGCTGAAATATCAAGCTGGCAGGTGTTGGATGCGACAGCGCAGGCGTCGACGGTTGGCCACCACCGCGGAACGATGCAAACATCGTATCGAGTCCCAGTTCACGCACCCAATATTCGATCTCTTCAGCCGTGGCACGGTCAATCCGGCTCCGCCAGCGTGACGTGTCAGACCGATCCGGGCGCGTCATCCGATTCGCGAAGCGGTATACATTGTCACTGAGTGGCAGGACGTTCTCGGAAATACGGTTGAGGGTCGGGGTCGGGTCGCGTACGAAATCATCGTAGATCACGATGATGTCGCCTGGTGATGCGTTTGTTATCAATTCGCAGTCGGAACGCCACAGGCGGGCTACATGTTCGGTGTCCTTGACGAGCGTACGCCCCGAAAGACCGCTCACGATCGCCGCGTGCGGTTCACGAACGGTAAATATGAAATGGACCGTATCCAGTGTCTCCCGCAAGAACGATTGGTGGCGGATATTTGAGGGTGACTTCTCAATGAATGTATGCCGGTCTGCCGCAAGCGAGTGCATGAAGTTCACAAATGCCTCACGGGCGTGCGGACAGCGCACGATGTTTCGTTCAGACTCCGTCAGGCGACGCAATGTGCCACCAATATTTCCTTCATCGATTCCGTAGTTCCCGGTATCTTCCGTAAGGCAGCGGAACAGAAACGAATTCCCGCAGCCCACTGGACCGCAGATAAAAACGAATTGCGGTTCGTGACCTTCGGGAATGGGAACTCGTGCGGATTCGGTCATGACCCTCTCCCTGGGATAGATAACGGCGAATCCGAGGCAGCCTACGGTGTTTCGTTCGGGCCGACATCGTGTCAAGGGAAGGAGCACGCCAAGCGCACGTCATCAGCACCTGCTCGTGCCTGCTTTTCCGCCCCGTTGTTCGAAGCTACCGTGCATGACCGTCTCTGCCGTGAACTCGGCATCGCGCCAGTAGCCGAGCATCACCAAGTCGCCGGAGAGCGTAGGGCGCCACTCCGGAGAGACTGCAATTTTTGGGTCGATGACCGCTTGTGGCATAAGACAGCCAAATGCGCATGACGGTGACTTCTCGACGCTGGTGTTGTGTGGGTAGTCGTGGCCCGATCATGCAGGCGCCTTTCGGGTTGCGGAATTGTGGCGGCACGGGGTGAAGCTGTAGGCTCGCGGTAGCGCGAGTGCGGGGGACGCAGATGCTGGAGTCGGTACAGCTTGCGAGAGTGGAGATTCCCGATGA
>CAZJGZ010000259.1:0-2300 GCA_964545695.1 uncultured Ectothiorhodospiraceae bacterium | reverse complement strand
ATATCGACCTGCAGCCCTGCGGCGGTACCCACGTCGCCACCACCGCCGAGATCGGCGCCATCCGCGTGCGCAAGATCGAGAAGAAGAGCCGCCACAACCGGCGGGTCAGTCTGGAACTGGGCAGCTGATACGCGCGTCGACCGCGCCCGACGCGCCGGGAACAGGCACGGGGACAGGCACATGAGCCGAGGTCGCAAACCACCGAAGCCATCCGCGAAGCGGAAAACCGCGTCCGGCAAGGGTCCGGCCAGCGGCGAGGCCGAACTCCAACCGCTCTACGCCGCCCTGCAGCAGGGCCGAGCCGCGCAAGTCGAGCAGGAAGTCGCGCAGCGCCTGCGCCAACGGCCACACGACGTCGCGCTGCTGCGCGTGCTCGCGCTGGCGCGCATGCTGCGCCAGCGCATGGCTGCCGCCATCGAACCGCTGCAGGAGGCCACCCGCCTCGACCCCGGGCACGCGGAAACCTGGTCCCGGCTCGGCTATGCCTGCGACGCCATCGGCCACATCGCCGAGGCCGAGCCGGCCCACGCCCGCGCCGTCGAGCTTGCCCCCGACCAGCTGCCGTTTCGCCTGAATGCCATCGCCAACGCCAATCGGCTCGGCCACTACGACCGCGCGGAAGCGCTGGCGCGCGCGGGCCTGACGCGGACACCCAACCATCCGGAACTGCTCGCCGCCCTGGGCGGCAATCTGATCGCGGCGGGGCGCACGCCCGCGGCATGCGAAGTGCTTGCGCAGGCCTGTTCGCGCCACCCCCGGCATCCGCAACTGGCCGGCAACCTGGCCACAGCGCTGGACAAGACCGGCCACCCCGCGGCCGCCATCGACCGCCTGCAGCAGCTGGTCAACGCCGGTGCCCTCGATCCGCCCCGGCTCCAGCAACTGCTGGAACTGCTGCTGCGCGAGCGCCGCACAGCCGATGCCGAGGCCGTACTCACCGCCCTCGATACCCCCGACTGGCGGGCCGACCCGAGTTACAGCCACAACCTCGGCCGCGTCCGCGAACGCCAGGGTGATCTCGACGGCGCCCGGAGCGCCTACCGGGAGGCGCTGCGGCAGGACCCGAACCGGATCAGTGCCATGGCGTCATGGCTCTTGATCACCCCGGCCGCGCCGGATGATCCCGAGGTGCAACGGCTGCAGGCCCTCTACGAGGGCAGCCGCGACGCGGACCTCGAGCAGGCACGCGCCAGGGCCGGCCACCTGCTGGCCAAGGCCTACTGGGACCACGGCGACACCGAGGCAGCCATGGCCTGTTATCACGAGGCCAACCGGCTGATGGCCACGCATTTCGCGCGCCAGCGCCAGCCCATGGCCACCGGGCCGTGCGCGCAGTTCGGACCCGCGCTGCTCGCCGACACAATTCCGCACGCCCCGACGCCGGACACATCCCCTGCCGCCGGCGATGAGCGTCCCGTATTCATCCTGGGTATGCCGCGCTCGGGCAAGACCCTGATCGAGAGCATGCTCGGCCACCATCCCCACGTCGCCCGCACCGACGAGGACCGTTCACTGATGGTGCTGATCCACCGTCTGCTCGACGACTGGCTGGTGGAACTGCCGGAACCCGACGGCGTAAAAGCCGCACTGGCCGGATTCGACACGGACAAGCTCGAACAGCTGCGGCAGGATTACCTGGCGGGCATCGCGCGCTTTGACCCGGCCGCGCGGCGCCTGACCCAGACCCTGCCCTTCTACCTGCCCTTCGTCGGCGTCATCCATCGCCTGTTCCCGCGCGCGCGCTTCATCTTCTGCCGGCGCGACCCCGCCGACCTGGGCCTGGCCTGTTACGGCAAGGAGTTCGCCAGCGCGGGCCTGATGTACGCCAGCGACCTGTACGCCCTCGGCCAGGAAATCCGCGCCACCGAGCAGATCATGGCGCACTGGCAGGCCGTCCTGCCGGCAGGTCGGGCGCTTACCGTCGACTACGAAGACGTCGTGCGCACACCCGGCGCCACCGCGCAGCGATTGTGGACCCATCTCGGTGTCGATCCCGATCAGGGCAAGGTCGCGACCGACGCCAACGTCCCCGCATCCACCAGCACCTTCGCCCTCACCGGCAGCGAACCCGGCGCCCCCCAGACCGCCTTCGTCGGCATCGCCGACCACGTCCGCGATCACCTCACCGCGCTCCACGACGGCTATACCGCCGGCCCCGATTCGTAACGCGCAACCCGGCCCCAGCGCCACGGACCTCTCGCGAAGGCGCAAAGCACACAATGAAACAACATCTTCGCGGGCGTCGCGTCTTTGCGCGAGGCAATAACGCGCTGGATGTACCAACACCGCAACAATATATC
>CAZJGZ010000258.1:0-2301 GCA_964545695.1 uncultured Ectothiorhodospiraceae bacterium | reverse complement strand
CCCGACACAACGGCGGGCAAGCCCAGCGGCTGTGGGGTCGTGTCAACGGGCCTGGATGCCGAACGATTGGGCGATCACCGCGCCCGGATCGATACCGGTTTCCGCCGGTGTGCGTACGCGCCGGATCATGCGTGCGGGGGCATGCTCCCGGCCGCTTTGCTGGCGTTCTTCTTCGGCGGCCAGATTGATCAACACGAGCTTGTCGTAGGGCTCCCCATCGGGGGTGCGGACCAATTGTACCGCCGGGCGCACGCGGGTGTTCGGCCGCGAACTCACAATAACGGCGAGCGCACCGTTGTCGAGTTCCACCAGACTGCCGACCGGGTAGATACCGACGCCGCGCATGAAGGCGCGGACGACCTTGTGTCCGTACCACGAGTCCGCGTCATTGTAGAACTCCTGAAGGACGCGATCCGGCGCCATCGCCGGTCGATAGGGACGCGGGCTGATCATCGCCTGATAGCGGTTGGCGAGTGCCGGTAACAGAATGTAATTCGGCAGGTCGCTACCCATCAGGCCAGCGGGATAGCCATTGCCATCAAAGCGCTCATGGTGCATGCGCACGATGTCCAGCGAGCCACGTGATACGTTGCCCGCATCACCGAGCATCCCGTAGCCCACCCTGGGGTGCTGCTTCATCCGCTCCCATTCATGGTCCGTCAATGGGCCGGCCCGGTTGAGGAGTTCCCTGGGCAGGATGCTCTTGCCGACATCGTGCAACAGACTGCCCATACCGATGGCTTCGAGTTTTCTGGAATCGAGCCTGGTCCGCACGCAGAACATGAGCACGAGCACGCAGGTATTGATCGAATGCGAAGTCGTGAAGTCATCGCGGTCGTTGAGCGTGGTCAGCCAGAGCGAAGCGGTCGGATTCTCGGTCACCCGCGCCATCAGATCCGCGATCGTCGAGCGCGCACCGGAAACATTGATGCCCATGCCCTTACTGGCGTTGCTGAACACGTCATCAAGGTAGCTGCGTGCATCGTTTCGCGTTTTGCTCGCCACTTCGATCTCGCGGGCGAACTTTTCCACATCCGGATAGCGCCGCTGCGGGTCATCGAGCGCTTCCGGCGGCCTGGGTCGTTTTCTGCCTTGCGGTGGTTTGCGCGCGGAGGTGGCCGTGCTCTCTGCGGCGGGGGACGGCTTTTCCCGGTCCGTTGGCGCGCCTGACGGCTTCCCGGGCGAAGGGGGCTCGTGGGATGACCGCTCCGGGTCGACGTAGACGGTCTTGCAGTACTCGCGAAATACCCGGATCTCTTCGTCGCTGTCGATCCGGAACCCCTGGAAGAGGAATGGTAACTCGACCCAGGGCCGATCCGGTCTGACGACGTACATCCCGGGGCGCAGCTTGTGGACGTCGACGGCAATACCACTGGGCACATCGGTCATCGCATTACACCTCTCGCACGGCGCAGGTTGGGGCCGAGAGAACGCCCACGCATGGAACACCGCTGTATATTTACTCGACAATACCTCTCTGTCACAGTATCACCGCACTCGATGCCTCAATCAACCAGGCCGCCTTGGCCCTGGCCTTGGCCCTGGCCCGATCCGAGCCATCGGCAGCGGTGAATTGCCGCGCGATCCGCTACCGAGCGCGTCCTGCACCACGCTCGTCGTAGGGCACGACCTCGTCACGACGCACCAGGCCGAGGTCGAGCCCGGCCTGGTAGAAACTCGTCACCGAGAAGTCACTGATCTCGCTCGTGGTGTGCGCCACGGTAATCCCGTCGCAGCACTGACGGCAGGCGGCCTTGGTGACCTCCTGCAACATGGCGAAATGACGGAAGTACGCCTTCAAGGGCGGCTTGCCGATTGCCCGGCGTCGGCGATTCTTCTCCTCCAGGTAGCCATCAACCGCATGGGTGAGCCGGTCCACTGCGCCGGGCCGGCTCTCGTGCAGCACCTCGACCATTTGCGAATAGCGCAATTCGAGGATCACATTGTCCCGGTCGGCATTGGGCGCATGGTAGTCGGCGATCTCCTCATCGAGGCAGACGAGCGCGCGGGACAGGTCGAAGGCAGCAGCCACGCGCGGGGTAATCGCCGATATCCCGCGCGCTTCAAGGGGGTCGCCCTGCGTCACGATCAGCTTCGGCTTGTCGACGGGCGACCGGCGCCAGTGCGATGCAAGGCATTCCGCGACCCGCGCTGCCACCAGGTCGGGATCTCTCGGGTCATAGCTGCCCATCCCTTCGATGACAACGGGATGGTATTGGCGAAGTGACAGCAGTGGATCGTCGGTCATCCGTTCCATCCAGTCATGCCGCGGCATCCCGTTCCGGGCCCCGAGATACCCGG
>CAZJGZ010000257.1:0-2310 GCA_964545695.1 uncultured Ectothiorhodospiraceae bacterium | reverse complement strand
GGCGCCATGGCACGTGCGGCGGACGCCGCGGCCATCCATCTGCGCACGCTCAATCGGCGCAAGGGGCCGGCGGTGCGCGCCACCCGCGGTCAGGCCGATCGCAATCTCTATCGCCAGGCGATCCGGCGTCAGCTCGAATCCCAGCCCGGACTGACGCTGTTCCAGCAGGGCGTGGATGATCTCATTGTCGATGGTGACCGGGTGTCCGGCGTGGTGACCCAGATGGGGCTGCGCTTCCACGCCACGGCGGTGGTGCTGACCACCGGCACGTTCCTTGGTGGCCGCATCCACATCGGCGAGTCGAGTTACGGGGGTGGCCGCGCCGGTGACCCGCCGGCCACCGGTCTGGCTGCGCGGCTGCGTGAACTGCCGTTTGCCGTCGGCCGTCTGAAGACGGGGACACCGCCGCGCATCGACGGCCGAACGGTCGACTTCACCGGTCTCGACACCCAGCCGGGCGATGACCCGCGACCGGTGTTCTCGTTCCTCGGCAGTACCGCCGATCACCCCCGACAGACGGTCTGTCACATCACCCATACCGGCCCCGAGACCCACGCCATCATCCGCGATGCGCTGCATCGTTCGCCGATGTTCGGCGGCGATATCGAGGGCGAAGGGCCGCGCTACTGTCCGTCGATCGAGGACAAGGTCGTGCGTTTCGCCGACCGCGATCACCACCAGATCTTCATCGAACCCGAAGGACTGGAAACCCCCGAGCTCTACCCCAACGGCATCTCCACCAGCATGCCGTTCGATGTCCAGCTTGCCTTCGTGCGTTCGATCCCGGGATTCGGCGCGGCGCACATCACCCGGCCCGGCTATGCCATCGAGTACGACTACCTCGACCCGCGCGGATTGCAGCCATCCCTTGAGACGCAGCTACTCCGCGGGCTCTACCTCGCCGGTCAAATCAACGGCACCACCGGCTACGAGGAGGCCGCAGCGCAGGGCCTGGTCGCCGGTGTCAACGCCGCGCGCGGCGCGGCCGGTGCGACGCCCTGGCAGCCCAGGCGCGATGAAGCGTACATCGGTGTCCTCATCGACGATCTGGTGACGCGCGGTACACGCGAGCCCTACCGCATGTTCACCAGTCGTGCGGAGTACCGTCTGCAACTGCGCGAGGACAACGCCGATCTGCGCCTGACGCCAAAGGGGCGGGAGCTGGGCCTGGTCGACGACGAACGCTGGGCCGCGTTCTCCGCGCGCCGGGCACAGATCGAAGCCGAGCAGGACCGTCTCGCCGCCATCAGCATCCGGCCGGGTGACGCCGCCGCCGCTGATCTCGAATCCACCTGTGGCATCCACATCCGTCGGGTGGAACCCGCTGCCGAGCTGTTGCGGCGTCCGGAAGTCGACTATGCGCGGCTGGTGGCCGCGACGGGCCTCGGGCCCGGGGTGGAGCAGGCGGACGTCGCCGAACAGGTCCAGATCCAGGCGAAGTATGCGGGCTATGTCGATCAACAGCAGGCTCAGGTCGAACGCGACCGGGCACGGGAAGACCAGGCGCTCCCCGGCGACATCGACTACTCACTGGTTGCGGGATTGTCAGCGGAAGCGCGGGAAAAGCTGGCCACGCACCGACCGGCGACCATCGGTCAGGCCGCACGGCTGTCCGGGATCACACCGGCCGCGGTCTCGCTGTTGCTGGTTCATCTGCGGCGCCAGGACCTTGCCCGCAGCGCATGAGTGACGCGGGCCTTGCAGCAGGCCTGCGCGTGCTCGGTCTGCCGGACGACGCCGAGCTGTGCCAACGCCTGCTGGCTTACCGCGACGAACTCGCCCGGTGGAATCAGGTGCACAACCTGTCCGGGGTCAAGGATCCCGAGCGCATGGTCGCCGTGCATTTGCTCGACAGCCTCGCCCTCGCACCCCTGGTGCGCGGCGAACGCCTCGCCGATGTCGGCTCGGGCGGGGGTTTGCCGGGCATGCCGCTGGCCCTGTTGCGCCCGGACCTGGAGGTTGTCCTGATCGAGCCGCGTGCCAAGCGCGCGCTCTTTCTCGATCATGTCGTCCGCACCCTGGGCGCCGGCAATGTTATCGTGGAGCGCAGCCGCGCCGAGGACGTACCGGCGGGCGGCGGTTTCGACACGCTCACCGCGCGCGCATTCGGCACGCTGGCCGAGTTCGTCACCACTGCGGGCCGCCTGGCGCGGCCCGGCGGTGTCCTGCTGGCGGCCAAGGGCCGGGATCCGTGGGCCGAAGCCGAGGAATTGCCAGCCGGCTGGTCGGCGGAGATACTTCCGCTGGTCGTGCCCGGTATCGATGCCGAACGCCACGCCGTCCGGCTGTTTCGCACGCGAGGCGGGGAAC
>CAZJGZ010000256.1:0-2342 GCA_964545695.1 uncultured Ectothiorhodospiraceae bacterium | reverse complement strand
CAGTATCTGGGCGAGCTGGATTGTGACGTGCGGGTGTATCGCAATGACGAGATCGACATCGCCGGCGTCGAGGCGCTCGGGGCTTCGCACTTGATGCTGTCGCCCGGGCCGTGCACGCCCGATGAAGCCGGGATCTCGGTCGAATCCGTGCGCCACTTCGCCGGGCGCATCCCGATTCTCGGTGTCTGCCTCGGGCACCAGAGTATCGGCCAGGCCTACGGCGGGCGCGTCGTGCACGCCAATTCGATCATGCACGGCAAGACCTCGCTGATTCATCACCGTGGCCAGGGCGTGTTCGCCGGCCTGCCCAACCCGTTCGAGGCGACGCGGTATCACTCGCTGGTTGTGGCCCGCGACAGTGTGCCGGACTGTCTCGAGATGACTGCATGGACCGAGGACGATGCCGGCAATCTCGATGAGATCATGGGCCTGCGCCACCGCGAGCTGGCGGTCGAGGGCGTGCAGTTCCATCCCGAATCGATCCTCACCGCGCACGGCCACGATCTGCTGCGCAATTTCCTCACCGGAGCTACCAAAGACCAAGGAGAGCCGGCATGAATATCCAGCAAGCCATTCGCGCCGTCACCGAAGGGCGCGACCTGACCAGTGACGAGATGATCGACGTCATGCGCCAGGTGATGACGGGTGAGGCCACCGACGCCCAGATCGGCGGCCTGTTGATCGGTTTGCGCATGAAGGGCGAGACCGTTGATGAGGTGGTCGGTGCGGCGACCGTGATGCGCGAGCTGTCGACGCGCGTCGATGTCGACGTCGATCACCTCGTCGATACCTGCGGTACCGGCGGCGATGCCTCGGGGACCTTCAATATCTCGACCGCTTCCGCATTGGTCGCCGCTGGCGCAGGCGCGCACGTCGCCAAGCACGGCAACCGGTCGGTATCGAGCTCGTCGGGCAGTGCCGACGTTCTCGAAGCCGCCGGCGTGAATCTCGATCTGACCGCAGAGCAGGTGGGTACCTGCATCGAACAGGCCGGTATCGGCTTCCTGTTCGCCCCGGCGCACCACAAGGCGATGAAGTACGCCATCGGTCCGCGCAAGGAGATGGCGGTACGCACTATCTTCAATGTACTCGGTCCGCTGACCAATCCCGCGGGTGCGCCGAACCAGGTGATCGGCGTGTTCGCCGACGACTGGGTGGAACATATTGCCCGCGTGCTCGGTGAGCTCGGCAGTCGCCATGTCATGGTTGTCCATGCCGCCGACGGTCTCGATGAGATCAGTATCGGTGCGGAGACGCATGTGGCCGAATACCGTGATGGCAAGATCGAGAGCTACACCATCCAGCCCGAGGATTTCGGCATGCAGCGTGCCGATCTGGACGCCATTCGGGTGGATAGCGTCGAGGCCAGTCTGGACATGATCCGATCCGCACTGGCTGGCGAGCCGGGCCCGGCCAGCGACATCGTAGCGTTGAACGCGGGCGCAGCCATCCATGTTGCCGGCATTGCCGACAGCCTCACCGATGGTGTCCAACGCGCGCAGGCAGCGATGCGCGAGGGCGCGGCCCAGCGCCATCTCGACGAACTCAAGCGGGTGAGCCATGGCAACTGAAGGGTCAACCGATACGCCTGACATCCTGCGGCGGATCCTCCAGCGCAAGGTGGAGGAAATCACCGCGGCCGCCGAGCGTGAACCATTGCGTGATGTGGCCGAACGCGCGGCGCAGGCCGATGCACCGCGTGGCTTTCGCCAGGCGCTGGCGACCCGCATCGACCGGGGTGACGCCGCCGTCATCGCCGAGGTCAAGAAGGCCTCACCCAGCAAGGGGGTGTTGCGCGCCGACTTCGACCCGGCGGCGATCGGTGCCAGTTACGCCAAGGGTGGCGCGGCCTGCTTGTCCGTGCTCACCGATCGCGACTTCTTCCAGGGCGCTACCGAGCATCTGCAGGCCGCACGTGCCGCCAGCGGCCTGCCCGTGATCCGCAAGGATTTCCTCATCGATCCGTACCAGGTGTATGAGGCGCGAGCGATGGGCGCGGACTGTGTGCTCCTGATCGCGGCCGCGCTGGGCGATGCTGCGATGCGCGAGCTGCATGACCTCGCCATCCATCTCGGCATGGACGTGCTCATCGAGGCGCATGACGGCGATGAGCTTGCGCGGGCCGTCGCCACGGGCTGCGACCTGATTGGCATCAACAACCGCGATCTGCGTACCTTCGAGACCGATATCGATACTACGCTGCGCCTGCGCGGGCAGGTGGCGGACAATGTTTTGCTCGTCACCGAAAGCGGTATTCACACCCGCGACGACGTCGCGCGCATGCGTAACGCCGGCGTCCACGCCTTCCTGGTCGGCGAAGCCTTCATGGTCAAACCCGACCC
>CAZJGZ010000255.1:0-2364 GCA_964545695.1 uncultured Ectothiorhodospiraceae bacterium | reverse complement strand
TTCCTGCTCGGCTACCTCAAGCGGCTGCTCCGGCGCCGCGACGACCTGCGCCTGATCATCACCTCGGCGACCATCGACCCGGAGCGCTTCAGCCGCCACTTCAATGATGCGCCGATCATCAACGTCGAGGGGCGCACCTACCCGGTGGACGTGCGCTATCGGCCACTGGCGGACGCCAGCGACGATGACCACGAACGCGACCGCGAGACCGCCATCGTCGACGCCGTCGACGAGTGCATCGCCGAAGGTCCGGGCGACATCCTCGTATTCCTGCCCGGCGAGCGCGCCATCCGCGATGCAGCCGAGGCGCTGGGCAATGCCGGCCTGCACGACACCGAGATCCTCCCGCTCTACGGCCGGCTGTCGGCAGGCGAACAGCAGCGCGTGTTCCGCACCGGCGGCAAGCGCCGCATCGTACTCGCCACCAATGTCGCCGAGACCTCGCTGACCGTGCCCGGCATCCGTTTCGTCATCGATCCGGGGGAGGCGCGCATCTCGCGCTACAGCGTGCGCTCCAAGGTCCAGCGCCTGCCGGTGGAGAAGATCTCGCAGGCATCGGCTGACCAGCGCGCCGGGCGCTGCGGGCGCATCGGGCCCGGCATCTGCATCCGCCTCTACAGCGAGGAGGACTACGGCGCCCGCCCGCGTTTCACCGACCCCGAGGTCCTGCGCACGAACCTCGCCTCGGTCGTCCTGCAGATGGCCTCGCTGGATCTCGGCGCGGTTGACCGCTTCCCCTTCATCGATCCGCCCGAGCGCCGCCTCGTCAACGACGGGTACACCACGTTGTTCGAACTCGGCGCGGTCGACGACCAGCGCAAGCTCACGCGCCAGGGCGAAACGCTGGCACGGCTGGCCGTGGATCCGCGCCTCGCGCGCATGCTGCTCGCCGGCCGTGACGAAGGCGTGCTCGACGCCCTGCTCGTGCTCACCGCCGCGCTGACCATCCAGGACCCGCGCGAGCGCCCGGCAGCCGCAAAACAGGCAGCCGATAACGCCCACGCAGCATTCCGGGATCAGCGCTCCGATTTCCTGTCGCTGCTGAATCTGTGGACATTCTGGCGCGCCCGCCAGAAGGAGCTCTCGCAGAACCAGCTACGCAAGGTCGCGCGCGAGCACTTCCTGTCCTATGTGCGCATGCGCGAATGGGTCGATCTCCACGGCCAGCTGCGCGGTCAGGCCGAGGAACTGGGGCTCGCCGGCGGCGATCAGACCGGCGAGCAGGAAGCCGCGACAACTACGGAGGATGGCACGCACACTGCCCGTGCCGACGGCATCCACCGCGCCATCCTTGCAGGCCTGCTGGCCAACGTCGCCCGCCATGAAGGCAATGGCGAGTATGAGGCGACGCGCAACCGCACGGTCTACATCTTCCCCGGCTCCGGTGTCGTGAAGACCCGCCCGAAATGGCTGGTTGCCGCCGAGATCAGCGAGACCTCCCGGGTGTTCGCGCGCACCGTCGCCGCCGTCGATCGTGACTGGATCGAGCGCCTGGCCGCGCACCTGCTGCGCCGCAGTTACAGCAACCCGCGCTGGCAGAAGAAGGCCGAGCGTGTCGCCGCCGATGAGCAGAGCACGCTCTACGGGCTGGTGATCAATCCCCGCAAGCGGGTGAACTACGGCCCCATCGACCCAAGGGAAAGCCGCCGCCTGTTCATCCGCGAAGCGCTCGTCGAGGGCGAGTTCGCGCGCAACGCCGGCTTCCTCGAACACAACCGCGCGCTGCTGGCCGAGGTCGCCGACCTGGAGGACCGCGCCCGACGGCGCGATATCGTGGTCGAGCCGGAAGCACTGGAAGCCTTCTATGACGAGCGCATCCCGGCCGGCGTCCATGACGGTCCGACGTTTGATCGCTGGTACGGCCAGCTGACCCGCGAGCAGCGCGATGCCCTCTACCTCGCGCGCGACGACCTGCTGCAGCGACCGGCCGACGAAGTCACCACCGGTGCTTATCCCGACCACCTCGATTTCGACGGTCTGCGCCTGCCGCTGCACTATCACTTCGAGCCCGGCCACGAGGCCGACGGCGTCACGCTGACCGTGCCCCTCGCGGCCATCCGTCAGATCCCGCCGGGGCGCTGCGAGTGGCTGGTGCCGGGGCTGCGCGAAGCGAAGATCGAAGCGCTGATCCGCAGCCTGCCGAAAACCTGGCGCCGCCGCTTCGTGCCCGCACCCGACTTCGCCCGCGCCCTCGTCCAGCGCCTGACGCCCGACGATCAGCCGTTGACCGCGGCCATCGCCGCCGAGCTGCAGCGCATGACGGGTGACGCCCCACCCACTGACGCCTGGCAGCCCGGGCAGCTCGAACCCCATCTGCACATGCGCTTCCGGGTGATCGACGAGCATGGCGACACGGTCGACACC
>CAZJGZ010000254.1:0-2366 GCA_964545695.1 uncultured Ectothiorhodospiraceae bacterium | reverse complement strand
TAAGGGGCAGGCACGATCGTCATACCGGGATTCATCCGATGGCCGTGGTGGCGACTGATGGGCGACAACCAACTTGTCCGCTGGCGTCAGCCAAGTTGGCCGGTGGCCCCAGCCGAAGGGAGGGCGTAGCCCGACCGTAGGCTGGGGCCACCGGCGCGGCTCTCTTCAGGGGAGTGGGTGCTGGTCGCTGCGGGCCGGTAGGGTCGGGATCTCTGCAACCAAACGGAGATCCGACCGTGCCGGGCAAACCCGTCACCGACCAGCAAGCGAGAGTCTACATGACCGACCGTCTTCATCACAGCCAGCGTGCCGCCGCCGCCCGGGCGGGCTTCAGCGAACGCACCGCCCGCCGCCTCAATGCCGATCTTCGGCTCCCCTCCGAGCGCAAGCCTGTCCGGGGACGCACCGTGCCCGATCCATTGGAGGCAGTCTGGGAGCCGATCCTCGTGCCGATCCTGAAGCGCGATCCGGCCGTGCAGGCCGTGACCCTGCTGCGGCACCTGCAGTTGACCGACCCTGAGGCATTCCCGGACGACCGGATACGCCGGACGCTGGAGCGCCGGGTCCGCGACTGGCGCGCCCTGCACGGACCGGAGCGCGACGTGATCTTCCGCCAGACGCCCGAGCCGGGGCGCATGGCGCTGTCGGACTTCACCGACGCCAGCGGCCTTGGCGTGACGATCGCCGGCCAGCCGCTGGCGCATCGGCTCTACCACTTGGTGCTGGCCTACAGCGGCTGGGAGCATGCCGCCGTGGTGCTGGGCGGAGAGAGTTTCCCGGCGCTGGCCGAGAACCTCCAGAACGCGCTCTGGACCCTCGGCGGCGTGCCGCACGAGCACCGCACCGACAGCCTCTCCGCAGCTTACCGCAACCTCGATGCCGATGCCGCGGCCGACATCACCCGGCGCTACAACGACTTCTGCGCCCACTACAGCATGCTGGCCAGCCGCAACAATCCGGGCGAGGCGCATGAGAACGGCTCGGTCGAGGCCCACAACAACCACCTCAAGGTCGCACTCGACCAGGCCCTGATCCTGCGCGGATCCCGCGACTTTCCTGATCTTGCCAGCTGGCGCCGCTTCGTCGACGAGGTTGTGGCTCGCCGCAACCGGCGCCGCGAGGCTGCGGTGCGCTCCGAAATGGCCGCGCTCAAGCCGCTGCCCGTCCGGCGCACCACCGACTTCACCGCGGTGGTCGCGCGGGTCACGAAGACCGGGGGCTTCCTGGTTCATCAGGTCTTCTATTCCGCGCCCTCGCAATTGATCGGCAAACGCCTTCGGGTCCATGTCTACGACGACCGGATCGAGGCCTTCCTCGGCGCCACCCATGTCGTCACCCACCCGCGCCGACGCGGCCGCGATGACGGCCTGCGCGTTCATTGCGTCAACTATCACCATGTCATCCACGCCCTGCGCCGCAAACCGCAGGCGCTGGCCGGGTCGGTTTATCGTGACGGCCTGTTCCCGCGCTCGGAATATGCCGAGGCCTGGGCTGCGCTGTCGACCGCCTTGCCGCGCCGCGCCGCCTGCCGCCGCATGGTCGATCTGCTGGGGCTCGCCCATGACGAAGGCTGCGAGGCGGAACTGGCCTCCCTCATCGCCGACAGCCTCGCTCGGGATGAGCTCCCCGACGCCCGGGGCCTGAAAGAGAAGCTGGAACCACGCCGGCGCGCACTCCCGGATGACACGCCCGTCGCGCTCACCGATCTGGCCAGCTTCGACGCCCTGCTGGAGGGCCGCGCATGACCGCCCCCACAGCTCCGCGCCCCGTCGACGTCCACGCGCTGCCGGTGATGCTCACCGCACTGCGCCTGCCCAGCTTCCATCGCCATTGGCAGGCGCTGGCCGACCGCGCTGACGCCGAGGGTTGGCCAGCGTCGCGATTTCTCGCCGCCCTCGCCGAGATCGAGCTGGCCGAACGCGACGCCCGGCGTATCCAGCGCCACCTGCAGCAGTCCCAGCTGCCCGGCGGCAAGACCCTCGCAACCCTCGACTTCAAGGCCCTGCCCGGCGTGACCCGAGCCCATATCGAGGCGCTGGCCGCAGGTGATTGGGTCGAGACCGGCGCCAACCTCATCGCCATCGGCAACTCGGGCGCCGGAAAGTCCCACGTCCTCTGTGCCATAGGCCATGCCCTCGTCGAGGCGGGCAAGCGCGTCCTCTACACCAGCACCACAGACATCGTGCAGCGGCTCCAGGCCGCCCGACGCGATCTCGCGCTCGAAGCCGCCATTGCCAAGCTCGACAAGTTCGACCTGATCATCCTCGACGACATCACCTATGCCCAGAAGGATCAGGCCGAAAGCTCCGTGCTCTTCGAACTCATCGCCCGGCGCTACGAGACCAGAAGCCTCGCCATCGCCGCCA
>CAZJGZ010000253.1:0-2374 GCA_964545695.1 uncultured Ectothiorhodospiraceae bacterium | reverse complement strand
TCTTCGGCGCCACACTGCTCTTCAAGGTCAATGCCAGCACGTCGGCGCGGATGAGCGGCCGGCTCGTCCTGAATGGCACGACCGAGATCCGCGGCTCACGCGGCGAGATCAGCGGCGCGCATGTCTCGGAGGCGACGGCCCTCTGGCTGCAGACCATGGTCGCGCTCACCGCCGGCGACACCGTCGAGTTGCAGGGCAACTTCCGCGCCGCGGATGGCTACTTCGCCGCTGATCAGACCTCGTTCTGGGGTGCGAAGATCGGCTGAGAGAGGTGCGCCATGGCAACCCAGAGACCGGAGGACGGCGCGAAGTGCGTCTTGGCGCATGCAGCGTTCGAGGGCGGCGAAACAGCACCCTTCGTCAACTGTGACCACCATTTCTTTCTGCCGCTATCCCTGGTGCCGGGCCCCGATCCCCTCGAACATCGCGCGCAGATCTACTGTCGAGCGTTCACCGATATCGGTGAAACTCGCGTCAAGCCAGTGCGTGGCGGTCTCGCGGCCCATGTCGCGCAGCATGCTCAGGAAGTCCCATTCCACGTTCATTTTCGAGGAGGCACCGAGCGGCTTGAGCTCCGCCTGGTTCTCGACGACATGCACGCGCACCTGACGGTAATCGTCGGCCGAGAGCTTGCCCTGGCGGATCAGCCGGTCGACGAAGTCTATCGCGCGCAACTCCTTGAGCAGACTGCCGTTGAAGCTGATCTCGTTCATGCGGTTCTGGATGTCCATCGGGGTCTTGGGCGCGCCCTTGCGCTCGATCGGGTTGACCTGGATCACGACGATGTCGTCGGTGCCGGTCTCGCCATGGAACGGAAACAGCGACGGGTTGCCCATGTATCCGCCGTCCCAGTAGGGGATGCCGTCGATCTCGACCGCCTGGTAGAGATGCGGCAGACAGGCCGAGGCCATCACCATGTCGGCGGTGAGCCCCTCGCGCGGGAAGACTTTGACCTTGCCGGTTTCCACATTGGTGGCCGAGATGTAGAGCTTGAAGGCGGTGCATTTGCGCACGGTTTCGAAATCAATGCTCTTCTCGACCAGGTCGCGCAGCGGATTGCTGTTCATCGGATTGAGTTGATAGGGCGAGGCGATCCGCGACAGCGCGTCCATGGCGTGGTACATGGGGTTGTTCTGCAGACCCCAATTGCCCGTCAGCACGTCATAGGGTGTGCGTTTCAGGGGACTGTGCTTCGCGCCGTCGCTCATTGCGCGCCAGAAGCGATCGAGCGCCGCGCGTGCGCCCTCGGGGCCCTCACGGGTGAAGCCGTCGGCCAGCGCCACCGCGTTCATCGCCCCCGCAGACGTGCCCGAGATCCCGGCGATGCGCAGGCGTCCATCCTCTAGGAGGCGGTCGAGAACACCCCAGGTGAAGGCGCCATGCGCGCCGCCGCCCTGAAGCGCGAGGTTCACAAGTTTCGTTTTCTGCGTCATGGAGTTGACCTTTTCCGGTTCCGGAGGCGCTGGCCGCCCGCTCGGGCGAGCTGGTCCTCGACGACGCGCCCGCGGGGCAGCGCCATGGCGGCGATGATGCGCTGGCCCGCGGCGACAAAACTGCGCACCGGCAGGTCCGCGACCAGCGCGTCGATATGCGCCACGTGGTGCAGCCGGGCGCGGCCGCGCCGGACGCCCATTCCGGTGATGTCGGTCATCCGCTGACCTGGAAACGCGGGAACTGGCTCTCGGTCCGGCGGGCTCTGGTGGGCGGCGCGGGACCTGGCCTCAGACCCGTGCCCGTCACGCGCGCTCCGTCATCTCGCCCCTACCGCGGTGCGCGTTTCGCTCATCGCATCCGCCTCGGGCTCTGCGAGGCTGTCGGGGATCGTGACGCGGAAGCACGCGCCTTCGGCGAGGCCGTGGACGAGACAGATGTCACCGCCATGGGCGCGGACCAGATCGGCCGCGATCGCAAGTCCGAGGCCGGAGCCGGAGCCGTCCGGACGGGTGGACCCCTGGGACGACAGGAACAGATGCTTCAGCGCATCCTCCGGCACGCCAAGGCCTGTGTCGCGCACGTCGATGGTGCAGCCGGACCCACTGCGCCGGGCATCGACACGGATCTCCTTGTATCGAAAGTCCGGCCCCTCCAGTGCCAGAATGGCGTTTCCGCACAGATTCAGGAGCGTGCGGAACAGATCGTCCGGATCGGCGTCGATCTCGACGGCGGTCGCGACGTTATTGATCCAGCTTATCTCCGCGCGGTCGAGACCGAGCGTGTTCGCGACCTCGTTCACCAGCGGCGCAAGGGCGAACCGCTGCCGGTGCGGGCGTCCCTTCACCGCCGTGTCATCATTCCGCGATGTCGTGCAGAGCGCGATGGACCGGTCCAGCGACGCGGTCAGCTTCGGTGCCAGCCGCCGCACTGTCGGGTCATC
>CAZJGZ010000252.1:0-2375 GCA_964545695.1 uncultured Ectothiorhodospiraceae bacterium | reverse complement strand
AATCCTCCGTTACGAAAACACTAAATCTGTCCCACAGGTCCTGACGTCACACAGCCGAAAGCGAGGCTAAGCGCAGCGCCGAGACGGCGCTGCTGGGGCTGACATTCGAGTCGGTCTCCGGCGAACTCGCGCTGATCCAGAGCGCCTTCGGCTCCGCCGATGCGCTGGGGTCCGTGGCGCTCGACAAGCGCGACGATCCCGGGCAATGCGACGAGGCGCTGGCGGATTTCGTCGAGACTGCAGGGCTGTTCATCTTTGCGGGATTCACCGATCCTGAAGGGGCGATGCTGTGCGCCTCCGAACAGACCGACGCGGATCTGTCGGACGCGGCGCTGTTCGAGCGCGTGCGCGAGCGTGACGAGCCGGTGATCGAGCGTGACCCGGACTGGGAGATCACCGACCGCTCCGCGCTGGTGATCGCAAGCCCCGTGAAGGAGGATGACGGGCTCGCGGGGTTCGTGATCTTCGCGCTGCCACTCTATGCGATGGATTTCGTGCGCGAGTTCGGACAGGAACGGGAACCGACCTACAGCATCCTGTTCACCCCGGGCGGCGATGTCATCGGCGCTGCCCCCGGTGACGAGGACATCACGGACGAACTCCCCGACGGGCGCGATCTCGGCTCCTTCGCCGACGGCGCGCGCAGCGTGCTGCGCCTGAACAGCGCCGGCGGCGACGGGCGCACCTACACGGTGGTGCCGCTGATCCAGGAGCGGCTCTACGCGCTCGGCATCTGGTCCGACGAGGATCTGCCGTCGCGCGATCGCCCACCGGCATCGAGCACGCTCGGCTTCGCGGTGCTGGTCTGGCTTGTCAGCCTCGGCGTGGCCTACCTCGCCGCGCACCGGCTCGTGATCCGTCATGTGCGCCGGCTCGGCGCGCAGATGCGGCGTTTTGCCCATGGCGCGCATCGCGATCCGCCCGAGGTCCTCGAGCGCGCACCCGACGAGATCCGCGAGCTGAGCGCCACCTTCCGCGAGGTTGCCGAGGTGCTCGCGCATGACGAGGCGCAGCTCGAGGCGTCGGTGAGCGAGAAGACGGTGCTGCTGCGTGAGCTGCATCACCGCGTCAAGAACAACCTGCAGCTCATCGCCTCGATCATCAGCATCCAGATGCGCCAGGTCAGGAGCGCCGAGGCGCGCGCGCTGCTGCACGGGCTTCACGAGCGGGTGATGACGCTCGCAACGATCCATGAGCGGCTCTACCAGTCCGATCGCCTCTCGGCGCTGCGCGCCGACGAGCTGCTCGAGGGGATCGTCGGCAAGCTCGTCTCGATGAGCGTTCTGCCCGACAGCGACATCGCGGTCGAGACCCGGTTCGATCCGGTCACGCTCGACCCCGACCAGGTGGTGCCGCTGTCGCTGCTGGCGACGGAGGCGCTCATCAATGCGCTCAAATATGTCGCGCACCCCGAAGGTGGCGCGGCGCGCATCGATGTGCGGCTGACGGCGCAGGAGGGCGATGTCGTGCTCGAGATCGTCAACAGCTGTGTGACCGCTGCGCAGCCCGATGCGGACGGCGACGGACGGCTCGGCCATCACCTCATCCGCGCCTTCAGCGCCCAGCTCGACACCGAGGCCGAGCAGGGCCCGGTCGAGACGCCGGACGGCCCGGCCTTCCGTGTCGCGCTGCGCTTTCGCGGCGCGCGCCGGGCCGGGGAGGATCCGGCGGGCTGATCCCACGGCGCGACGAACCTCGGGAACATCCGCGCGCGCGGCGCGTTCGGTCCTGAGGACACAGGCAGACCAAGGATCTCCATCATGCTCTCATGGGCCGTCACCTTCTTCATCATCGCGCTTATCGCCGCCTTCTTCGGCTTCAGCGGCATCGCCTCCGCGTCGGCCGGGATCGCGCAGATCCTGTTCGTGCTGTTTCTCGTGCTGTTCGTGGTCGCGCTGCTCGCGCGCGCGCTGCAGGGGCGCGGGCCGCCCTGAGCGCGTCGGCGCCGCATCGACGCCGCGCCGTGCGTTTGCGCGGCGGACAGTCCAGCCCCGAAGGAGCCTCCATGCCCCGCCCACCATTCGGCCAGCGCGGCCCGTCCGGGACCGGCGCCACCGCTGCGCTCGCGGAACTGCGCCGGCGCAGCCGCGATACGCGCGCCGGGTTCGAAGCGGTGCTCGACACGGCCGAGACGGAGTTCCGGCCGATCGCGCAGCGCTTTCTCGGCCTGCACACCGCGCATATCGCAGCGCTCGACGCGATCCTCGCCGCCCGCGGCGTCGATCCCGAACCCGGCGACAGCATCACGGCGCGCCTCAACCGCGCCGCCGTTCGCTCGCGCGCGATCTTCGAGCCGGTGGATGCGCGCATCCTCGAGCGGGTCAGGAACGGTGAGCGGCATGTCATGGAGGCATTCGATGCGGTGCTGGCAACCG
>CAZJGZ010000251.1:0-2408 GCA_964545695.1 uncultured Ectothiorhodospiraceae bacterium | reverse complement strand
AGGCGTCGGCGTCCAAGCGTGCGCTTCCGCAAGAATACTCGATGCTCGGACCTGAGGAGCCGCCGGTACCCCCCCCGCGCCCGAGCTCGTTGTCGAATGCAAAGTGTGGCCATCAGCAGAGCAGATTGAGGGTTCAATCCGTGCTAAAACCGCCTAGTCAGCGGCGATCGTGGTGCCTCGGCAAGCGATCTTGAATAAGCACACCGGGTTCGATGTTTGAACAATCCTGAAGCCACTGATTTCTTTCAATACTTTGCGACATAGTTCAAAAAGGGGCATGCGTTCCTGAATAGGGAAGCAAGTCGGGTTGAACACGGACAGGAAGTGTGCCGAATTGCAGGCAAGAAGGATCGACAGGAGAGCGACGCCATCAAGGCGGATACTTCCACCTTCCACGGTGTTGCTGACGATGCGAAGGCGTTCCTGTGGCAAGCTCGGAATGCGTTTCTCAGATCGCTCGGGGTGGAGGTATACGATTCCGGGCATCAGCGTTGGCCGGTGAGGTGAAGGCACAGGTTGTCGCCGAGACACTTCGCCCGCGGTCCATAAGAAGAACATCTCTGGCCTTTGAATCGGCAGGCAGATTGTGACTTACTGTTTTCGCAGGGCGCGAGAGTATCGAGGAGATCAGTTGGAAAACAGGGTTCGGCCACAATCATCGGCTATCGACGCGCTGCTTAGCAGATGCGTCTCGATCGATCTGGAGGTTGATCCGAAGACGAACAGGCTTCAGAGTTTTGCCGCAGTTCGACATGGATTGGATCATCCCTTCGTTCATCGCCGCGGTGATGTGGGCCAAGGGCTCGGTGCGCTTGACGCATACGCCGACGACGCCACGTTCCTTCTCGGGCACAATGTCATCCATTTTGATGCCCGTCATCTCGAGGCAGCCAAGCGCGATCTGCGGCTTCTGAAGAAGCCGATGATCGACACGCTCTGGCTGAACCCGCTCGCCTTTCCGCGAAACCCGTATCATCGTCTGGTCAAGCACTATCAGGATGGACGCCTAGCGGCCGGCCACCTGAATGATCCCGAGCTCGACGCGGAACTGGTCCTCACGGTTCTGGCGAACCAGATCGAGGAGTTCGTGAAACTCGAGGCAAGCGGTCCCGCGATCTTGAGGGCGTATCACTACCTGACGGCGAACGGCCCGCATCATGCCGGGTTCGATGCGGTCTTTTCCTATGTCCGGGCGACGGACCGCCCCTCAGCGTCGGAGGCGCAAGCCGCCATCCGTGCGTTGCTTCAGGGCGAGGCCTGCACGCATCGGATCGAGGCGGTGATTTCGGAGGCCGTGCGGGACGGCTGGTCTTTGGCTTACGCCTTGGCCTGGATTTCCGTCGCGGGTGGTGACTCGGTAATGCCGCCATGGGTTCGCCACCAGTTCCCTCGGGCAAACCGACTTGTCCAACGGCTCCGGGATACGCCCTGTATGGATCCGGGTTGTGCCTGGTGCCGCACTCACAACGACCCGACCGCCCTCCTCAGTCGGTGGTTCGGTTTCGACGGTTTTCGTCCGAAGCCCGCCGACAAGGCAGGTCGCCCGTTGCAGGAGGCAATCGTATCCGCCGGCATGGCCAAGGCCCCGGTTCTAGGCATCCTGCCAACCGGTACGGGCAAGTCGCTATGCTACCAGATCCCCGCTCTGGCCCAGTTCCAGAAGACGGGGGCGCTCACCGTGGTCATCTCGCCGCTGGTCGCGCTGATGGCTGATCAGATCGACGGGATGAAGCGCCAAGGGATCAGTTCGGCGGTCACTGTCAACGGAATGCTCTCGCTGCCAGAGCGCCACGAGGCCCTTGAACAGGTCCGCCTCGGGGCCGCCGCGTTGCTGCTGATCTCGCCCGAGCAGTTGCGCAGTCCTTCGGTGCGGTCGGTCCTGGCCCAGCGGGAGGTGGGCTACTGGGTGCTCGACGAGGCCCACTGCATTTCAAAATGGGGACACGATTTCCGACCCGACTACCGCTACGTCGCGCGTTTTATCAAAGAATATTCCGCAGATCAGCCGCCGGCGCCCCTGATCTGCCTCACCGCGACCGCGAAGCCGGGGGTGATCCGGGAGATGCTTGACCATTTCCGCGACAAGCTCGGCGTGTCACTTGAACTGATGGATGGTGGGGCCGTGCGCGAGAACCTCTCCTTCGAGGTCATTCCGACCGACAAGGGCAAGAAGCTCGGGGACCTGGTCGCGGTGCTTGATGACGCCCTGCCAAAGCAGGGCTCATCCGGCGCCATCGTTTACTGCTCCACGCGAGCCGCGACCGAACGCGTGGCGGGATTCCTCAAGGAGCGCGGCTTCGCCGCGGCGTATTACCATGCCGGCCTGAAGCCCGAGGAAAAGATCGACGTCCAAAGCCAGTTCACCGCAGGCGATCTGCGCATCATCTCAGCCACGAATGCCTTCGGAA
>CAZJGZ010000250.1:0-2430 GCA_964545695.1 uncultured Ectothiorhodospiraceae bacterium | reverse complement strand
TCAACGTTCGACAAAAGCCCGCTCGAAGACGTACTGCCCCGGATCGCCGATGTGACGCGCGGCGCGAAAGCCGCGCGCATCCAGCAGCGTCCGGAACTCGGCCAGCATCTCCTCGCCGCCGCACAGCATCGCCCGGTCGCGGGCGGGATCGATCGGCTCCAGACCGAGCTCCGCCGTCATGCGGCCAGCGGCGAAGTGCTCGGTCAGACGGCCCTCGCGCCGAAACGGCTCGCGCGTCACCGATGGGTAGTAATGCAACTGCTCGGTGATGAGCTCGCCGAGCAGTTCATGCCGCGGCAGCGTGTCGCGGATGTAATCGTGGTACGCGAGATCGGCCACCCGGCGCACGCCGTGCGCCACGATTACCCGCTCGAAGCGCTCGTAGGTTTCCGGGTCCTTGATGATCGAGAGATAGGGCGCCAGGCCGGTTCCTGTCGCCAGCAGGAACAGGTTGCGCCCCGGCTCCACATCGTGGATCAACAGACTGCCGGTCGGCTTGCTGCTGAGCAGGACGTCATCACCGGGCTGCAACTGCTGCAGGCGTGAGGTCAGACGACCGTCCGGAACCTTGATGCTGAAGAACTCGAGCCGCTCCTCCCACTTGGCACTCGCCACCGAGTAGGCGCGCATGACCGGCTTGCTGGTTTCCGGCAAGCCGATCATCAGGAACTGGCCACTCTCGAAGCGCAGACCATCATCACGCGTCGTGGTGAAACTGAACAGGCGATCACTCCAGTGATGCACGTCGAGGACGGTGGCGGTACGCAGTCCGCGCATGAGCATTGTTCCAGCGGTAGCAAACGGGGAAGCCCGCGCATGCGGGCTCGTAAAGTGTACCGCGCAAGCATCATTTACCCAAGGCGACGCGGCGAGCGCACGGTCGCGAGCAACGTCATGGCGCGCGCTTGATAGGAATCAAGGGAGCATGGGCGGCGAGCGTGCGATCATGCCATGCAAATGTGCCGGCAACCGCGCCACCCGAGGGATTCAGCCACCATGACCACCGCCGCTTCCATGTCGCGACTTGCACCCGCCATGCACGAGATCCTGCACCGTCCCTATCGCCTGTTCTTCCTCGGCGCGAGCGTTTACGCCGTGGTCCACATGCTGCTCTGGATCCTGTTCCTGACCGGAGGCGCCCTGCCCGTGCGCGGCAATCCTTTCGCCTGGCACGGCTACGAGATGATCTTCGGCTTCGCCGGCGCCATCGTGACTGGCTTCCTCCTGACCGCGGCCGCGAACTGGACGGGCCGGGCGACGGTGTCGCCGGCAGTGCTGCTCGCGCTCGCCAGCGCATGGCTGAGCGCCCGGGTGCTCCATCTCGGCGGGGGCGAGCCGTGGCTGGTGCTGGTCGCCGACAGCATTGTCCTCTGGGGCCTGGTCGCCGCACTGGCGCGCGTGCTCCTGCTGACGCGCAATCGGCGCAACTATCGCTTCCTGCCCATTGTCGCGCTGCTGGCCGCCGGCGCCGGCGTCTACCAACTTGCCGTCCTCGGGGTGCTCCCGGACTGGCGCTACGGCGTACTGTATGGCGGCACGGAATTGCTGCTGCTGCTCATGGTGATCATGGGTGGCCGTGTCATCCCGTTCTTTACCGGCCGCCGCCTCCCTGATCTGCGTGTGGAGGATCCACCCTGGCTGGCTGACGGCACCGCCCTGCTGGTGCTCGCGGCCATCGTCGGGGGCTGGCTGCTCCCCGACCACCTCGCCGCGGCCCTCGCCTGGTTCGCCGGCTGCATCGTGATTGCCCGCCTGGCGCACTGGTCGCCCCTGGGCACGCTGCGCGAACCGATGCTGTGGATCCTGCATGTCGGCTATCTGTGGCTGGGCCTGGCCCTGTTCCTGCGTGGCGGCTCGCTGGCCTGGGACTGGATGCCCGCGTCGACGGCCCTGCATGCCGTCGTCCTCGGCGGCCTCGGCTGCCTGGGCCTGGGCATGATGGCGCGCGTCGCGCTCGGCCACGCCGGCCGCGAAATCCGCGCACCGGGCTGGCTGGTGCCGGCATTCGCCCTCGTCGCCGTCGCGCCCATCCCGCGCCTGTTCGGCGCCTATCCCGAGTGGTTCGATCCGCAAACGCTGTACATCGTCAGCGGCGGTGCCTGGATCATTGCCTTCGCGATTTACGCCGGCGGCTACCTGCCGATACTGTTGGGCCGCAGAAACGACACGACCTGAATCCATCCGGAGCCGCCATGCAATACCTGCACACCATGCTGCGCATCAGCGACATCGATGCCGCGCTCGATTTCTTCTGCACCAAGTTGGGCCTCGTCGAGATGAGTCGCATCGAGGTCGAGAAGGGACGTTTCACCCTGATCTTCCTGGCCGCGCCCGCCGACGTCGAGCGCGCCCGGGATGAACGAGCACCGATGGTGGAACTGACCTGGAACTGGGATCCGGAAGAGCTCGATGGCGGCCGCAATTTCGGTC
>CAZJGZ010000249.1:0-2431 GCA_964545695.1 uncultured Ectothiorhodospiraceae bacterium | reverse complement strand
CAGATGGTGTCGGAGATATCGAGGCCGTCGATGCCGGTGACCCCCACAATATGGCCGGCCGACGACGAAGCCACATCGACCCGGTCCAGGCCGATGAAGCCGAGAATGCCCTGGATCTTGCCGCGGCGGGTCTTGCCGTCACGGCCGACAATGCTCACCGCGGTGCCGGTTTCGATATGCCCGCGCTGGATCCGGCCGATACCGATCTGGCCGACATAGCTGGACCAGTCGAGGGTGGTGATCTGCAGCCGGAACGGGCCCTCGGGGTCGACCGGGGGCGCGGCCACGCGATCGACGATGGTCTGGAACAGCGGCGTCATGTCGCCATCCGCGACCGTGTCCTCGAAGCCGGCGTAGCCGTTCAGGGCCGAGGCGTAGATCACCGGGAAGTCGAGCTGCTCCTCGGTCGCGCCGAGGCTGTCGAACAGGTCGAAGGTCTCGTTGATCACCCAGTCCGGGCGGGCCCCGGGGCGGTCGATCTTGTTGACCACCACGATCGGCTTGAGGCCGAGCGCGAAGGCCTTCTCGGTGACGAAGCGCGTCTGCGGCATGGGGCCGTCGACGGCGTCGACCAGCAGGAGCACGGAATCGACCATCGACAGCACGCGCTCGACCTCGCCGCCGAAGTCGGCGTGGCCCGGGGTGTCGACGATGTTGATGCGGTAGTCCTGCCAGTCGATGGCGGTGTTCTTGGACAAAATGGTGATCCCGCGCTCGCGCTCGAGATCGTTCGAGTCCATCATGCGCTCGGGCTGGACGGTACGGGCGTCCAGCGTGCCGGACTGCTGCAGGAGCTTGTCCACCAGGGTGGTCTTGCCGTGGTCCACGTGGGCGATAATGGCGATGTTGCGTAGCTTGTCGATCATGGTCACTGCCGGGTCCGGCCGGGGTTGAGCGGGGCGTGCATTATGGGGCAAAACGCCGCTGAAAAAAGGGGCGCGAGGGTTTCAGACGAAAAAACGCTTGTGCCCGGGCCCCGTCTGTACCATAGTTGCAGCCGCAGTGAGCAACTCGTACGTCCCGTCCGGTAGTCAGTCCGCAAGGCAGTCACTTCCGAGAAAGGTCTTCAGTTCGATCTGCAACATCAAGCAACTCGTAATACGATCATCCGGGAGATGACAACATGGCAACTGGTACCGTGAAGTGGTTTGACGACGCGAAGGGCTTCGGCTTCATCGCTCCTGAAGACGGCAGCAAGGACGTTTTCGTCCATCACACCGGCATTCAGGGCGACGGCTTCAAGAGCCTGTCCGACGGCCAGCAGGTCGAGTTCGACGTCCAGACCACGCCCAAGGGCCTGGCCGCATCGAACGTGCGCCCCGTCTGAATTCGGTTCTACCGAGCAGACTTCGAAAACCCCGCTCCGGCGGGGTTTTCGCGTTTATAGGGTTCCGCTGAACAAAGGCCATCCTGGCCTTGGTCAGCCACGGGCCATGAAAATGCGATTTCCATGGCCCTTCAGATCAACGACTTGCAGTCGTTGATCTGGCGGCACATCCATGTGCCGCGGAAAGGTCTGAATTGGGCAAACCTACGCCCGATGCGCCCCGTGGGCGTATTCCAGCGTCTGCATCTCGGTCAGCCGGCTGGCGGTACGCTGGAACTCGAAGGCGAGCTTGCGCCCGGTGTAGAGCGCGTCCGGCGTGGCCTCGGCGGAGGCGAACAGGCGCACGTGGCGGTCATAAAACGTATCGACCAGGTTGATGAAGCGCCGGGCGGCATTATTGCTGTCGTCATCCATGGTCGGCACCGCGCGCACCAGCACGGTGTGGAAAAACCGCGCGATCTCCAGGTAGTCGTCCGATGAGCGCGCGTCTTCGCATAATGCCGAGAACTCGAACCAGGCAACCCCGTCCGTCCAGCGAATGACCGGGATCTGGCGCCCGTTGACCTGGATATGGGCATCCTTCTCGCGCCCGAGCGTGATCACGCGCTCGAACGTGTCGGCCAGCGCGGCATCCCCTTCCTCATCGGGCGGCACGTGCCAGGTGTCGGCCCCCTCCAGGGCGCGCATGCGCCAGTCCGTGCCGCCATCGAGCTGGATCTTGCGCGTGTGCTCCTCCAGCAGATTGATCGCCGGCAGGAACTGCTCACGCTGCAGGCCATCCTGATACAGGTTGAACGGCGGCACATTGGAGGTGGTGACCAGCGTTACGCCGCGGTCGAACAGCGCCCGCAGCAGCCCCCCCATGATCATCGCGTCGGTGATGTCGTTGACGTGCATCTCGTCCAGGCAGAGCACGCGGGCGCGGCCGGCGAAGTGGTCGGCAACGTGCTCCAGCGGCGATTCGAGATGATTCACCTCGCGCAACTGCTGGTGCACCAGGAACATGAAGCGATGGAAGTGCAGCCGCAGCTTCTCGCGGAAGGGCAGGCTGTCGTAGAACAGGTCGAACACGTGCGTCTTGCCCGTGCCGACGCCGCCGTGGAT
>CAZJGZ010000248.1:0-2480 GCA_964545695.1 uncultured Ectothiorhodospiraceae bacterium | reverse complement strand
GTCGCGCTGTTGACGTTGGAGTCATACCCCGTGCCCAGCTCCAGATGACCGGTGACCGTCGTCGCATAGCGATCGGCGCGCGCCTGCATGCGCTGCTGGAAGCGCTCGATGGTGGCCACCACCGGGGCCGGTGGGTTCTGGGCGAGTACGGCATCGAAGTGGTGGCGGGCGCGGATGTCCTCGCCGCTGAGATAGTAGGCGCGCGCCAGTTCCAGCCGGGCCTGGGCGAAGCCGGGGCGGCGCATCACCACTCGCTCCAGGGCGAAGATGCCCTCGCTCAGTTGCCCCGCATTGACCGCCGCGCGGCCATAGAGGAAATCGAACTGGAGCTCGCCTTCAAGCTCGGCGCGGTGCTCAAGCGCCAGCTCGTAAGCCTCGTCGTAACGCTCTTCGGCCAGCAGGCGCTCAAGATCCGCCGGGCGCAGGTCGGCCGACGACACCAGCGGCAGCGCCAGCAGCGACAACCCCGCGAACAGCAGCACAGCCCCCCGGCAGTACCGGCCACGACACGGATGGTCCCCGCGCGGATCACCGGCGTCATTTCCCCCAGACTCCATGATTTCCCCCTCAGGATACGTCGAGCCGCGACAGTTTCACGAGACCGTTTCACGGGAACATACGCCCATGCGGGGGGAACTACAAATGCCAAGTTGCCGAGGTGCCAACAAACCCTCATCGGCCGCGGCCGAAAGGCCCGATCCGCATTGGTCCGGTATCATCCGGCGGATCCTGAGGGGGTTCCGGCACCGCCCATCATCCCCGTGGAGGCCGATGTGATGCTCGTGGTGTGCATGGCGGTTACACACCGAGTGCCACCACCTCCGTGTTCAACCCAGAAGCGCCTCGCACTCGGCCACGATCCGTTCCTCCACGACCTCTCCCCGGGGCCATCGCGCGATTTCTCCGGCCAGCTTCTCCGCGTTCGCGGTATAACCGGCCTCATCGATCAAGCGTCGTATTTCGCGTTCGTAGTCATCCGCCGTCCATCCCGGTTCACCGGGAACACCCGCACCAGCGTCAATGACACGCCTCGCCACCATGGCATGCTGAACAAACGGCGGGGCTAGCAGCAGCGGTTTGCCATGACTGAGAACATCAGTGACAAAACCAATACTGGAATACGACACGGCAATATCGCATTCCTCTTTTGCCAAAAGAGACGCTTATTGCCCTGCCGGCCTGATAACAGGGACCGAGAACGCGGATAATGGAACGATTCCGTAGCCGTCTGCGTGTACTCGAAATGCGGCAACGATCCGAACGCAACAACGGCAACGTACTCGCGTTCGGTCGCACGGCCTTCGAACGCGTGATCCAGCCCCATCTGCCGGGCCTGCGGCGCATGGCGCTGCGGCTTGCCGGCAATCGCGACGATGCCGAGGACCTGTTGCAGGATCTCGTCGCTCATCTGTACGCCGACGCGGGCAGCCTGCTCGCGCTGGACGATCCCGGCCCGTGGCTGCGGCGTGTGCTCTACCGGCGCTTCGTCGACCGCTGGCGGCGCCAGCAGGCCGATCCGGTCGAGTACGCGGGCGATGACGTCATCGAGCCGGTTACCGCGCCCGCGGACGCGCCCGACGCGGAATTCGACCGGGCGCTGGAACGCGAGCGCCTGCAGGCCACGCTCGACACCCTGTCGCTGGATCACCGCAGCGTGCTGCTGCTCCACGATGTCGAGGGCTACACGCTGCCCGAGCTCGCGGTGATCCTGGATACGGCCGAGGGCACGCTGAAATCCCGCCTGCACCGTGCCCGCAACCAGTTGCGGGCACGCTTGCTGGCACAGGATGGAACGAATTCGGCCGTCGGTTCGTGAGTATCAACAAGGGCATCGGCAACACCGCACGACCGGCGCTAAGCGCGGGCCGGATGCTGCGAGACACAGGTTGAACGCCATGACACGCGACGAGTTCCGCGAACACTGGACCGAATGGCACGCCGGGCGACTGGACGCGGCGACCGCCGCCCGCATGCAGGCATGCCGGGACAGCGACGACGCCTGCCGGCAGTACGACCGCCAGATGCGGCGCATGCTCGCCAGCCTGGGCGATCTACCCCTGCCCGATGCGATGCCGGCGAGTCCGCCGGTGGTGGTGCGCCAGCAGCAGCGGTCAACGTGGCCGCGGCAAGGCTGGCTGGCTGCCGCGGCCATGGTGGTGATCGCATTCGCGGCCGGTCTACTGACCGCGACGATGCTGGAGCGCGACACGGATGCCGACGCCCCGCTCATGGCCGAGGCCGTCGACGCGGCGCCCGGGACGGCGCAGGAGATCCATCTGGCGGTGACCTCGCGCAAGGCGCGGGACAACGTCGAGTTCGTGGTCGAGCTGCCGGCCGGCGTCGAGCTCGACGGCTACCCGGACCAGCGCATCGTGCGCTGGACGGGAAGCCTGGCCGAGGGTCGCAGTCGGCTGTCCCTGCCCTTGCGGCTGGACGAGAACGTCACCGATGGCGAAGTGATTGCGCGGATTCGCTACGAC
>CAZJGZ010000247.1:0-2486 GCA_964545695.1 uncultured Ectothiorhodospiraceae bacterium | reverse complement strand
GCACCCATAGCGCCCGACTTCGGCCGGATTCCATGGTGTCAGCGCACATTCAGCGCTCCAGTTTCGAGTTATGGTTACTGTCCCCAGAACTCCAGAACTCCCCCGTCCTGCAGGGCCTCTGGCGTCGCCTTCAACCGGCGGCGCCAGCGCGCTCAGGGTCGGGGTGAGTCTCGACCCGGTTCCGGTTGGCGGCCTTGCCGCGATAGAGGTTGGCGTCCGCGCGGGCCATGAGAGATCGGATGTCGTCGCCGGGGGCGTACTGGGCCACGCCGAAGGTCATCGTGACCCGGTACCCGGCGAGGTCGGCGCGCTCGATGGCTTCGCGGCAGCGTTCAGCGAGGCGGCCGGCCCCCTCAAGATCGGTCCCGGGAATGATGATGGCGAATTCTTCACCGCCCCAGCGGGCAAGGATGTCGGCGTCGCGGACGACGCCGCGCAGGGTCTCGGCGGCGGCGATGAGGACAGCGTCGCCGGTGGCGTGGCCAGCAGAGTCGTTGATGTGCTTGAACTCGTCGAGGTCCGCGAGGATGACCGAGAACGTCCGCCCATGGCGTTTGGCGGTGGCGCAGTTGAGCTCGAGCGACTCGTCCACCGCACGGCGGTTCGCGAGCCCCGTGAGGCGATCGGTCATGGCCCACTGCGAGTACTGCTCGGCGCGGGCCATTGCACCCTGCCATTGGTCTCGCATCACCGTCGCGCCACTCATCAGCACAAGGAAGAGGGTCATGAACAGGAGCCCGCCGATGACGTAGAGCAGGATGTCAGTGGTGAACGTTCCACGCAGGATCCCGGCGCCAAGCCCGATGGCGGCGACGATCACGCAGGCGACAACGATACCGGCGCCGGCCAGGCTGCCGCGTCGGCGTTCCATGATCGTGCAGACGAAGACGAGCAGCGCCGATACAGCCCAGTAGTTGTTGCCCAGCATGCGCAACCACTGTTCGTCGGCGGGGCCGGCGAAATGGAACAGCCAGACCTGACGGGAAAGCGGCTGACTCGCGAGGGCGATGAGCAGAAAGGGTTCGAGACGGGTCAAGGCGATCCGGCCGCGCCAGAGCAGTGCCGCCAGCACGGTGAGGACGACCACCATGATCGGCGCGCTCCACAGCCGATAGGTGTCGTCCGGGGAGTGGACGAACCAGCTGACCGCGACGACGCCGATGACCAGCACCAAGGCGACGCTGTAGACGCGACGGCGCCTGCGCTCGAAACGCTCGATTTCGCCATCCATTGGCGTGATGGGATGATCCGGCATCGACGCTCTCCCGATCCGCGACGCGTGGGGGCCGCCCGGGCGAGGAACGCCGAAGGATAGGAATTTCAACCGCCTTGCTCGCAGTATCACGCCTCCGAGTGGTTGCGATCAACCCGCGAAACGCCCCGTATCAGCCCAAAGCCGTAATGTCCCCTTCGTCGAAGGCTAAGATGCCCCGGCAATCTCCCCGTGTTTAATTGACGCCCCAAGTGAGTTCCCAACGGCCCTGGCAGCGTTCACCGTTGGGATCATTCCAGCCAGGCAATGTTCGGTCGTCCCTTTGTGCACGTTTAAAGCCATTGGGTGACAAAATCGCGGACTTCCGCAATGCTGGCAAAAACGAGTTGTACGAGCCAGTCACATCGAAAAGTCGGATGCCGCGCTCGACGCTAAAGATAACTCCGACTCCTTGTCCCGTTTTCCCCCTTTTCCCTTGGCTGCTCCCGTGTTCCAAGGCGAACCGCTTAAGAAAGCGGTGCAGGCGATGACACCTGCAACGCCTGCAAGAACTCCGCAATATCCCGTCCTTGCGGATCGTCGGCCTGGGCATCCGTTTCCGCGAGCGAATGCAGCTCGTGCCAGTCGTGATCGATCTCATCGTCCCAATCCTCCGGACGTAAGTCCGGTAATCCGACATTCTGCACCACAAACCACGCGCCATCGATCAAACCCCTGCGGGCCGCGGACTCAATATCGCTGAGGGTCATGCCTTGTGTATTCGAGAACACCACGGTGCCCCAGTTCTTGTAGTTAGCGGCATCGCGGTAGAGGTAGGTTAGTTCGATATTCACGCGCTCGCCTCCATGCCGTCGGATCTTGTATTCCGATCCTGGCAAATGGCACGCGAGCTGTCACGCGGGCCATTCCAACGAACTGGGGTTGCAGCCTACTGCAAGAAAACCTCGGCCCGGTGCCGAGCGAGAAACTCGGCGTTCGGCGGAAACTTGTCCGGTAGCGCGATCTTCTGGCCGTCGAACGCCTTGATCGCACGTGTCCAGAATTCGCCGGCGTCGTCCTGCATCTGTTCCGAAACAGCAACGGTGAAGTCTTCGCGGACCGTGATCAAACCGATATCGAATGCACGATCATGGAGAGAGGAGAGACAGAGCCCATTGGCGGGATTCAGACGGTTCCCGGGATCCTCGCGCCACGGCACGATATGACTCGCGACTAGTAGCTTCGGAACCGCCAGCCCCGTAATGCAGCAGCGGTGCTCATAGGCAGTGAGCAC
>CAZJGZ010000246.1:0-2517 GCA_964545695.1 uncultured Ectothiorhodospiraceae bacterium | reverse complement strand
GGCCATACGTTGCGCTACTCCAGCCGTGCAACCACGGTTCGCGGCCTCTCGCCGATGCTTGATCGGGCCGGTCGATGGCAGGTGTCGTCAGGTGCTGACGCGTCCGTGCAGGTAATGCGCGTCAACGTTGCTCGTATCGGGAAATGGGTCGGCCGCAGATTGTTACAGCACGTGAGTGAGATCCGGGGTCGTCGTCCGGATATGCGCCCGCATGGTCGTTTCCGCGCGCGCCGCATCGCCACTGGCGACGGCCTCGACGATTTCACGATGCTCGTTCTGGACGTCTGCACTAAGCGGCTGGTCCGCATGGATGAGCCATAATCGCAGGTAGGGCTCCAGCGCTGTGTGCAGGCTGCCGATCTGGCGCATCAAGCGTTGCCGCTTGCTCAGCGCACACAGGTACTCGTGGAAACTGCGGTGCGCGGCCAACCACGCCCCCGTATCGGCCTTGCGGGCGTATTCCATTTGCTCAAGCAAGTGTTCCAGGTCGTTGTGTGCCCTGGCGTCGAAATGGTCCACCGCCGTGCGCATGGCCAGGCCTTCAAGGACCTCACGGATCTCGAAGGCTTCCCTGATGTCATCCAGGGTCAGCGTAACAACGACCGCGCCGCGATTCGGGCGGAGCACCAGCAGCCCCTCGGTAGCGAGGCGACGGAAGGCCTCGCGTACCGGCATGCGACTCATGTCGATGGCGGAAGCGATGTCCTCCGGCTTGAGTCGATCGCCCGGCCCGTAGGTTCCGTGCCGGATGCGCTGCAGAATGTACTCGTAGGCCTCTTGCTCGGCCGTTGTCGCCGGGGAATCGGCGAAGGGCTGAAGTGGAGTCGGCATATCAGTGTGATCCTTTTCCCGTTGACCACTTCCGGCGGAAGCCGGCCGAGACGTAGCAACCGCCTGCAAGCATCGAGATTAGCATGCGATCCCATGTACAAGCATGTTGCATAGTGCACGAAAATGGTCCGGGCACCCGCGAAATGAGGAACACGGACCCCGGACAATGCCTCGATCGGCGAGTTCGGACGCTACTGTCTCGCGACTTGCGGTTCCACCGCTGATCCAAGGGTTGGGGGCGGGCTGTAGCAGCCCGCTTCGCGACCACAAAGCCGTATCAATCCAAGGACGGTATCGATGGTCGGCGTCGGTCTGCCCGTCATGCGGCCGAGTTCCTGCACTGCCGTCACCGTGCCATCGATTTCCATTGGCCGGCCGCATTCGAGATCCCGGAGCATGGGAGGCTTGCGGTCGCCGGCCGCTTCGGCACCGGCGAGGCAACGATCGACATCAATGGCACAACGCACGCCAAGGGCCTCGCCGATCGCCTGGGCCTCGAGCATCATTGCGCGTGCCACGGCGCGGACATTGGCGTCATCACAGATGCGATCGAGCATCGCACGCGTCAGGCCACTGATTGGGTCGAGGCTGACGCTGTCCCAGAGCCTGCTCCAGATCTCGTCGCGGATGCGTGGCTTGACGGATGCCTCCAGTCCACCAGCGCGCAACAGGTCGACCAGGGCTTCCACACGCTCGCTGCGCGAACCATCGGGCTCACCCAGGCTGAATCGATCGCCCTCGACGTGCTCGATGACGCCGGGCTCGACCACGATGCAGGTGGGATAGACCACACACCCGATCGCGCGCTCGGGCCGGATCATGTCCCACAGCACAGCACCGGGATCGACCGCATTGAGGCTGGTGTCCTCGTACTCACTCTTCAGGCCATGGAAATACCACCAGGGAATCCCTTCCATGGCCGTGACCACGGCCGTACTTTCATGAAACAGCGCTGGCAGCTGGTCGGCAACCGCCGGCATGGCATGCGTTTTCAGGGTCGTGATGACGTAGTCCTGGGGTCCCAGCTCGGTGGGATCATCGGTCGCTCGCACCTTGGTCACCCGACGCTCACCGCCGGTCACGAGGGTCAGGCCCCGGCGGCGCACGGCGTCCAGGTGGCGCCCGCGCGCCACGACGCTGACCTCGTGACCCGCCTCGACCAGGCGCACCGCGAGGTACCCGCCGATGGCACCAGCGCCATAGATACAGATCTTCATGCCCCCCGCTGTCGCGCGGGATGCCGCCGAGCCCTGACCTGCATTGTCACCATTACCTGTGCGCATACTCCTCCCTGACGACCGGCCTCATCAGCATTCGTGCGTAACTGGATTTTCGTATCCATTTTTAGCACGGCGAATTCCACGCCACAAGCGCCCCGGTCAGCGAGCGACCCACACATCACCAGGCTGCGACCACGCCCCGTGACGACGGCACGCTCGGCAGGTTCTCCCCCGCGGATTGCGTCATCTTCGCGGCAGTCCCGGCGGCCCTGCCCGGCGACCGACGCACAGACTCGACGGTGCCACGACCCGGGCAAGATCACTGGCTGATTCGGCTCCGATGACGCCGGGCGTGAAGACGCGGCTTGCGGCCTGTTGGGGTTTGCGCATACATTGCCTGCCTCAGACAATGCGGACTCTTCCGCCCGGTGCGACGTGGGGCAAATGGCGCAGAGCAACCAGCAAC
>CAZJGZ010000245.1:0-2563 GCA_964545695.1 uncultured Ectothiorhodospiraceae bacterium | reverse complement strand
TGCTGCCCTGACCGAGCTGACGCTGGACGATCTGATTCATCTCGTGAAAGACCTTCGGATTGGCGCCCAGAATATTGCCGGTGGTGAGGTAATCCTCACCGCCGTGCAGGTCGCGAACAATGCCGCCGGCCTCGCGCACGAGCAGTGCGCCGGCGGCGATATCCCACCGGCTCAACCCCAGTTCCCAGAATCCATCGAGCCGCCCCGCTGCAAGATAGGCGAGATCCAGCGCCGCCGAGCCGGGGCGCCGTATGCCGGCCGTTGCGCGCATGAAGGTTTGCAGCAACGCCAGGTAGTCCGCGTCGGGCTGGTCGTCGCGGTAGGGGAACCCGGTGCCGAGCAATGCGCCCTCGAGACTGCGGCGCTGGCTGACCCGGATGCGCCGGTTGTTGAGTTCGGCGCCACCGCCACGGGTGGTTGTGAACAGCTCCTGGCGGATCGGGTCATAGATGACACCGAGTTCGAGACGACCCTCGTATTCGAGGGCAATCGAGACCGCGAAATGCGGGAAGCCGTGCAGGAAGTTGGTCGTGCCATCAAGCGGGTCGATGATCCAGACATGGCCGTCGCCGGCCTGGGTACCCGATTCCTCGGCCAGGATGCCGTGCTCGGGATAGGCGCGTTTGAGCGTGGTGATGATGCGCGCCTCGGCTTCACGATCGACCTCGCTGACGAAATCGTTGCGCTGCTTGCTCTCGACCTGGATTGCGTCGAGGCGGTCGTAATGGCGCATGATTGCGTCACCGGCGGCGCGCGCGGCGCGCACGGCGATGTTGAGCATGGGCTTCATCGATGACGACTCCGGGAGAACGGGCAATGCAGGGCGCGCAGTGTAGCAGAAGCGACGATGACGAAGGCGGCCCGGAGCCGCGATTCGTGCTGGTCGAGACGTCACACCCGGGCAATATCGGCAGTGCGGCGCGGGCAATCCGAACCATGGGCTTCGGGCGGTTGGTACTGGTGCGCCCGGAGCAGTTTCCGCATGCCGATGCCACCGCGCTTGCGGCCGGTGCCGATGACGTGCTGGCGAACGCCGAGGTTTGCGCCAGCCTGGATGAAGCGGTGGCGGACTGTGTGCATGTCTACGGCACCAGCGCGCGCCCGCGCACCCTGGGCTGGCCGCACCGCGATGCACGTGCGGCGGCGCAGGAAGCATGCCGCGCGCCCACGGAGCCGGTTGCGTTCGTGTTCGGGCGTGAACGCTCCGGTCTGACGAATGCCGAGCTCGACCGTTGCCATGCCATGCTGACCATCCCGACAGGCTCGCTCTATGGCTCCCTCAACCTGGCACAGGCGGTGCAGATCGTGGCTTACGAGCTGCGTGTTGCAATCGCCGGGCAGTTCGGCGGCGATTCGGTTGATGGTGAGGGGGAAGAGATGCCCCTGCATGCCGAGACGGAGCGTTTCCATGCCCATCTGGAGTCGACCCTGATCGATATCGGGTTCCTCGATCCGGCCAACCCCAGACAGCTGATGCGCCGGTTGCGCCGCTTTTTCCTGCGCGCCCGGCCGACGCGGATCGAGTTGAATATCCTGCGCGGCATCCTGCGCAATGCGGCCGAGCCCGAGCCCGGTTCGCCGGCGCATGCCCGTCGGCGGCTGCCCGACCGCGAGGGTGATATGATCGATGCCGCGGATGATGCGCAGCGGGAACGGGACTAAGGACATGCTGGGACGTATTCGCGAAGACATCGATTGCGTATTCGAGCGGGATCCGGCATCGCGGAATCGATTCGAGATTCTCACGACCTATCCGGGCGTGCATGCATTGCTGATGCATCGCCTCAACCATCGTCTCTGGTCCTGGGGCCTGAAATGGCTCGGGCGCTTCGGCTCGCACGTGGCGCGCTTCCTGACGGGTATCGAGATCCATCCCGGTGCGACCATCGGGCGGCGGTTCTTCATCGATCACGGCATGGGTGTGGTGATTGGCGAGACGACCGAAATCGGCGACGACTGTACGCTCTATCACGGTGTCACACTCGGCGGCACCACCTGGAATCGAGGCAAACGCCATCCGACGCTCGCCAACAACGTGGTGGTGGGCGCCGGCGCCAAGATCCTCGGACCCATCACGCTCGCGGCGGGTGTTCGTGTCGGCTCCAATTCGGTGGTGACGCGCGATGTGCCGGCAGGGCAGACCGTGGTCGGCATTCCGGCACACGTCGTGCGGAAGAAAGACGATGCCCAGCGCCGACGCGAGGCCGAGGCGCACCGGATCGGCTTCGAGGCCTACGGTCAGACGGGCGAGATGCCCGATCCCGTTGCCAACGCCATTAACCAGTTGCTTGACCACATCAGTGTCCAGGATCGCCGGACCGAGGCGCTGTGCCGGGTCGTGCGCGAGCTGGGCGCGCAGATGCCCGAAGCGAAGATCCCCGAGATCAATCCCTGTGACATCAGCCTGGATGATCTGGATACGCCACGGCCTGCCGACCCGCACACGCGCGCGGGGGAACAGGACGAGACGTCGACGGCAGACCGCCGGCAGGATTGATCGCCCCGCCAGGGCGAGACGTGGACCAGGCAGTTCCGTTATACTTGACCGTGAAGGTTGGTCATG
>CAZJGZ010000244.1:0-2578 GCA_964545695.1 uncultured Ectothiorhodospiraceae bacterium | reverse complement strand
ATCGAGTCGAACGATGCCTCCACCGTGGCGCGAAAGATGCGCAGCCACTCCAGCTCCTCGAAATTGGGGGTTGTGCTTGTGATGTTGATCTCCTGCTGCACAGATACCGGCAACCGGCACAGGGTACCCACGTCGCGGGAACCCACGCCGAAGACACTCCTCAAGCATACACCCTTATCGGCGGGCTCGGGGCCACCGAAGGCCGCGTCGTTGCCGGCGGGTGGCAAGCCTCGATGCGCACGGTTCCAGCGGTGCGATGACGCCGGGTTGATGCTTTCCGATGCAGCAGCTGGAGCCGAGAAACTCGGCTGGCCGGTCATCGGGCCAGGCTGGACTCGAAGCCGAGAACATCCCGTTCGAACGCGGCGGCGCTTTGCGGGCGCCCGATCAGGAAGCCCTGGATCTCGTCGCAGCCCAGCCGCGCCATGAGATCCATTTGTTCACGGGTTTCGACGCCCTCGGCAATGATGCCGAGATCCAGCCGTCGGGCGAGGGTCACGACGGCGTCGATGATGGCACGCGCACAGTCGTCGTGGCCGGCCTCGATGACGAACGAGCGGTCGATCTTGATGGCATTGGCCGGCAGCCGGGTGAGATAGCTGAGTGCCGAATAGCCGGTGCCGAAATCGTCGATGTGGATGGCGCACCCGAGTGCGCGCAGGCGAGCGCAGGTCGTCATCATCGCCTCGGGGTCGAGGATGAACTCGCTTTCGGTGATTTCCAGCACCAGCTGCCAGTGCGGATTGCCGTGCTCTTTCAGCAGCGCCGCGACTCGGTCGACAAAGTCCGGGTCGCGAAGCTGCTGCACGGCGACATTCACGGCGATTTGCAGGGAGTCCCGGCATTGACGGGACCAGGCGTTTGCCCGGGCACAGGCGGTGCGCAGCACGTAGTCCCCGAGGCGCACGATCAGCCCGGTCTGCTCCGCGATCGGGATGAAGGTCGCGGGGGAGATCGAGCCGAGCTCGGGATCGTTCCAGCGCAGCAGCGCTTCTGCGCCGGTGACGCGGCCGTCGAGGTTCTGGATCGGTTGCCAGGCGAGGCTGAACGCCGCAGTGTCGATGGCTGCGCGCAGGGCGAGTTCGATGCGACGCCGCCGGTCGGCCTCGGCGTTCAGGGCGTCGCCATAGTAACTGACCGTTGAACGGTGCGCGTGCGGCTGGCTGCGCAGCGCGAGCTCGGCACGCGTGATCAGCTCGTCGGTGTCGCCGCCATCATCGGGATAGACCGCCACTCCGAGACTGGCGCTGAGATAGACGGTGTGGCCGCCAAGGTCGAGCTGCTGGGTCAGCGCGTCGGTCATGCGGCCGACCGGGATGCTCACCTGATTGCTCGCCGGCAGATCGACCAGCAGCACGGCGAACTCGTCGTTGCCCGCGCGAGCCACCGAATCGCCCGGGCGCATGAGCCCGGACAGGATCTGGGCAACGGCGCGCAGGGCCTGGTCGCCGGTCTCGCGGCCGCCGCAAAGGTTGATGTTGCGGAATTCATCGATATCGACGATGACAACGGCCACTGCGTAGTGGCGCCGCTCGGCACGGGCCAGTGCGTGGGTCAGTCGCTGCTCGAAGAGGCGACGATTGGCCAGCCCGGTGACCGGGTCGTAGAGATTGAGCGACTCGAGTTCGCGCCCGCGACGCAGATAGCCGATGCCGAGTGCGAGGTTGTCGGCGATCTCGCGCAGCAGGCCGTATTCCTCATCGATGGCGAAGGCGTCCGCGTCGTTACTGGACAGCGCCAGTACGCCGGTGCGCTCGCTGTCGATACGCAGCGGGAATGCCGCCACTGCGCGGCAACCGCGAAGCATCGCTGCCTCATCGTTCGCGTCCTGTGCATTGGCCTGGTCACGGCGCAACACGATGGGCTCGCCGCTGCTGTGGGCCTGCATCACCGGGTTCGGATCGGCATCATCGAGTCGCAGGTTGAGATCACGGAACATGTCCTCGTCGCTGCCTGCGTGGGCGGCCGTGCGCAGGTAGCGACCATCCGGCGAGGTCAGCCAGACCGAGGCGTTGCGATAGCGCCCCTGGACGATCGCGATGCGGCAGACCTCGCCGAGCAGGGCGTCGGTTTCACGTACGCGCAGAAGCGCGCTCTTGATCGCGCGGATCATGTGGTAGAGGCGATTGAGGCGCAGCAGGCGAGCATTCTTGTCGAGCAGCCGCTGGTGCGAGCGTTCCAGGCGACCGAACAGGAAACGCAGGACCAGGAACAGCAGCAGCGCCGTGGCCGCGACATAGCCCCAGCCCTTGTACTGCTGGATGCGGGTAACGGTGTCGACATCGACCGCGAAGCGGGCGACGAGGTGGTCGGAAAAGCCGATCCATGCGGCACCGGCCACACCGTACACGGCCGCAACCGCAAGCGCGCGCCGGGTGGAACCACTGATTCGGCCAGCCTCGTCCGGGCTCATGCGTATCCTTTCCCGCTTGCCGTGATCGCCGCTCGGCTGCAGCTGGTGCTCGATGATTCATGACTGTTTGCATGAATGCAAATCGCTCTGGAGCGGGTGCGTTCAACCCCGGTCGAGGTTGTCGAGGAAGGCCTCGGCGCGCTCGTGCAGGGCCTGTCGCCGGGT
>CAZJGZ010000243.1:0-2585 GCA_964545695.1 uncultured Ectothiorhodospiraceae bacterium | reverse complement strand
GGCTGTCGCTTTGCCGACCGTTGCCCGTCGCGCTTCGGTCGCTGCGCCGAGGACCCGCCAGCCTTTCAGATCGACCGACGCCACGCCGTGCGCTGCTGGCTGCACGGTCCGGGCAAATCATCGGGAGAGCGGGCATGACGGACGATGTGCTGCTGCAGGTCGACGATCTGCACACCTGGTTCGATCTGCGCCAGTGGGGCTTCCTGCGGATCGGCTCGGTGCGTGCGGTCGACGGTGTGAGTCTTGCCCTGCGCCGTGGCGAGGCGGTGGCGTTCGTCGGCGAGTCCGGCTGCGGCAAGAGCTCGCTGGCGCGCACCCTGCTGGGCCTGCATCGGCCGACGCATGGCGATGTGGTGTTCGAGGGGCGGTCATTGAGCACCCTCAATGCAGGCGAGTTGAAGGCCTATCGCGCTCGCGTCGGCTACGTCCAGCAGGATCCCTTCGGCGCGCTGCCGCCGTTCATGGATGTGCGCCGCATCCTGGCCGAACCGCTCATCGTCCACGGGGTGCGCTCACGCGCCGAGCGGGAACGGCGCATCCGGGCGGCGCTGGACGAAGTTCGCCTGGGACAGGCCGATGATATCCTCGAGAAGTTCCCGCACATGCTCTCGGGCGGACAGCAGCAGCGGGTGGTGATCGCGCGGGCGCTGGTGCTCGAACCGACCCTGATCATCGCCGACGAGCCGGTATCGATGCTCGATGCTTCCGTGCGTGTGGAGATCCTCAACCTGCTGCGCAGCATCCAGCAGGAGCGCAACCTGACGCTGGCGTTCATCACGCATGATCTGTCGACCGTGCGCCACTTCGCCAGTCGCATCTTTGTCATGTATGCCGGCCGCGTGATCGAGGAGGCCGAGGTCAACGAGTTGCTGGGCAACCCGCAGCATCCGTATTCGCAGGCGCTGCTGTCGGCGCTGGCCGATCCCGACGCCGCCAACGCGACCCGCCAGCGCGAGGTCCCCACCGGCGAGCCGCCGAGCCTGCTGCAGCCCCCTGCTGGCTGCCGCTTCCATCCCCGTTGCCCACAGGCGATGGCCGGCACCTGCGACGTCGACGATCCACCACGGTTCGAGCCGCGGCGGCAGCACTACTCGGCATGCTGGTTACAGCGAGGGTCGCCGGTGGAGGGCCGGGAGCAGGAGCCTTCCCGGTAATCTCGGAAACTCTGAACAGGCTGCTAGTTCGATTGCTCTTCCGACGAGGACGACCACCCCCACCGTGCGTACAGCCGGCGGCTCTTCCGTGCCGCCCGCGTTGGTAGTTGCGTTCCCCAGCGCATGGCCCGGGCGAGCGCCCTGGGGGGATGGATCGGCAGATGCTGCTGGCGGGGCCAGGCATCCGGATAGATCATCTCGCGGGTGGCAAAGCAGAATACCGGGCGCCGGGCCAGGCGGGCGACGCCCGCCGCTGTGTGCGGTGCGCTCTCGATGAACATCTCGGCACCGCTGTCGACGTAGGCCGCGGCCTTGAACGCATCATAGGCGCGCGCCTTCTGGCGGGCCGCCTGGTCCGGGTAGTCCATCATTACCAGATGGCGATAACGCACACCGTGGCGCGCCAGCCAGTCCTCCGTTTCGGCGCGATAGCGCTCCAGGCGCGAGGTGACCAGCCAGCCGATCTCGTAGCGGGGCAGCACCAGTGGCTGGGCACGACGCAGGAAGTCCCGATAGTGCACGGCGTCATCGTTCTGTTGCGGCTCGGGGTCGGCACACAGGACACCGTCGATATCGACGCAGAACGACGCCATCATCGGCGTGTGCATGATATTCCACTCGAACACCCGGGGCCCCGGTACAACCTCGGCGAAATGCGCTACGCGGCCGTCGTGGACGGCCTCGGGCGTGACGAATACCGCGCCATAGACAAAGCCGTGGCTCTGACCGCCTGCCTTGATCTGGGCTTCGGCCTCGCTCAGGGATGCGCCCGAGTAGACGCTGTCATCGACCACGAGGATGCGGGCCGGGCGCTCGAGGATGGCCGCCACATCGCGACCGCTGTAGCGCTGACCGGTTCGGATGGATCGTTTTTCGAGCAGTCCGGGTAGATCCGTGACCGGCAGGTCCCGGTGTAACGCCAACAGGTTGGCAGCCAGCATGCCGCTGCGCGGGATGCCGACAACAAGCTCGATATCGCGGGGCAGTGTGAACGTCCAATCGACGATGCGGTCGTTCAAATCCCTGATACTGCGGTATTCCATTGATGTCGTCGTCCATGGCGCCGGATCAAAATCCTTGCGGTCGGGCTTGTGTCCGTATCCGGCGAAGCCTATTCTGCTTGCATTACGGATACTGCACAAGTTGTGGTCCAGTATCGGTCTCCGCTGTTGCTTCCCCTTCGAACAGTTGATCGACGGCCACGGTTGGGTGGATCGGGTTGCCGGATGGCAGCCTGTTACAGGGAATGTTCGCGGCAAGAGGGTCGCATTGGGATGACTTGACGTGAAAGTACCACCGCAGGAAGAAGTCCGGCTCGGCGTGATCGGGCTCGGATACGTTGGCCTCCCCCTTGCAGTCGAGTTCGCGCGGCATCTCCCCGTTGCCGGCTTTGATCTTGACGTCGATCGGATCGATGCGCTTCGTCGCGGC
>CAZJGZ010000242.1:0-2595 GCA_964545695.1 uncultured Ectothiorhodospiraceae bacterium | reverse complement strand
AGGCACTGGCGGCCGAGCGACCGCTCTGTGCGATCCAGCGATCGCATGCGGCCAGTGCCTCGCTCCAGTTCCGGGCCCAGGCAGGACGCGCGTCGGGCGCCAGCAGCAACAGCCCCTGCAGGAATACCGATCGAACATGCATCTCGACGCCCTGGCGTTTCAGTTCGGCAAGCGCACCATCGGCCAGCAGTCGCTGGTCGAGCAGGTTCAGCGGGGCCTGGACGATATCGATGCCGTAGTGCGCGTGCAGCGCCACGGCATCCAGCGGCCGATAGACCGAGACACCGATTCGGTCGATCGCCCCGTCGTCGCGCAGGTCCGTAAGCGCGCGCCAGAATGATGCTCCCGCCGGCCCGGAGAGGTCGTCCGGGCGATGGGCCAGCACCGCGTACAGACGTTCCACGTCGAGGCGGTGCATTGCGTCCTCGATGGCGCGACGCACAGCCGTCTCGATGTTGGTGGCTTCGGGTCGGAGCAGCTTGGTGACGATGCGGAATCGCGCCCCGGCATGCTCGTGGCCGAGCCGGCTCTCGCTGGCGCCATAGGCGCCGGCCGTGTCGATGCAGTCGATGCCGGCGGCATGGGCGCGGTCCAGAATCGCGGTGATTTCGCTGGGCGTGATCCGGCGACCACCCGCGATGCCGTAGTCAGCGCCGAACTGCGCCGTTCCCAGCGCCAGTTTCATGCAACGGCTCGCTGCAATGCATCGATGACATGTTGCTGATCATCGGCTTCCAGCGTCGGATAGAGCGGCAGGGAAATGGCTTCGGCGTAGAACTGCTCGGCGTGCGGAAAATCCCCGGCGGCAAAGCCGAGCCGCTGGTAATAGGGCTGGGTGTGCACGGGGATGTAGTGGACGTTGACACCAATCCCCGCTGCGCGCAGTGCGTCGAACACCCGCCGGCGCTCGTCCACACGCACCACGTAGAGATGCAGGGCGGAACGCGTATCCGCGATGGCCGCGGGCACACGCACTGGCAGCTCCGCGAGCGCCTGGTCATAGACGGCTGCCAGCTCGTGGCGCTGCTCGATATAGTCATCCAGGCGTTCGAGCTGGCTCACACCCAATGCCGCCTGGATATCCGTCATCCGGTAGTTGTAGCCGAGATCGATCTGCTGGTAGCTCCACGGCCCGTCGGGCTCGCCTTCCATTGCCGCTGCGTCGCGCGTTATCCCGTGGCTGCGCAACAGGGTCATGCGGTCGGCCAGTTCGGCATCCGCGGTAACAGCCATGCCACCTTCACCGGTGGTGATCAGCTTGACGGGGTGAAAGCTGAATACGGTGATGTCGCTGTAGCGGCCATTGCCGATGGCCTCACCCTGAAACGTGGCGCCGAGTGCGTGCGAGGCATCCTCGATCACACGGAAGCCATAACGCTCGGCCAGCGCCCCGATGGCTGCCATGTCGCACGGCTGGCCCGCGAAATGCACCGGCATGACCACCTTCGGCAATCGACCGGCGCGCTCGGCGGTCCGCAAACGATCTTCCAGCGCGTTCGGGCACAGGTTGCCCGTGGCCGGGTCGATATCAACGAAGTCCACTGCCGCGCCGCAGTAGCGCGCGCAGTTCGCGGAAGCCACAAAGGTGATGGGGCTGGTCCACAGGACATCGCCGGGCGCAAGATCCAGCGCTCGACAGGCGAGGTGCAGCGCCGATGTACCGCTGTTGGCAGCGACCGCACGAGATGCGCCGCAATATGCCGCAACGCGGCTCTCGAAACGGGGCACGACTGGCCCCTGGGTAATCATGTCGGAACGCAGTACCTCGACCACCGCTTCGATATCGGCGGCAGTAACGGCTTGCCGACCGTAGGGGATCACGGTGCGAATCCGGCACTACAGTTGCACTCGACAATCTCCTCAACACTCAGGAAATGGGGATTCGCGCCGGAGTTGTATTCAAACCCCTGCTCCACGGGACTCCCCTTCTCGCCCAGGGCGTTCACCGTGTAGTCCATTTCGGTGTGGTGGAAGCGAATGGTTGGACGGATCACGTAATGATCGTCGAAGGCCAGCGTGAGATGCGAGTCGTCAGCCGGACACATGCTCTCATGGAGCTTCTCACCGGGGCGGATGCCGATCACACGCGTCGGCACGCTCGGCGCCATCGCCCGCGCCAGGTCGGTAATGCGTACCGAGGGGATCCTCGGCACGAAGATCTCGCCGCCCTGCATGCGCCGCAGACTCTGCAGGACAAAATCCACGCCTTGCTGCAGGGTGATCCAGAATCGGGTCATGCGCTCATCCGTGATCGGAATCTCGTCCGCTCCCTCGGAGACGAGACGGCGAAAGTACGGCACGACCGAGCCTCGCGAGCCCACGACGTTGCCGTAGCGGACAACCGAGAAGGTGGTCGGGTGATTTCCGGCGACATTGTTCGCGGCCACGAAGAGCTTGTCCGACGCCAGCTTCGTGGTGCCGTAGAGGTTGATCGGGTTGGCGGCCTTGTCCGTGGACAGGGCAATGACCTTTTCCACGTCATTCGCCAGCGCCGCCCGCACGACATTCTCGGCACCATGAATGTTCGTCTTCACGCACTCCATGGGATTGTATTCAGCGGCCGGCACCTGCTTGAGGGCAGCGGCATGGATCACG
>CAZJGZ010000241.1:0-2609 GCA_964545695.1 uncultured Ectothiorhodospiraceae bacterium | reverse complement strand
CCAAGGCAAGTGGGTGCAATGCATGCATGCGGTCCGGGCGCTTTCGGGTTTTCTCGATTTTGTTTCAATGCAATACTGCCAAGAAGCCAGATAATTGACCAGAAGCCCGGACGCCCATGCTGAAATCGATCCTCGTCGCCTCCGACCTGTCAACCCGCTCGAAACCCGCTGTCCAGCGCGGGGTGCAGCTTGCGGAAGGTTCCGATGCGGCGCTCTGCGTTCTGCATGTGGTCGAGGAGGACCAGGTTGATAGCCGTATGCGCCATGAAATCCGGAGTGCGGAGGAGTATTTGACGGATCAGGTCGCGGGCTTCGGCAAGCCGCCCACCTGCGAGGTTGCGGTGGCCACGGGCCACGCCTTCCATGTCATCGTGGAAGAGGCACGCGCGCGTGAGGCCGATCTGATCCTCATGGGGGCACATCGGCGGCAGGTCCTGCGCGATGTCTTCGTGGGTACGACGATCGAGCGTGTTACCCGCACGGCAGGGCGACCGGTTCTGATGGCGAACTCCAAAACCGGCGAGCGCTGGCGAAAGGTGTTCATCGCAACGGACATGTCCGAAACCTCGGGCCACGCGGCGCGCAAGGCGCATGAGCTTGGTCTGTTGGACAATGCCGATGTCACCTTCGTTCACGGTTTTGCTCCGGTGACACGTTACATGATGACCCATGCCGGCATCCCGGTCGAGCGGGTTCATCAGGAGGCCGAGCGCGAGTTTCAGTCCACGCGCCGCGAGCTTGGAAGGTTCATTCAGGGCCTCGACCTGGGCGATCTGAACTACAACGCCCGCATCATCGAGGGCGTCGGCGCCGATGCCATCTCCGGTCTGGTGGAGCAGGCCAAGCCTGATCTTCTGGTGATCGGCACGCGCGGGCTGTCGGGGATCAGGCGCCTGTTCCTCGGCAGCGTGGCGCAGGAACTGATGGGCAGCGTCGAGATCGACGTGCTCGCAGTTCCGCCGCAGGCATGATCTGCGCCATCACACATATCCCAAACTGCACCGCGCCGCTGCGCGAGGTCTAGTCGATGTCTCCGCTCGCGATGGTGCTGGCCCTTCTGGGCGCGGCGGTGGTCATGTTTGCGCTCAACCGCCCGCGCATGGATGTGGTGGCGGTGATCATGATGGTCGCGCTGCCGATGACCGGCGTGATCAGCATGTCCGAGGCGTTGGTGGGCCTGTCGGACCCGAACATCGTGCTGATCGCGGCCCTGTTCGTGATCGGCGAGGCGCTGGTGCGCACCGGCGTGGCGCAGCGTCTGGGCGACTGGCTGACCGCACGCGCCGGTGCCAGCGAAGCGAAGCTGATCTTCCTCCTGATGCTGATCGTGGCCGGGGTGGGCTCGTTCATGTCCTCGACCGGCGTCGTCGCGATCTTCATCCCCATCGTGCTGCGCATCGCACGCAACGCCCGCATTCCGGCGGGGCGGTTGATGATGCCGCTCTCGATGGCCGCGCTGATCAGCGGGATGATGACGCTGGTCGCCACTGCGCCCAATCTGGTCGTGCACTCCGAACTGATGCGGCAGGGGCATGAGGGGTTCAGCTTCTTCGCCTTCACCCCTTTCGGCGTGCCGATCCTTGTGCTGGCGATCCTCTACATGCTGGTTGCACGCCGCTTCCTTGCGCCGGGTCCGGCGCCTGAATCGCCCGAGCGTGCGGCACTCACAGGCTGGGTCGCAGATTATGGTCTGGCCGGGCGCGAGCACCGGTTGCGGTTGCGCCCCGGCTCGAAGCTTGCAGGCAAGCGGCTGGATACGCTGGATCTGCGCGCCAGTGCGGGCATCAACATCGTCGCCATCGAGCGGGGCAGCCGGTTCCGCCGCAAGCTGATCCAGCCCCGCGCCGAGACAGCGCTTGAGGCTGGCGACATCCTTCTGATCGACCGGCGCACGAACGGTACATCGGGCTTCGATCTGGACGCCTTCGCGCAGGCGCATGATCTGATCGCGCTGCCGGTTTCGGGCCAGTGGTTCACAGACACGGCGCAGGAAATCGGCATGGCGCAGATCATCGTGCCGCCGACGTCGCGCCTGATCGGCAAGACGGTCACGCAGGCCCGGTTCCGCAGCACCCATGACCTCTCGGTGATCGGCATCAAGCACGGCACGAAACCCGTGCCCGAAAACGTGATCGACGAGCCGCTGCGCCCCGGCGACACGCTGCTGACCGTCGGTCCCTGGCGCGCGATCCGCAAACTGGCAGATGAACGCCGCGATCTGGTGCTGCTCGATCTGCCGGCCGAGTCCGACGAGGCCGTGCCCGCCCGCCACCGCGCCCCGTTGGCCGTCGGGGTGCTGGCGCTGGTGGTGGTGCTGATGGTCTGGGGCGTGGTGCCTAACGTACAGGCGGCGCTCTTCGGCTGCCTGCTGCTGGGGCTCTTCCGCTGCATCGACATGGCGGGCGCCTATCGCTCCATCCACTGGCAGAGTCTGATCCTGATTGTCGGCATGCTGCCCTTCTCGCTCGCGCTGCAACGCACCGGCGGGGTCGAGATCGCGGCGCAGGCGCTGCTCGGCGCGCTTGACGGTGCCTCTCCCCGGCTGGTGCTGGCCGCGATCTTCGCGGTCACCGGGCTGTTGGGGCTCTTCATCTCCAACACGGCCACGG
>CAZJGZ010000240.1:0-2625 GCA_964545695.1 uncultured Ectothiorhodospiraceae bacterium | reverse complement strand
TCGAACCTGTGACCTTCGGCTCCGGAGGCCGACGCTCTATCCAGCTGAGCTACGGGCGCGAGGGCTGGTAATGATACGCACGGCGGTGGGGGTAGTCCACGACTGATACGCGGGCTGAGCTCATGGCGTTTTACGACCCGCGCCGGGGCTGTATAATCGCGTGGCCTGTATGTGCGCAATCCTGCAGTGGGCCATTCCTGGGAGTTGTCGATGTCCGACGAAGAAGAAGTTGCGTTCCGGGAGATGTTCCCGCTGGTAATCGGGGCACTGGTCGGCATCACCCTGTTGCTGATCATTGTTGCCCAGGTCCTCGACTTCGGCAGTCGCGATGACGTCTACGTACCTGCTGGCCAGACACGCACCGATGTCTTGATGGACCGCCTGGCACCCATCGGGCAGGTGCAGTTCGGTGGACCTGAAGAGGTTGCGGCAGCCGATGATGAACCGGACGCCGACCCGCGCTCCGGCGGCGAGGTCTACCAGGCCGTCTGCGCCGCCTGCCATGACTCGGGTGCTGCCGGGTCACCGTTGCTCGACGATACCGACGAATGGAGTGATCGCCTCGCTGATCGTGGGTTTGATGGCCTGGTCGAGAGCGTCATCAACGGCCTGGGCGCAATGCCGGCTCGCGGGGGCGGTGGTGATCGCGTTTCCGACGAAGAGCTCGAGAAGTCGGTCGAGTACATCCTCGAGGAAAACGACATCTCCTGGTAAGCCTGCGCGCCTTCAGGCCGCGCTTGGTGCGGCCCGATCGAGTGCGCGGCAGCTGACCGCTTCCGCGATATGGGTGGCCTCCACGGCATCGCAGCCACCCAGATCCGCGATGGTCCGCGCGACGCGAAGTACCCGGTGGTAGGCGCGGGCTGACAGATTCAGCCGTTCGACGATCTGGTCGAGCGTGGTCAATGCCCGCGGATCGATGTGCGCATCCCGTTCCAGCTCACCAGCGGCCAGCGCTGCATTGGCGCGACCGGAGCGCTGCAGCGCCCGCTCCCGCGCGGCGACCACGCGCGCACGTACCTCGGCACTGGATTCGCCGGATTCTGCATCGGTACGCAGCGCTGCCTGCGACAGGCGCGGCACGTCCACGTGCATGTCGATGCGATCCAGCAGCGGTCCGGACAGGCGCCCGCGATACCGCTGGATCTGTTCCGGTGTGCAGCGGCAGACCGCGCGCGGATCGCCGAGCTGACCGCAGGGGCAGGGATTCATCGCCGCCACCAGCTGGAACTGCGCGGGGAATTCGGCCTGGCGGGCGGCACGTGAAATCGTGATGCGGCCGCTCTCCAGCGGCTCGCGCAATACATCCAGTACCGAGCGGCTGAATTCCGCGAGTTCATCGAGAAACAGCACGCCGCGATGGGCCAGCGAAATCTCACCGGGGCGTGGACTGCCACCGCCACCGACCAGCGCCACTCCCGATGCCGTGTGATGCGGTGCGCGGAATGGTCGCTGCGCCCAGCGCTCGGTCTGGAACCCGCCATCGCTGATCGACGCGATCGCCGCCGCATCCAGCGCTTCGGCTTCGGTCATGGGCGGGAGGATGCCCGGCAGGCGCGCGGCCAGCATCGACTTGCCGGTGCCGGGCGGGCCGACGAACAGCAGGTTGTGACCACCGGCAGCGGCGATCTCCAGCGCCCGTCGGGCGTGATGCTGGCCGCGCACGTCCGCCATGTCCGGGCCATTGACCTGCCTTGCATCCACCGGTCGCGGCTGATGCGCCCGGATGGTCTGCTCGCCGCGCAAATGCAGGCAGACATCGAGCAGGTGACCGGCGCCCAGGGCATTCGCCGCTGACGCCATGGCTGCTTCATCGGCGTTGCTGTCAGGAACGACCAGGCTGCGCTCCGCGGCTGCCGCCCCGATGGCCGCGGGCAGTGCGCCACGAACCGGGCGCAATCCGCCTCCGAGCGTCATTTCGCCGATCAACTCATGGTGGGCGAGGGGTTCGCGGGGGATCTGATCGGACGCGGCCAGGATGCCGATGGCGATCGGCAGATCGTAGCGACCCCCCTCCTTGGGCAGATCGGCGGGCGTGAGATTGATGGTGATGCGCCGGCGCGGGAATTCAAAGCCGGCATTCTGCAGTGCAGCGCGGACCCGTTCCTTGCTTTCGCGCACCGCCGTCTCGGGCAGGCCGACGATCGCCATCGACGGCAGGCCGCCGCCCAGATGAACCTCGGCATCGACCGGTGGGGCATCGATGCCGGCAAGCGCACGGGTATGAACAATCGCGAGTGCCATGGGCGAGGTCCTTCTCGCACGGATGAGGGATCATCCGATCGGGATCCGGTTGTCGGTGTTCAGACCGGTCGAACGAACCGGTTCAGTGGTCGTCGGACGATGCGTCGTGCCGCGTGCCGAGCTGCTCTTCCAGCGCAACCACGCGCGCTTCCAGCGCTTCGAGCTGTTCGCGGGTGCGTGCCAGCACATCGCTCTGGACATCGAATTCCTCGCGCGTGACGAGGTCCATGCGCGACAGGGCGCCCTGCAGCGTCGCGCGCGCGTTCTTCTCGAAATCGGCGCGCATTTCATGGGCGCTGTCGGGCAGCAGGCGACCCAGACGGTCGGCCAGGTCATCCAGGGGTGATCGGTTCATGCGTTTGCAATCCGTTGACCGGGAAA
>CAZJGZ010000239.1:0-2643 GCA_964545695.1 uncultured Ectothiorhodospiraceae bacterium | reverse complement strand
TTGAGCACGTCGACGAAGGGCACGTCGGCGACGGCGGCGTGGAACAGCTCCGGGCGCTCGTTGAGCACGGCGCCGACGACCATGCCGCCGGCGCTGCCGCCTTGCAGGGTGATGCGGCCGGTGCCGGTCCAGCCGGCAGCGACCAGATGATCGGCGCAGGCAATGGTGTCGCGGAACGTGTTGGGCTTGCGCTCGAGCTTGCCGTCGCGGTACCAGCGATAGCCGCGGTCCTTGCCGCCACGGACATGGGCGAGCGCGAAGACGAAGCCGCGATTGACAAGGCTCAGGCGCAGCGGCGAGAACCCCGGCAGATCGATCAGGCCGTAGGCGCCATAGGCGTTGAGCAGCAGCGGTGTGTCCGCGTCGGGCTCGGTATCGCGATGGTGGAACAGCGACACGGGGATGGGCTCGCCGTCGTGACCCGCCGCCATCAGGCGATGCGTGACGTAGTCGGCCGGGTCGTGGCCGCTGGGGATCTCCTGCTCCTTGCGCAGGGTGCGCTCGCCGGTGGCCATGTCGTAGTCGTAGACCCGCGACGGCGTGGCGAACGAGCTGTAGGTCAGCCGCAGCGTGGCGGTGTCGTACTCGTGGCCGGGGACGATATCCGCTTCGTAGCAGGCCTCGTCGAAGGCAATCGTGTGCTCGCTGCCGCTCGGCAGGTGGCGTACGACGATGGCAGGCAGCGCGTCGGCGATGACCAGCCGCACCAGGTAGTCGCGGAAGACCAGCAGGTCTTGGATGAGCTGGCCCGGCCGATGGGCGACGAGGTCCACCCAGTGCTCCGGTTCCGGATGCGCCAGCGGCGTGCGCACGATGCGAAAGTCCTCGGCGTCGCGGTTGGTCAGCAGCAGCCAGTCGTCGCCGTGTTCGGTCACGCTGTACTCGATGCCGGTCTCCCGCGCCAGCAGCAGGCGCGGCGGTGTCTCCGGTGCGTCCGCGGGGATCGCGCGCACCTCGGTGGTGACGTGATCGTGGCTCGCGATCAACACGAAACGCCGGCTCTCGGTCTTGTCGACGCCGACGAAGAAGCCGTCATCGGGCTCCTCGTAGACCATCACGTCCGTGGCCGGATCGGCGCCCAGGACGTGGCGATAGACCCACCGGGGGCGATGCTCGGCATCGAGCACGGTATAGAACAGCGTGCGCCCGTCCGCCGCCCAGACGAAATCCCCCCGCGCCTGCTGGATGACGACGGCGGCATCCTCGCCGCTGGCGAGATCGCGAAACCGGATCGCCCAGGTCTCGGCGCCGGTGGTATCCACGGCGTAGGCGAGATAGCGGTGATCGGGGGCATGCTCGGCCGCCCCCAGGCGGAAGTAGTCGTGGCCGGAAGCCTCGGCGTCGCCGTCGATGAGTAGCTCTTCATCACCGCCAGCGGCCGGCTGCCGGCACACCAGCGGGTGCTGCCCGCCCTCGCGGTAGCGCACATAGTACGCATGCGCACCATCACGCTGCGGCACGGTCGAATCGTCCTCGCGGATGCGCCCGCGCAGCTCGCGGAACAGGCGCTCGCGCAGATCGCGGGTCGGGGCCATGATGGCCTCGGTGTAGGCGTTCTCCGCCTCCAGATGGGCGCGGATCGGCGCGGCGAGCTGCTGCGGATCCTGCATGGCCTCGCGCCAGTTATCGGCACGCAGCCAAGCGTAGGGATCGACGCGGCGATGGCCGTGGACCACCTGCTCTACCGGTTCCTGTGCGGCGGGTGGCGGTTGGACGGATGTACTGTCAGGCATGGGTGACTCTCTCGGGACCGGGATAACCGCCAGTGAATTCACGGGTATTGGCGAGAAAGCGCGCATCCTCTGCCATCAGCGTGGTGCGATTGACCCGCTGTGGGGCGGGACCGCAGTCACCCACCGCCGCCGGCATCACCGCCTTTGCTGGAATACGCACTTTGCATCAGCCAGGAAATCATGTGGATACCGATGACGAGCGCATCCAGACGCATGGGCTGCTGCGGGGTGACAAAACCGCGCTTGTCATCGAATTCGCTGGGTTCGACGGTAGCCTGAACACCCCCGGGCCCAGCGACCCTCGCCTCGAAGCTGCTACTGGTGAGCCCGTAATCCAGTGTACAGCGCACCTGGTAGGGCTGACCGTCGAGGCTGAATCGTCCCGACAGTTCCTCCTCCGACTCGCTTGTTTCCCGAAGTTCCGTGGCGATCCCCGCACCGGCGCGCCAGATGGCGCGACGCCGCGGCATACCGGAGAATGAACGCAGGAAATTGCCCAGCCCCTCCATGACGCCGGCGTCGTCCGGTCGGTCGAAGCGCAACTGCCGATGGGCGATCCGCAGGCTGGGCTGCTCGGTGGACAAGAGGCTCGGCGTCTCGATCGTCGCCAGCACGTCGCTGCCGCGGCGGATCTCCGTCGTGCCGGCACGCGGCAATCGGCTCAGCAGGCTGCGCGGCGCGACAATCTCGAGCTGATCGGCCACTTCCTGTTTGTGCGCTGCAGTGCTGGTTCCCATGTCGTGGTCCAATCTACCGCAGAAGATGCCCCCAATAAACTCGGACCGGCAGACCAGCCCGATGGCTCACCTCAAGCCTGTGCGGAGGGTGTCGCAACGAGGTGTTCACGCAAATCAGACCAACTCGGACCGCTGGCACCTGCTACGCTTGTACGCAGTCGTCGGCAGGGGGG
>CAZJGZ010000238.1:0-2667 GCA_964545695.1 uncultured Ectothiorhodospiraceae bacterium | reverse complement strand
TTGCAGTAACCGTCCGCCCAGCCACTCACGGCGAATACCGGGCACTTGATGGCACTGTAGTCCTCGCAGACCGAGCCGTGTTTCCAGTAGTCATCGCGGCGCTGATGGCGCAGCCACTTGGCCAGCCAGAGGCCACTGCCGCGCAGTCGCTCCAGCCACATGTCGCGCCAGCGATCGCCGACCAGCGCAGGGTCCGGCGGATGCGTGTTCTGGTCGAACATGGTCGAGGCCCAGGACAGGTTGTCGCCGAGCAGGCAGCCGCCCATATGGTGGACATCATCGGCGTAGCGGTCGTCGGTCGAGCAGATCGTGATGACGCCGGCGAGCTCTGGTGGCTGCATTGCTGCAAGCTGCAGCCCGTTGAAGCCACCCCAGGAGATGCCGATCATGCCGATCTTGCCGGTGCACCAGGCCTGTTCGCCGATCCAGCGCAGAATCTCCACACCATCGTCGAGCTCGCTTTGCAGGTACTCGTCCTCGAGCACCCCGTCGGATTCACCGCTGCCACGGATGTCCGCGCGCACGCTGGCAAAGCCATGACCGGCGAACCAGGTATGCATGGGGACATCGCGATCGGCGGTCAGCTCGCGCTTGCGATAGGGCAGATACTCGAAGATCGCGGGCACGGGATCCTCATCGGCATCGGCCGGGCGCCAGATACGCAGCGCGATCTGATAGCCATTGGACAGTGTCATCCAGGTCTCCTCTTCGAAGACCTCGCGCGGGAAGTCGGTGACTACCTTCATCGGTGTTGTTGCTCCAGGGCAGGAAGAACTGCGGGCTCGTGAATCTATGCCGCCGTCACCGGGACTGACCCGGCGACGGCGGCAGGATCGAGGTTGTGTGGGCCAATCAGTCGGAGGGTGGTGTCTCCAGGTTCGCGCGCGGAATGCCTTCCTCGCCGTGATCGAGCTCGAAGTGCAGCCGTTTGAGGATGCGTTCGTAGTTGCGCATCAGGGTGGACTGGTTCTTGGCGCCCATGTAGATGTAGGCGAGGGCGAAGCTGTAGCTGTCCTGTTCGGGCAGTTCCGAGAGCCACATGCCTTCGTGGACCTGGATCAGGATGTGACTGCCGGGATAATCCTTCTCGATCGCCTGAACCTCTTCCCGCGTTGGCACCCGGGTGACACGCGCGTCGCCGTGGAACACGCGATGGAAGAACTTTGCGGCCAGCGGGAATTCGCCTTCACGTGAGGGCATGTTCGGTTTCTGGCCCAGCGCCAGGTCGACGGTAAGCTGCTGGTTGCTGACGCCATCCACCTTCTCGAAGATATCGCTGTGCGACTGCGAGATGCGCGTGTTGACCTCCAGCAGCCAGACATCGTCGAGCTGTTCGTCCCAGAAATACTCGATATTGAAGGACGAATTGTTGTAGCCGACATGGCTCATGATGGTGTCGGTCAGTTTCTCCATCCGCCGTTGTATACGCTTGGGCAGACGCGAAGGGTACTGGTAGCGGAAGAAGCTCAGCACCTGCGGATAGCGGATCGAGTCAACGAGTCCCGTGCAGACGACTTTGTTGTCGTGCACGTAACCCTCCATCGTGCACTGACGCCCGCCGATGATCTGTTCGGCGATGCAGTAATGGCCACCGATGTCGCGCACTTCGGGCGGCATGTCGGCCTGGTCCAGGATGTAGTCGAAGGGTTCCGAGATCAGTCCGATCTCTTCACGCAGGCGTTCAATGGCCTGGTCGAAATCCTCCGGCTTGGCGATATAGAAGCCGAGGCGTGAGCCCGAGCCCTTGATCGGCTTGACGAAGAAGGGAAAGCCGAGGCCGATCTTGGAGAAGGCCTCATCGTCGAACGGATCGAAGGCGACGAAATCCGGAATGTTGTCCGGCACCGCTTCCTTCTGGCACAGCCGGCTCCAGTACTTGTGCTCGCACTTGAGCAGTGCCTCCAGGGAGACGCTCGCCGTGCCGAACTTCTTGCACAGGATCGGGAGCATGGTCGATACGGGGAAGTCCATGTAACCGCAGATGGCGTCTACCGAGCCGTCAAAGTCATTGAGTTGCTTCTCGGCGCGCTGGAGCAGGTCGGGGATGTCGAATTCTTCCGTCTCGTAGAACAGGGCCGGTTCCAGGAGTTGATGGAACTCGATTTTCTCGGCCCCACGCAGATGGCGGAGCATGCCGAGGTTGAATTCATTCAGGCCTACGACAAATACGTTCTTTTTGCTCAATGTATGCTTCCTTGCTGACGTGGTGACTATGTCAGCCGCGAAATGGTTGGAAACCGGTTTGGGGTAGTGCGCCCGGCCGCGTTCATTCTCACGCGAAATGGGTTAAAAGGATAGGGGGCGCCGCGGTCTTGGCTCGCGGTACGCAGGTCGGGCATCCGTGCCCCGCCTGGGCTCGCCACCGGCGAGCAGCCCGTTCCGACGGCGGCGATTACCGTCCGGTATCGGAACCAGAACCCGATTCGGCATCCCCGGTAACCGGCCGCGAAGGCTTGCGTTCATCCGCTGCATCGTCGCCAGTATCCGAATCACTGACAGTGGAACCACTGGCATCGGGTTTGCCTTGATCGGAGCCGCCCGGACCGGAGTCACCGGAATCGGGACTGGCGGCAGCGGCTTTAACCGAGTCGGGATTGTCCCTGTCGGGCCCGCTGCCCGCCTGGCGTTGTTCAACTGCGGCGTCGCCGGTTTCCGGCGCCGCTGCCG
>CAZJGZ010000237.1:0-2668 GCA_964545695.1 uncultured Ectothiorhodospiraceae bacterium | reverse complement strand
ACCCAGATTGGACGGCGCGAGCACAACGACATTGTTCTCGATCACGCCGATATTTCCTGGGAGCATGCGCAGATTCTGTATAACGACGGCCGCTGGTGGGTGCTCAACGTACTGTCCACCAATGGCACGTTCGTCAACGGTGATACCGTTCATGAGGCCGAATTGCACGATGGCGATGAAGTCGCTTTCGGCGCCAATCGGTTCATGTTCCATACCGCCGAGAGCGACCACGGTGCGGCGGAGGCCGCGCCCGGGGCCAGCCGTCGTGGCTGGTTGCTGGCAGGCGTGGTCCTGACGGCGGCCATCTTGTCGGCGCTGCTCGCGTTCGCGCTCTGATCCGGCCATGCCTGTCGGTTCGCGGCCACTGTACCCACACGCATTGCAGGCAGTCCGCGCGCGGGCCCCGTCGCCATGACCCGGCATCTGGGGCGCTATGAGCTTGGCGAGGAAATCGGTCGCGGGGCCATGGCGTTCGTGCATCGCGCCTACGATCCGCGCCTGCAGCGCGATATCGCGATCAAGATCCTGCGTCCCGAGGTGGCCTCGGACGAGGCGCGGCGCCAGTACTTCCTGACCGAGGCGCATGCGGCCGGGCGCCTGGCCCACGCCGGCATTGTCACGGTTCATGACGTGGGCGAGGCGGATGGCGCGCCGTTCATGGCCATGGAACTGCTCGCCGGGCCGACCTTGCAGGAACTCCTCCATCGCGCCGGCAGGTTTCCGGTAACCGATGTCGTCGATATCGCACTACAGCTGGCGGAGGCACTGGATTACGCCCATCGCCGCGGCGTGATTCATCGCGATATCAAGCCCGACAACATCGTGCGCATGGATGAAGGCCAGGGGGTGAAGCTGACCGACTTCGGGATTGCGCGCTTGCGTGAAACCGATCAATGGGGACCCGTCGAGCAGCAGGAAGAGGTGATCGGCACACCGAACTTCATGGCCCCCGAGCAGATTCGCGGTGACGAGATTGACGGCCGCGCCGATCTGTACGCCCTGGGGGTCGTGATGTACGTCCTCCTCAGTGGTGATCTGCCCTTTGATCGTGCCGAAGTGCGCGACACGCTGACCGCGATTATCGAGGAAGTGCCACCGCCGATGCGGGTGGGCGATGATGCCACGCCGCCTGCGCTGGTCGACATGATCCGCACCCTGATGGCCAAGGACCCGGCGGCGCGCTACGCCACGGGCGCCGAACTTGCCCAGGATCTTCGCCAGGTGGCCCGCGAGCTGGAAACCCGGGATCAGGCAGTGCTGCGCCTGCCCCTGCACATTCGCTGGCCCCTGGCGATGGCCGCGGCTGTGGGCGTGATCATGATTGTCGCCAGCGTCGCCGTGCACTGGCATCAGCGGACGGTCATGACCGACGTGGTTCTCGATTACGGCACGACACTGGCCCAGAACATCGCCACGGAGACCGCGGAAGACATCCTGCTCGAGGATCGTGCCGCGATCCAGGCGACGGTCGCGGACATGGAACGCAATCGTCACATGGCGTATCTGCGTATCGCCGACCGCGACGGCCTGGTCGTGGCCAGCACCGACGGCGACGAGGTCGACGCGGACGCGGCGGCCCCGGCCGAGGATGCCGTCATGCTCATGGATGAACCGGACGGGCAGGTGTTTCGCCAGCCGCATGCGGATGGCGATCGCTTCCTGTTCGTCACGCCGGTGTCTTACGGCGGTCAACGTGTCGGTGAGCTGGCGATGGCGGTTCCGGATCAGCCGCTGGTGGATGCGTTGCGTACCACGCAGATCGCACTTGCTGCCCTGGTGGCCGCCACGGTGTTGACCGTCCTGCTGGCCGCGTATGTGCTCGCGCGCCGTCTGGGGCTGCCGATACGCGTGCTGGCGAACGCGCTCGATCAAGTGCGGCGGGGGCGTCTCGCCTATCGCATACGGCTCCCGCGTCGTGACGAGTTCGCCATGCTGTTCGCTGCCTACAACCACATGGCCGCGGCGCTGCAGCGGCGGTATCCCGAGAGCGCGGGTGAGGAGGAGGGAGACCATCGGCCGCCCGATCGCGTGGCTGGTGGCGATGTCACGCAACGGATGTCGCGGAGTGACATGGACACCTGAGCCTAGTGGGCCATGCGGTCCGCATGGCCCACTAGGGCCGGGGGGCCGTCAGTTCAGGCGGTCTTCAATCTTCAAGGCCTTCCAGGCGCTCGCGCAATTCCACCGCCCGACTGCGGTAGTCGCGGGCACGGCTGTAATCCGGGTCGAGGACCAGTGCCTGATCCCACAGCTGGATGGCCGCGTCCAGGTTCTGGTTTCGGTAGAGCAATACCGCCTCGCGATGCAGATCCGGCGCGACGTGCTCGCGCAGGCGCTCGCGCTCGTTGCGTGCCGCTACATGCTCGGGGTCGTGTTCCAGCGCCGCGTCCAGCCGGCGAGCCGCGACCGCCCGATCCCCGGCCTCCAGGGCTGCCATCGCTTCACGGTAGGCGGCCTCGGCCGGCGAGGGGTCCGTGCTGTCTGGTGTCTCCGGTGCGCTTGCGGCCGGCGTATCTTCCGCATCCAGGAACCGAGTCGGAATGCGCAGTCGCTGGCCGGAATCGATGGCGCCGGGCTCGGCAATATCGTTGTAGCGTGCAAGCACGAAAAACCGGTCTCCGCGCTCGAGGTATCGCGCGGCGAGCCCCGAGAGGGTTTCGCCCGGCTG
>CAZJGZ010000236.1:0-2684 GCA_964545695.1 uncultured Ectothiorhodospiraceae bacterium | reverse complement strand
TGCTGCGGATCAGTGCCGCGCTCATTCATGCCGAAACGCTAGCATGAAATGTTACCGAACGTAACGTCTGTTCCGTCCCGGGTGTGGGTGGGAGCGGCCGCAATGCGGGTGAGCAGTGGAACCGACTGACCGGACCGTATGGGTGTGCATATCGGTCAGCCACTGCCGGGCGAACGGTTCTCGCCCGTGAGCGCGGCCTCGATCAGCGTAGCCAGTTGCCGTGCCGGTTCCGACGGTCGCCCGGGCGGGCGGTGCAGGGCAATCTCGATTGCGGGCAGGGCGGGCAGTCCGGCGCTTGCATCCAGCGGGCGCAGGTCAGGCGTCAGCATCGCGCGAGTGATCACGCTAATGGCGAGGCCGGCGTGCAGCGCCGGGCGCAGCCCGCTGAAACTGTGGCCCACGCAGGCAACCCGCCAACTGCGCCCGGCTGCCTCAAGCGCGCTGATCGCCATTTCGCGGAAGATATCCTTGCCCGGCGGGAACAGCGCCAGCGGCAGGGGGTCCTCCAGGGCCGGTTCGCGATCCCGCCCCGTGACCCAGATCAATGGCTCGCGCCGCAGCACCTCGCCGCCGGGGCTGTTGCGTTGGCGCGTGACCACGGCCAGGTCCAGCTCACCCCGACGAATCGCCGCCACCAGATCCACGCTCAGATCATCGTGCACCGCCAGTTCGACCAGAGGATAGAGCTGCCCGAACCAGCCCAGGACAGACGGCAGCATGAAGGTGTAGTCCGTGGCGATGCCGAGGCGCACCAAACCGCTTGCGGGGCGTGTCTGCAGCTCCGCCAGCGCCTGGTCGTTGAAGGCGAGCAAACGCCGCGCATGGCCGAGCAGCGTCTGGCCCTCGCCCGTGAGCACGAGGCCGCGCCCGGCGCGCCGCATCAGCACGGCACCGGTCTGATCCTCCAGCCGTCGCAACTGCATCGACACTGCGGACTGGGTGTAATCCAGCCGCTCCGCGGCGCGCGTCACGGTGCCGACGTCGACCACCGTGGCGAACGTGCGCAGCAGTTCCAGATCGAGTGTGCGGGGTCGCATAATTCATCAAATTCCGTGATGTAAATGGTCACAACAATTCGTTGGTGTGATGTCCGAGCCTGCTGCAACACTGCGCAGCCGTCAACGGCCGCGCACGAACCATCACGCACAGGAGCAATCAGGAATGGCAGCAACGATCGTCACCCGCGCACTCGCACCGCGCGCCACCACTTGGCTCGCTCCCGCGGCGGCTGCCATCGGCCTGTGGAGCCTCGCCCCGACCCTGGCGGCGCTGGCGACGACCGTGCCGCCGCTGCAACTCACCGCCCTGTGCATGGTGGCAGCCTGGGCGGTAACCGCGCCGCTGCAGGCATGGCAACGCAGGGGCCGGCAGTCGGCTGGACCCATGTCGCTGGTAACGCTGTTGACCGCGGCCGCGCTGATGCCCGGCGCCGTCGGCTTCTACCTGGCGGCCCTGCGCCACGTGCCCGCTGCCGAGGCGGCACTGATTGCCTACACCTGGCCACTGCTGTTTACGGTGACTGTCGAGCTCTTGACCACACGCCGTATCCGCCCGGGTGTGCTGGCGGGTTGCGTCATCGCGTTCGGGGGTGCCGCCGCCGTGATGCAACCCGAGGGTGGGGCCGCGATCGGCGTACAGGTGGGCCACGGGCTGGCACTTGCCAGTGGGCTCTGCTGGGTGGGCTTCTCGCTGCTGGCGCGGCAGGCCGGCAGTGGTCTGAACGCGAGCATGGCGCATGTTTTCGCGCTGGCTGCCGCGCTCTCGCTGTTGGGCCACGGTCTGGTCGAGACGGCGTTGTGGCCGCTGCCCGCCGAACTCATGATCTGGATCGCCCTTATCGGCGCCGGGCCGTACGGGCTCGCCTTCGTCTGCTGGCAGGCCGCACTGCGCCACGGGCCGGGCGCGGTTGTGGGCACGCTTGCCTACAGCGTGCCCGTGCTGTCCACTGGCGTGTTGATCGCCGCCGGCATGGCGGCCTTCGATTGGCGCCTGCCGCTGGCCGCCGTGGCGGTCGCGCTCGGCTGCCTGCTGAGCCTGCCGCGTTCGCCGCGACAGAGCAGCCAGGAGACAGCGCGCCCGCGGCGGATGGCGCGAGTGACCCACTGCACCCGCTCCCTGCAGGCCGCAGCACTCCGGGCCGCACTGCCAGTGATCCACATCTGCCGCCTCGCCATCCTGACCCTGATCCTCGTGCGGCGCGCAGCGCACACGGCACGCGGCCGCGGGCGACGGGGCGGGTTGCAACCATTCACGCTGCGGCGCGCGTTCTGACGTCTTCACGGCGGGGAAACTGACCCCTTTTGCGACCCCGGGTCAGCCTGCACGGTGCCGCTGTGCCCTTCGTCCGCCTCGGCTTGTGCTCCGAAAACCGTTGACGCGTTGCAACCGTCAGTCCTTGTAGACTCGGGCAAACCCACGCTTCTCCAGAAAATCACCAACCAGAAACATCACCCCAGCCCATAGCACCAGCCAAAACCACCGATAAACACCGCCTGGGCCAGCAATGAATCGCTGGACCCACTCGTTACTCGCGAACAAATAGGGCGAGCCGAGAATCAAAAGGGCACCCGCTACTACAAAAGACACCCCTATGAAAAGGCTTGGTGCAAGTCGCCTTTTCTGACTTGATGAATTTTTCGAGCTGCCCCCATTAGTATGCATAGCAGGGATCCAGTCGCCTCATA
>CAZJGZ010000235.1:0-2731 GCA_964545695.1 uncultured Ectothiorhodospiraceae bacterium | reverse complement strand
GCGGAAGAGTATTTCGCCAATATTCGCGTCAACGCCAGCAACGATCGGTTCTTTGAACCGGCACCGGAACGCATCGTACGTGGCGGTGTGGAACTGACGTTCTAGGGTGGCGGATGCGCGCCACGTTGCGGCGCTTATCCGCCCTACGGGCAACGGGCGGATTGCCGATTCCGGCGTAGGGCAGGCAGATAAGCTGCCGCCAGGCGGCGCATCTGCCGGAATCCTCGTGCGCTGCCAGGCTAGCGCACGATCACGGGCGTGACATCCGGTCGCTTGCGGTCCTCGATCATGGCGCGAAGGCGGGTGACCAGGTCGCTGGCCTGGATATGCCATGCGGGTTCCAGCGGCAGGCAGGCGGTGCGTTGCTGGTCGTCGTCGACAACAACGATTCGCAGCGCGCGTTCGACGCCGGGTACGAGGCTGGACGGAAAGGGTGTCTCGACCTGGTCGATGCCGACCACGGCGCTGAAGGGATGGAGCGTTTCGAATTCGCTGGTAACACCATCGTCAGCGAAATCGACGCCGCGCAGATAGAGGCGCGCGTGGTCGACATCGACCGCCACCGCAAACAGCAACCCGACCGGCAGCTCAGGATCCGCATCGCGGTCCTTGTCCCGGTTGAGATTGTGCGTGATCCGGCCGGCCTGTGTGGATGCGACCACGAAGTCGAGATCGTACGCGGACTGCTCCATGCGCTGGCGCGCGTCCTTGATCAGGGTTTGCGCAGTCTTGCCACCCGTGGCCACATGCAGCGCCTCGCGCGCTGCGCTGCCGCCCTCCGCGAATACCAGCCGCAGCCAGCGCAGCAGCACATAGCTGAGCAGGAAGAGGATGATCAGGATGAGGATCGCGTACATCATGACGGCGACAGGACCTCGCACGAGGCGTTGCTTGACTCAGCCATTGTAGCCCCGCAGCGCGGCGAATGCCGGAACTTCGCTGCGCTCGGCCGGGTTCGGCTGGAACTTCCGGACCCACGGCCCCGTCTGTGGCATCATGCGCGCCCCTGAGAAACCACTGACAAAGGCCGACTCGGCCTGCTGGAACCCTGAATGTCCCTGATCCGCGTGCGCAATCTCGAGTTCAGCATCGGCGGCCCCTATCCGCTGCTGGAGGGCGTCGATCTCGATATCGACGCCGGCGAGCGTGTGTGTATCGTCGGCCGCAATGGCGCGGGTAAATCGACGCTGTTGCGCCTGCTCGGGCATGAAATGGAACCCGACGACGGCAGCGTCCAGGTGGCCGAGGCGGCAACGGTGGCACGTCTGGCCCAGGAGGTTCCCGAGGGTACGGCCGGCAGTGTGTTCGATGTCGTGGCCGCGGCGCTGGGCGAGGCGGGTGCGGTGGTCGCCGAATACCATCGCCTGATCGAACACATCGAGGAGCCCGGCAACGCCGAACGCCTGGGCGATGTGCAGGCGCGGGTCGATGCCTGCGGCGGCTGGAATCTCGAAAGCCGAGTGGAGGAGGTTCTGACCCGGCTGGAGCTACCCGCCTCGGCGGAATTCGCCAGCCTGTCGGGCGGCCTCAAGCGCCGCGTTCTGCTCGCCCGGGCGCTGGTGCTGGAGCCGAATGTCCTGCTGCTCGACGAGCCGACCAACCATCTGGACATCGCCGCCATCGACTGGCTGGAGACCTTCCTCAAGGGCTTCAACGGCGCCATCGTGTTCGTCACCCATGATCGCCAGTTCCTGCGCAATCTCGCCACCCGCATTGTCGAGATCGACCGGGCAGGCGTGACCAGCTGGCCCGGCGACTACGCCAACTACCTGCGCCGGCGCGAGGAGCGCCTGCACGCCGAGGAGATGGAGCGCCAGCGTTTCGACCGCAAGCTCGCCCAGGAAGAGGTCTGGATCCGTCAGGGCATCAAGGCCCGGCGTACGCGCAACGAGGGCCGGGTACGCGCGCTGCAGCAGATGCGGCGCGAGCGCGCCAAGCGGCGTGAGCGCACGGGCAATGTGCGCATGGAGGCGGCCGAGGCGGACCGTTCCGGCAAGCGGGTGATCGAGGTGGAGGATGTCTCTTTCAGCCACGGTGACGAGACGCTGGTGCGCGATTTCTCGACCACGATCCTGCGGGGTGATCGGGTGGGTCTGGTCGGGCCGAACGGCTCGGGCAAGACGACGCTGCTGCATCTCCTGCTGGGAAGGCTGACGCCCGACCAGGGCACGGTGAAGGAGGGCACGCGGCTGGAAGTCGCGTACTTCGATCAGCAGCGTGCGCAGCTCGATGAAAAGGCCAATGCGCTGGAGAACGTGGCCGGTGGCCAGGATTTCATCGACCTGGGCAACCGTCGGCCGCACGTGATGAGCTATCTCCAGGATTTCCTGTTCACGCCGGACCGTGCGCGGGCACCGATCACGCGCCTGTCGGGTGGCGAGCGCAATCGCCTGTTGCTGGCTCGCCTGTTCGCCAAGCCGTCGAATCTTCTGGTCATGGACGAGCCGACCAACGATCTCGATGTCGAGACGCTGGAACTGCTGGAGGAGCGGCTCGTCGATTACAACGGCACACTCCTGCTCGTATCGCACGATCGCGAATTCCTCGACAACGTGGTGACCAGTATCTTCGTTCTCGATGGCAGCGGCCGGATCGAGGAGTCGGTCGGTGGTTACAGCGACTGGCTCGCACGCCAGCAGTCGCGCGCGGGCAAGCCCCGGCCAAGCGGCAAGCAGCCGCAGGAGAACAAGGCACGCAAGGGCGGGGCGAAGCCCGGCAAGTCGTCGAGCCA
>CAZJGZ010000234.1:0-2734 GCA_964545695.1 uncultured Ectothiorhodospiraceae bacterium | reverse complement strand
CGATAGACCACAAAGGGCTGCATGCCGATGCGCTGGATGAAGGCAAGGAAGTAGTGAATGCAGAGATAAGCGCTGACCGCTGACACCGCCACCCCGGTGAACAGCGCGGTCCAGTCGAGCCTCTCGACCCCGGCCGCCACATCGACGAGCTGCAGACCGACCGCGAGGACGATCACCGGGATCGAAAGCAGGAACGAGAACCGGGCCGCCCCTTCGCGGCTCATGCCCGTGAGGAGCGCGGCGGTGATGGTGATCCCGGAGCGGGAGGTGCCCGGGATCAGCGCCAGCGCCTGGGCACAGCCGATGATGAGCACGTCCTTCCAGGTCACGCTGTACTCGTCGCGTTCGCCCTTGTGCCGCCAGTCCGCCCAGCCGAGGAGCAGGCCGAAGCCGATCAGCGTTGTCGCCATCACCAATGGGCCGATTTCCGGCGCGCGCAACGTGGTTTCCACCACATCCTTGAAGGCCAGACCGGCCAGGCCAACCGGAATGGTGCCGAACAGGACCGCCCAGCCAAGGCGGGCATTGGCGGTCGCACGACGCGTGTACAGCGAGCATGTCGTGTCCATGGCGACGACGGCGACTTCGCGGCGGAAATAGGCCACCACGGCGATCAGGCTGCCGAGGTGGACGGCCAGATCGAAGGTGAGGCCCTGGTCCTCCCAGTCCGTGAGCACCGGCACCAGGATCAGATGCGCGGCGCTCGAGATCGGCAGGAACTCGGTCAGGCCCTGGACGATTGCCAGAACGATCTGCTGCATCCAATCCACTGCGGCTGTTACTCCCTCTGCCCGGATCCGTGCACAGCCTGCGCTGGATGGACACGGCCCGGCTGATCGTCGTTGCCCAAGAAGCGCCGTCGCCGGCGATTGCGGGGTCCCGCGGGCGGCGCGCTGACGTGATCCTCTCACACATGGACACGCAACCGTGATACGGCGCGCTGGTGACCGCACGAGATGCGGCGGACAAACGTACCCGCAAGAACCTGCTACCCTGACCGGCCCATGACAACACGGGAGCGTGCGCCCTCACCGCTTGTGCCTCACTGGCAACCACGCCGCCCCGAACACCCGACTGAGCCGCACCATGAGACAAGAGCTGATCTACTGGCTGGAAGAGCTCGGCCTCCCTCACTCCGAGCCGACCTACCTGCTGATCGTCCTCGCCTTCATCGGACTGATATCACTGCTCGTCCATTTCGTGCTCCATCGCATCGTCCTCCGGGTTCTTGACCGGCAGCGACGAGCAGCATCCCGTTCCGCGGAAGCTTCCGGACCAGAGACAGCACGGACATGGCACGTCATCCTGCTGGGTCACAACATCTTCACGCGCCTCTCGCTGACGCTCCAGGGCATCATCGTCTTCGCGCTGGCGCGGCTTCTGCTGGACGCCGACTCCGCACTCCTGCCATTGATCGAGGTCCTCAGTTACCTGTGGATCATCCTCTTCGGACTGCTGTCGACGTTTTCGATTCTCGACGCGCTGGGTGACTTCACGCAACCCTCCAGTCTCGCCGCCAGACTCCCCCTGCGGGGCATGTTGCAGACCATCAAGCTGGTCGGTTCGGTCATTGCCGTGATCCTCGTGGTCGCCCTGCTGATCGGCAAATCGCCGCTGATCCTGTTCAGCGGACTGGGCGCGATGACCGCCGTGTTGCTGCTGATCTTCAAGGATCCGATTCTGGGTCTGGTCGCGGGCGTCCAGCTCTCCGCCAATGACATGCTGCGCGTCAATGACTGGCTCGAGATGCCCAAGTACGGCGCAGACGGCGATGTCATCGACATCAACCTGACCACGGTCAAGGTGCGCAACTGGGATCAGACCATCACCTCGATCCCCAGTTATGCGTTGATTTCGGACTCCTTCAAGAACTGGCGCAACATCAAGAAGGTCGGCGGGCGACGCATCAAACGCGCGATTCACATCGATGCCACCAGCGTGCGTTTCGCGACCGAGGAGGAACTGGAACGACTGCGCAAGGCGGAGCTGCTGACGGATTACATCGAGACCAAGGTCGAAGAGATCAAGGCCCACAACCACGAACGCAACATCGACCCGAGCTCACCCGTCAACGGCCGACACCTGACGAACCTCGGCATATTCCGTGCCTACCTCGTCGCGTACCTGGGTGCCAACGAGAACCTCAATCGTGATCTGATCTACATGGTGCGACAGCTCGAACCCGGCCCCGAAGGCATCCCACTCGAGCTGTATGCATTCGCCAACAACACCAGCTGGGCACCCTACGAGGCGATCCAGGCCGACATCTTCGATCATGTATTCGCAGTGATTCAGGAGTTCGGACTGCGCCTGCACCAGAGCCCGAACGGATACGACCTCCAGCGCCTGGGGAAGACCCTGGCGGCCGCGGGGACAAGCGCCCAATCCGTCGATCCGTAGGAGGCTGGTCAAAGGGCCGGGCCAGCGTCGACCAACCGGGGCTCCATCCAGAGCGTGCCCGTTCGCACGCACCGCGGCCGGTGCGCCCGTGCGCGATGGTCGTATCGACATCGGCACGGGCGCGGGCATGTCTGTGGGTTAACGCTTCGCCGCCAGCGCCTCCCAAAGATGTTCACCCAGACCAACACCGGCCTCGTGCATGGTCAGGTATGTCTGATCCGCACCCGCGGCATTGACGGCATCGACATGGCCCTTGTACCGGCGCGATCCGCGCCTCAAGGCCCGCCGCCACCGCCGCGAGCAACGCCTCCGGGCAGCCAGCCCTTCAAGCGGG
>CAZJGZ010000233.1:0-2755 GCA_964545695.1 uncultured Ectothiorhodospiraceae bacterium | reverse complement strand
GAAACGCCTCGCCAGCCTCGGAGTGCGTCGCGACCGTCAGCGAGGCGGCCTCGTCACTCAGGCGGTAGGGCCATTTCGATGTCTCGACCACCTCCCAGCCGTCGCGGCGCAACTCGGGCACCACGCGGAACGCGAAATCGAGCACCGCGCGCGCGTCCGAGATTTCCAGTGTGTGCGGGTTCATCTCGCCATCGGCGAAGACGAAATCGCATGCCAGCATGCGCTTGCCCGGCCAGTGGACCTCCAGCTCGTCCACGGGCAACGCGCCCGCTCCCATCAGCCGGGTCGCGCAGGCGGCTTCCCAGCGGTGGTCGCGCGTCAGCGTCACGAGCTCGCCATCCTCGAGTATGCTGGGGTCTGCATCGCCCTCCCAGACCTCTTGCCCGTCATAGACAAAGCGCAGCGTCAGCGTGGGAAGCAGCACCGACGCGCCCCAGTAGCGCGGCCCGTCATGCGCGGTCTCGCGTCCCAGCGTGAGCCGGGCGACGCGCTGGTGGGCTGCGCGACGCGTCTGGCGGATCGTGCGGGGCCGCGGCAACTGCAACCCGGCGAGCGTTTCGGGCAGCGCCGCGGCAAGCGCATCGACCTCCTGCGGGGCGACCTCGGGACTGGCCTGCACGAGGTGCAGCACGTCCTCCGCCACCCCGGACTCCAGCGCGCCGATCCGCCCCTCTTCGGGGTCGACCCAGAGCGCCGCGCCGTCGAGGCTGCGAATGTCAAGCCGCCGGCCCGCGGCGTCCTCGAAGCCGAGCCGCTGGCGACCATCGGCCATCATCCGCCAGGCGAGGCGCGCCGCCGGCCGGTCCTCGGACCAGCTCAGCTGCGCGTCGGGCGTATTGTCGTGCATGAATCGCCCCGTGTCGCAGAGCCGGCGGATCAGCGCGAGGGCATCGGCGCCCCTCGGGCGCAGAAGGTCCGGCAAAGCATGGCTGTAGCTCGCATCCCACAGTCGCGCCTGCGCCAGCGCCGACAGCAGGTCGAGGTCCACGGGGCGGATGAACTTCGCCGGGGCAGTGCTGCGCAGGGCATGCGCGGCATCGTAGCGCCGGATGGACCTGTTCAGCGCGGTGCCCGCCGGATTGATCCGGCCCTTGTAGATGTCGATCTTCGCCTTCGGGCCAGGCATCAGCACGTAAAGCAGACGATCCTTCACGTTATCCGGATAATCCTCGGGACGCATCTCTGGCATCCGAGCTTCGGGCGCAGTGTCGCGGATACGGCTGAGCCAGCCCTGCAGCGGTGCCGCAAGGCCCGGCTGCCGCTCCTCGCGCGCGCCCCAGATCATCAGCGCGGCGGCCACATGCTTGCAGTTGTGACCTACGGGACATGAACAAATCCCGTCGACCCGACGCCTGTTCAGGTCGATCCGCTGCTGGTAACTCTCCCCGCGCCCGTTCGACACCCGTCCCCCCAGCGTGCCGTCCCCGAGTGCGTCCACCGAAGCAACCAGACCGCGAAGGGCGTAATCGCGCCCGCGCTGCAGCGTCGTCGCGTCGAAATGATCCCTCAGCCGAATATCCATGCGCTTGTCTTATAATCCCTGGCGATGCCTGCAAACGACGATATCCGGATCCTCGTGAACAGGTTCAACGGCATTCCTCCGGCGAGTTCGGGGCACTACCGAAATCGGGCGCCTCTCGATCAGGCAGAGGTCGCTCGAAGCGGGGTGCCCCATCCGTCGATCATGCGCAATGGCGCTGACATCGAGGGAATGATGACAAACAAGATACACCCGACGAACCGATAATGTTGAGCGCGTTGAACGTGGGCAGCGCAGTCCCGTGGCGGTCTCAGTCCGTCTGGCGCAAGTCCGGGCGCGTCCGCTTCGCGCCCCCGCGCTGCGCCGACGGCAGCCGGATCAGCGTGGCCATGGCGTCGGCGAGGTTCTTCGACAGCGGTTCGCCCTCGACACGCTGTGTCCTGAACCAGTCCGAGAGAACCTCCTTCTTCTCCTGGCGCAGGGCCGTCAGCCCGAAATTCCGGATCGCTTCATGCATCAGCTCGAGATACGGCGTGGTGTAGGCCGGTGCGGCAAGGTGAGGAACGCCGGGCACCGCATCGCTTCCCGGCCAATCGGGCCAGATTGCCCTGACCATGAAATCCGGCACCTGAATGTGGATATACTGCCAGGACGGTCCCGTCAGCACGAGCGCATCCGCGTCGAACTCCCCCGCACGCCATTCGTCCGTGGTGATCAGCGTGGGATCCGTTGCGTGCAGCCGCCAGACGTCGTGCCCGTCCGCGCAACCCTGACGCCTGGTGGTGGAGCGCCGCCCCGTTGCGCGGACGTAGCCATCGCGCAGGGCCATGAGCAGACCATCGACCGACTGCTCCGAGGGGTATCGTCGAGTTTCCTCGGCGGGCGGTCGCGCGGCGATCCGTATGGTCTCGTCGCCCATGACCACGCGATAGAACGCCTGTTCGAATTCGTAGGCTTCGATGCGGTCGACATGTTCGATCGCCGTGGCGAGACACCAGGTCGTGCCAAGGCCTTCCCCCTCGGACATGCCGAAACTCCACTGATTCAACCGATGCAGGGCGAGAACATAGCCAAAACATCCCACCCCCTCAACCGGGTCGACCGAAGGGTAGAACCGTCCCACCCTTCGCGGGCTGGCATGGGGTGACCCGTTCCGAGGTCGCGCGCCGCGGCGCAATCCTGCACCTTCTGATCATGATGTTCGATCCCGGTCCCATACGGCGCCCCAACGCCCTGCCGCCCGACCACCTGACACCCACCGAGCGCCGCGCCGAG
>CAZJGZ010000232.1:0-2757 GCA_964545695.1 uncultured Ectothiorhodospiraceae bacterium | reverse complement strand
ATGGCCCGTTGCTGAACAAGGCCAGGATGGCCTTTGTTCAGAGGTTCCCTAGCGGCGGTGAGGGCGAAAGGGTGTTAAAGGATATGCGCAATTTTCCGATCTCCCGGCTACTGTTGCTCGCGGCGATCCTGTTGCTGGCGGCCTGTGCTACCGGGCCCGAACGCGAACCCGATCCCGCCGACCCGGAGGTCGTCGAGCCGGCCGACGATGAGCCGTTCGACGCCGACGGTTCGATCCGCCACACCGTGGACAACGAGGCCGTTGCGCTGCTGTGGGAACAGGCCGAGGACGCCCGCGCCAACGATGAACCCCGCTCCGCCATCAGCGCCCTCGAGCGCGCCCTGCGCGTTGCACCGGAGGACCCCGTGCTGTGGAGCCGGCTGGCCGAGCTTCAGCTTGAACAGGGTGAACACGGCGTCGCCGAGAATTTCGCCGCGCGCTCGAATTCGCTGGCGGAGGATCATCGCCTGCTGCGGTATCGCAACTGGCTGATCATCGGCGCCGCCCGCGAGTATCGCGGCGACGAGGAAGGGGCGCGAGAAGCGCGTACCGAGGCAGATCGTTTGCGTCAGGGCTCCTGAGCTGTGACCTCGGCGGCCTCACTGCTCGACAGCGACGGACCGATCGCCGCGGCGATCGATGGGTTTGCCCCGCGCGCCGAACAACAGGCGCTGGCAACCGCAGTAGAGGAGACGCTGGCGGAGCAGTCGGTACTGGTCGGCGAGGCCGGTACCGGCGTCGGCAAGACCTTTGCCTACCTGGTGCCCGCGCTGGAACAGGGCGGTCGGGTCATCATCTCGACGGGCACGCGCCATCTGCAGGACCAGCTCTTCCACAGCGATCTGCCGCGCATCCAGCGCGCGCTGGGCGCGCGCGTCAAGGTGGCGCTGCTCAAGGGCCGCAGCAACTATCTCTGTCTCCACCGCATGAATCTGGCCGATGGTGCCGGCATTACGCGCCGGCGCGAGGTCGCCGCCGAGCTGCAACAGGTCCGGCGCGCGGCCGAGATCACCACCACGGGTGACGTCGCGGAGATCGGCGATGTGGCCGAGGATTCACCGCTGTGGCCCTGGGTTACCTCGACGGCGGACAACTGTCTCGGTTCCGAGTGCCCCTGTTATCGCGACTGCTTCGTGCTCAAGGCCCGCAAGCAGGCGCAGGAAGCCGAGGTCGTGGTGGTGAACCATCATCTGCTGTTCGCCGACCTGGCGCTCAAGGAGAGCGGCTTCGGCGAGGTGCTGCCCAGTGCCGGCGCCTTCATCATCGACGAGGCGCATCAGCTGCCCGATACCGCGGCGGCGTTCTTCGGTCAGCGCATTTCTTCCCGCCAGTTGCAGGAGCTCGCGCGCGACGTCGCCGCCGAGCAGCTCAAGGACGCGCCGGACGCCGCGTGGCTGCGTGATGCTGCATCCGCCGTCGAGGACGCCGGGCGTGAGTTCCGCCTCACCCTCGGGCGCGACGCCCGCCGCGGCAGCTGGTCGGAAATGGCCGACGACGCACGCGTGCAGGCCGGCCTCGCCGGGTTGAACGATGCCGTCGATGCCCTCGAGGGCGAGCTGGCGCCCATGGCCGAGCGTGGTCGAGGCCTGGAGGGTTGCCAGCGCCGTGCCGGCGAAATGTCGCGCGCGCTGGCCGCCTATCGCGAGCCCGATCCGGACGACGAGGCCCACGTGCAGTGGTTCGAGACCTACCGCAGCGGCTTTGCCCTGGCGCGCACCCCGCTCGATATCGCCGGCACGTTCTCGCGCCTGATGAAGGCGTGGCCGGCGGCGTGGGTGTTCACCTCGGCCACCCTGTCCGTTGGCAAGCGCTTCGATCATTTCCGCTCGCGCCTGGGGCTGGACGATGCGCGCGAGATTCGGGTCGACAGTCCCTTCGACTATGCCCGCAATGCGTTGCTCTACCTGCCGGCCGGTCTGCCCGAACCGCGCAGCGCCGAGCACACGGATGCCGTGGTGGCGCATGCGCGTCCCGTGCTCGCCGCCTCGGGCGGACGCGCCTTTCTCCTGTTCACCAGCTATCGCGCCCTCCACCACGCCGCAGAGCAACTGCGCGACTCGCTGCCGTTCCCCGTATTCGTGCAGGGCGAGGCGCCGAAGCACGATCTGGTGGAACGCTTCCGCGCCGCGGGCAATGGCGTGTTACTCGGTACCTCCAGCTTCTGGGAAGGGGTCGATGTCGCGGGCGAGGCACTGTCGTGCGTGATCATCGACAAACTGCCCTTCGCCAGCCCGGCCGATCCGGTGGTGCGGGCACGGCTTGATGCCCTTGAAGAGAACGGCGCCAACCCCTTCACCGAATATCAGATCCCGCAGGCGGCCATCGCGCTCAAGCAGGGGGCCGGACGCCTGATCCGCGGCGTCGAGGACCGGGGCGTGTTGATGCTGTGCGACCCCCGCATCCGCGGCAAGGGCTACGGACGCGTGTTCCTGGAGAGCCTGCCGCCCATGCCGCGCACCCACGAACTCGCCGAAGTCGAGGCCTTCTTCGCGGGCGAACGCGTGGCCGAGGCGACATCGTGAAGCTGCTGGCCATCGATACCGCCACCGAGGCCTGTTCGGTCGCCGTCGGCATCGACGGCGCGATCTGCGAGCGCTGGCGCGAGGCCCCGCGCGAGCATGGCGATCTGGTCCTGGGTATGGTCGATGAGGTGCTGGCCGAGGCCGGACTGGACGCTGCGGGCCTCGATGCGCTGGTCCTGGGGCGCGGACCGGGAGCGTTCACCGGCGTGCGCATGGCCGCCGGGGTCGTCCAGGG
>CAZJGZ010000231.1:0-2770 GCA_964545695.1 uncultured Ectothiorhodospiraceae bacterium | reverse complement strand
CCGGCATTATCGTGTGCTATCGCGCCCCACCGCAGCATGAGACGGGTTCATGAACGCCACACCCATGGAAGTCCGCAATGTCGGCATTCTGGCTACCAGCCAGATGCTCTTCCTGGTAGCGGCCATCACCGTCATGACCCTGAGCGGCGTGGTGGGCCTCGCGCTCGCCCCGGATCCGGGACTGGCGACACTGCCGATCGCGGCGATGGCCATCGGCACGGTAATCAGCACGCTGCCCGCGTCCCTGTACATGAAACGCGTCGGTCGGCGTACCGGTTTCATCACCGGCGGCCTCGTTGGCGGCGTGGCGGGCGGCGTGCTCAGCTTCATCGGTATCGCCACCGGATCATTCGTCCTGTTCTGTATCGGCAACCTGCTGATCGGTGTCTATCAGGGCTTTGCCATGTACTACCGCTTCGCCGCTGCTGATGTCGCCAGTGCGGCGTTCCGCAGCCGCGCCATTTCGTATGTCCTCGCCGGCGGTGTTGCTGCAGCCTTTCTCGGTCCGTGGAATGCCAGCGCGACGCGGGGCTGGATCGCCGGCATACCCGATGGCGGACCGTTCCTCGTGATCGCCGTGCTCGCGCTGCTCGGCATCGGCCTGATGGTGTTCCTGCGCGTGCCGCCCGCGGGTGAACCGGAGCCGGGTGCACACCAGCGCCCGCTGGGACACATCGCCCGCCAGCCGGCATTCGTGGTCGCTGTGCTGGCGGGCGCCATCGGCTACGCGGTCATGGTACTGTTGATGACAGCGACACCGATCGCGATGCGCATGCAGGGCTTCGAGATGTCGCAGATCGCCTTGATCATGCAGGGGCATGTTCTGGGCATGTTCGTGCCCTCGTTCTTCACGGGCGGGCTGATTGCCCGCTTCGGCGTCGGCCGAATCCTGCTGGCCGGTGCCGGCATGCTGCTGGCCGCGGTGGCCGTCGCCACGTCGGGACAGATGTTCGCCCACTTCTGGGCTGCCCTGGTGCTGCTCGGCGTGGGCTGGAACTTCCTGTTCGTCGGTGGCAGCGCGCTGCTGGCCAGTACCCATACCGAGGCCGAGCGCGGCGTGGTCCAGGGCGTCAACGACCTGATCATCTTCTCCCTGGTGGCCGTGGGATCGCTGCTGGCCGGTGCCCTGCTCCACCAGATCGGCTGGACGCTGGTCAATCTCGCCATGCTGCCGGCGATCCTCCTGGTGATCGCCGCCACCCTCTGGCTCCGTACTGCCCGGGATCGCACTGCCGCTTGAGCGGCATCCGCACCGCGGTACCGGCCAGGGCCTCAATCAAGGGATCAACGCATGACCGGCAGCGATACAGCGCTGCATGAACTCAACCGTCGGCTGGTGTGGGCGGGGTTCAAGCAGTTGGCACCGCTTTCCCTTTTCGTGATCGCGTTTGGTGGCGCCTTCGGCCTGGCGTCAACGCAGGCCGGACTCGACGAGTCACTGACGCTGCTCATGAGCACGCTGGTGTTCGCGGGCGCATCGCAGTTCGCGGCACTCGAGCTCTGGGGGGAACAGGTACCGCTGTTCACGATGCTGGCCACGGTGTTCGCAATCAACGCTCGGCATCTGCTGATGGGCGCGACGCTCTACCCGTGGCTGCGTCATCTGCCGCCGTCGCGACGGTACGGGGTCATGATGGTGGCATCCGACGCCAACTGGGCGCTGGCGATGCAGGCCTTGCGACGCGGCAAGCCCGGGATGGGGCTGTTGCTGGGCGGCGGTCTCGCACTCTGGTCCTCGTGGATTCTGGGCACCTGGCTGGGCGTGTATTTCAACCGCGCAGTTCAGGACCCCGCTGCCTGGGGTCTGGACATGGCGATGGGCTGCTTCCTGCTTGCCATTGTGCTCGACGGCGAGCGCAACCTGCGGATGCTGGTCATCTGGGCAATCGCTGCCGGCTCGTCGTTACTGGCGTACTGGTATCTGCCGGAGAACAGCCACGTGATCGTCGGCGCAATCGCCGGCGGGGTGGTCGGGATCTTCTGGCTGGAGCGCGACGATGAGCGTTGAAGCGGCGGGACTGGGCACCCTGCTGATCATCCTGGCGATGGCGGTGGTAACCCTCGCGACCCGGTGGGGTGGCGTCTTCGCCATGTCCTTCGTGCCGATCGGCAACCGGGTCAAACAGTTCATCATTGCGATGTCGGGTTCGGTGCTGGTCGCGCTGCTCGCACCGATGGCGCTCGCGGGCGACCACGGCGCCCGTCTGGCGCTGCTGACCACGGCCGTCGTCATGCTGCTGCTGAAGCGGCCATTGCCCGCGATCGCCGCCGGCATACTGGTCGCCGCCCTGGTCCGGCAACTGCAGTAGGACCCGCCGGATCCGGCAAGAACCGCCTGCTGTGCACCGGTCGCCGGGGGGCATGCATGAGACGCTCTCATGCGGTTTCCCGCCTTGTGTGCAGCCTGCACACGCAGCAGAATATACCGATCATTCTACGCTTTTTCCGAGGTCTGAAGCATGCGGGCGGGCAAGCGCGAGGAACTGCTGGCAACGGCGGAACGCCTTTTCTATACGGAGGGCTTCCATGCCACCGGCATCGATCGCCTGGTCGACGAGGCCGGTGTTGCCCGGATGACCCTCTACAACCATTTCCCGTCCAAGGAAGCACTCATCGAGGCCGTCCTCGAGCGACGCTTCCGGCGTTATCTGACCGATCTGCAGGCCGCGATCGACGGCCGGGAGACAACACCAGCCATCACGGCCGTGGTGGACTGCCATTGCCGCTGGCTCCGTTCGGCCTCGCGCGAGGGCTGCATCGTGATCAAGGC
>CAZJGZ010000230.1:1432-2791 GCA_964545695.1 uncultured Ectothiorhodospiraceae bacterium | reverse complement strand
CCGCCCCGCTGCTATGTACTCAAGTACAGATCAGCGGCAATGGCGGCCGCTGACAGGAAGAAGATCACGAGATAGTTGAACCGCTCGGGCGAGATACGGATGGAGTGGAGAATCGCCGCTGCCTGTTCACGCTCATCGTCCGTCAATGGCCGATTGGCATACAGTTTGGTGTCCAGATCGCCCTCGACCACTGCCCTCACCCGCCGGCGCGAGACCCAGTAGCGATAGGAGAAGAACAGCGCGTTCAGCAGCACGGCGATGTACCACAGTGGCCGCACCCAGTCGGGCTCGACATGCTCGGCGACAATGATCGCGCGAAAGGCCAGACTCGAGATCAGCCCAACGGCCAGTAGCGCGATGATTACGGGCATGGGAATGATGCGGAAGCGCATGGGTGGTAGGTTTGCCATGGGTCGTGTCCCGGCCATCTCTCGGAGTCGACGGACCCAGAGCATACCGAATTACGGCGCCGAACCGTTGTCCGTACGAACACCGATTGACGTGAACACCCGCTCGGGCGATGGTCAAGCCGTAGCCTGTTGAACCCGGAGCCGGGACCACGCCGAGCCGGCGGAGGATTATCATGCTGAAACAGCTGAAGGCAGGAATCGACAGCCTGCGCGAACGCGCCGGCGTCCCCGTGCGCACACCCGAGCAGCAGGCCGAGGTCGCGCGCAGGGCGGAAAGCCTCACGCTCTACCACCGCCCGACGTGTCCGTTCTGCCTCCGGGTGTTCACGGCCGTCGCGCGCCTGGACGTGCCGATCAGTCGCCGCAACATCACCACCGACAGCGACGCACGCCGGGAACTCGTTGCCGGCGGCGGTCGCCAGCAGGTGCCATGCCTGCGCATCGAAGAATCAGCCGGGGAGTCCGCCGGAACGCGCTGGCTCTACGAATCCGGCGATATCATCGCGTACCTGGAGACACAGTTCGGCACAGCGGACTGAACCGCATAGCAGGTTCGCCGCCGCGGAGGACCGCGTGAAGAAGATCGACAGCAAACGGCTTGATCAGCTCACCGCCGATGCCAGACGGGCGGCCGACGAACGGGATCGGGGCTACCGTGCGCAGGCGCTGAAACTCTTTCCCTGGGTCTGCGGGCGGTGTGCGCGTGAGTTCACGCGGGCCAACGTGCGCGAGCTGACCGTGCACCACCGCGATCACAACCACGAGAACAACCCGCCGGACGGCAGCAACTGGGAGCTGCTGTGCCTGTACTGTCACGACAACGAGCATCAGCGCGAGCTGGAAGCCCGTACGGGCAGCGCCCATTCGGAGGACCGCGCCACGGGCGGCACGCATTCGCCGTTTGCGAATCTCAGAGACCTGCTCGACAAGAACTAGTGGGCCATGCGGA
>CAZJGZ010000230.1:0-1332 GCA_964545695.1 uncultured Ectothiorhodospiraceae bacterium | reverse complement strand
AGTCAGCGTGCGGGCTTCTCCAGAGACTCGGCAGATCGTTCATATCCGATCGTTGCCAGTCCCGACCCATCGATCCATGACTGTTGCTGTGTTTATCGGGCGTGCCGACATACCCCGGGGCGGCAGAAAGGCCTGAATGGATCAGGCACGCCCTCGCCCTGCACCTTGTGCACCAGCATGACGGGTGAGCTCGACCACGTCTCTCGGCCACCACTCCGGGTGCTCATCCTGAATGAAGGCCATCAATCGCTCGCGGATGCTCATTTCCGCATACCAGCCCGCGAAGGGGTCGGATGCAACCAGATAGCAGGAGATGGTCTGGGTCGTCTTGTCCTGTGCCGTCACCAGACACGACAACTCGTGATGTTCGACGACGTCATCCTCCTCTTTGGCAAACCGCATGAATTTCTCCCTGATGCTTGCAACGTCGGCGCTGAAATCCAGGCTCAGTTCCAGGGTGCGGAACATCTTGGCGCTTTCGACGGAAAGGTTTTCGAATGGCCTGGTGACAAAATACGTCATCGGCACGATCAAACGCCGCTTGTCCCACACGCGCAGCCGAATAAACGTATAGTAGATGCCTTCTACATGACACCACTGACCTTCGAACATGACGAGGTCACCGATGCGGATTGGCTTCGCCAGCGATACCTGCATCGAGGAGAGAATGTTGCCGAGGACGGCTTGACCCGCAATGCCCACGAGAACGGTCAGCACGCTGGCTGAGGCCAGCAGCGTCAATCCCAGGGTTTCGAAAAGCGTGATCTGGCTCAAGACAAAGATGAAGGCTGCGACCACGGTGACGAGGATGATGAGCCTTCGGATTGCATCAAGGGTGGTGAGCAGGTTGCGCTCATCCTTTGAATTGGTGTCGTCGATTTCCCCCTGAATGCGTCGCGTTACCTTGAGGAGAATGGTGTCCACCACACGTAGCGCTATCGTGCCCACGCCCCAGGCAATGAGGACCACCAGAAGAATGCGAATGAATGTATTCGCCACCGCCGTGAACGCCACGACATAGTCAAGCAGCGCATGGGCAACAAACGCCATCGCGATAAGCGCCATCGGAACCCGGACCATGCCGGTGAAAATGCTCGGCACGCCGGAAGGGAACCAATGCGCCAGCAAGCCGACCAGCGCGTAAACCGCCCATCCCGTCAGCCCCGTTGCCAACAGGAACAGCGGTATGGCAATCCATTCCCAGAGTGAAAGCGGCCCGAGGGAGACCTTGAATCGCTCTGGAATGTGTTTCTCGAGTAACGAGGGACCATATTCCTGAAAGAGCAGGGGGATGGATGACACACTGTCCGGCGTGATCAGCCAGACAGGGTC
>CAZJGZ010000229.1:0-2794 GCA_964545695.1 uncultured Ectothiorhodospiraceae bacterium | reverse complement strand
GTAGCGAGTGGCGGGCCTCAACGGTCAAGGGGCGCTGGAAGTTTCGGTTACTGTCCCCGGATCTCCCCTCCCCGGATCTCCCGCAAGCTCGATCTGTTGATGGTGACCCTGAACAAGACCGAGAAGGACTACAGCCCGAGCACGCTGTACGAGGACTATGCGATCGACGCGCAGCACTTCCATTGGCAATCGCAGAGTACGACCTCGGTGAAGTCCCCAACCGGCCAGCGTTATATTGCTCACGAGGAACACGGCTATCGCACGCTTCTATTCGTTCGTGAACACAAGCGCAGCCGAGGCCTTGCGCCAGCCTATGCGTTCCTCGGCCCGGTGCGCTACGTCCGCCACTACGGGGATAAGCCGATCAGCATGATCTGGCGGCTGGATCACACGTTGCCCGCGCATCTGCAGCGCGTGACGCGGCGGCTTGTGACCGCGTAGGTGCGAGAAGGCTGCGCGGGCACTTCGGCAGCCGGGATTTCGCGTTGTTACTCTGGCCTAGACGCTGCGCGGCGAGCCCCCGTAAAGTTGCGGCTTGCGCGGCGGGCTGTCCCCGTCCACGCTCGGACAGGTGCGAGGAGCGGCCAGGGATGAAAACGACACGCTATTTCGACCAGGTGCGCCAGCGCCCCGACCGTGCGATGATCAAGGATGCATGGATCGAGCGCGTCTGCCGCGAGCCGGAGTATGAGGTCGTGCAGGCGGACGGCCGAGTCCGGCGCTGGGCCCGGATCGGCGCCATGGACGGACGCTACTTGCGCGTGGTCCTGCTGCCGGACGGCGAGACGGTCCACAACGCGTTCTTCGACCGGAGCTTTCGGCCATGAACATCAAGTATTTCCAGGAGACCGACACGCTCTATATCGAGTTCCGGAGCGCCGACGTCGCGGAGACCCGAGACCTGGACGAGGATACGCTTCTGGACGTCGATGGTGACGGCAATATCTGCGCGATCACGGTCGAGCATGCCAGCAAGCGCACCGACATCCCGCACTTCTCGTTCGAGCAGGTGGCGGCCTGATCGGCGCAGCAATGCGCTGGCGCGCGTCAGTACATCCCTTCGTACCGGCAGGCGTGCGTTCCTGCCTGGAAGTAGTCGATCATGGAAATGTAGTCGAATCGGAATCCAGGGTGCCAATCCGGTTACGACGATAGCGAGAGGTCCGTATCTCGCATGAGCCGATTATGGCGCGGATTCGGCTCACGGGCCAGATTATGCTCCCTCGCGCCAGGCTCTACGAGGATCAGCGACCGGCCGAGTTCACGTCCGCAGGCGGTTGCGGGTACACGCTGGACAGCAACGGCGTCGCCCGGACTTGTCGGCCGCAGTCGACCGCGGTCGGTGGCGGCGAAACTTCTGGCAGGGCCAGGTGCACCAGCCCGAAGAGATAGCCGAATCCCGTGAGGCTGCGGCTCGACCACGCAATGCGCACGCAGTGTTCCGGCGATAGAACGCCGATGCCATCGTCCGCTTCGTCCAACGCCATCGGGAACGCGCGCAGGAATGCGTCTGCGTACATGGCTGTGGGCTGCCAGTGATCCCCGTACTCGCGCAATAGATGCAGCGTGAAGCCGAAGCTCTGCTGGATGATCCGCAGATCACCGAAACCATCGCGGTAGGCCCAGTTGAACTTCGTGGTCCAGGTCTCGAACAGGCGGCGGTACAGAGCGGGCCAATCCTCCGCTGCGAGCATTTTCTCGGCGCGGCGCGTGAGGTAGAGGTAACCGCGCGACTTGCGCAACAGGCCGGCAAGTTCGGCCACGAGTCGAGTGCAGTGGAAGTCATCGACATCCTGTTCGGTACTGATGCCCCCGATACGCTGGCGTGGATTGGCCTCGTCCTCAAGCAACCAGGCGTCCGCCGCTTTCACGAGTTTCAGGGGCAGGTTGCCGCGCGCGGTGAGCTTGATGCCCTTGTCCGCGGCCGCGTCGGCAATCATGCGGAACAGCACCAGGATCGGGGCATCCAGGGTCGCAGGGAGCCGTTGTTCCAGCGTTGCCAGCGGCGGTGACTCAAACGGCGAGTAGAGCAGTATGCCCATCTGTTCCGGCGAAAGGCCGACAAAGTCGTCCACCGCGCGCCGATTACGCTCGGCCACCTGCTGATCGAGGAACGCCTGGACATCCTCCATGGACGCGAGATCCTGTCCCTCGAGCAGCGCGCCGATTTCGTGATTGACGGTAGCCGCCAGTGATTCGCCCTGTGCCTGCTCCGTGGCCCGGCCGTGCGTCGCACCCACGGTCTGCTCATCGACCCCGGCCCAGCGATCGCGCCCCGCCCAGTACGGGCACTGCGGGCAGACCTCGCCTTCGGGGTAATCGATGCCCTCTTCGTGGGGGCAGCCGATGAGTTCGCCGGTGAGGGCGACGCTGTGCACGCCATGCGAGCGAATGAAGCGCAGAATTTCCCCGTTTACGTCGTGATCGCGGCGGACATCGCGCTGTTCGTTGAACCAGCGCTCGAGGGCAATCGGCTCGGCACCCTCCTCCGGGATCACGGCGACCGCCACCTTGGTCGCCCGGCGTGCGTCCGGTCCGTAGTAGGCCACGGTAGCGACCGGGTAGCCGCGAAAGCCATGGCGTGCCTTCTTGCGCAGGGCCTTGGTATGACGTTCGGGCAGAGACATGGATCAGCCTTTTCGAGCAGAGTTCTGGATCAGTCCGTCGCTCAACTAGCGCTTTGCCGCACATTGTAAGCATTCCAAGGCGCAGCGCACCTCGCCGGATCTCCGCATCAAGCGCCGTCCCCTGGCGAACCCCGAAAAGCCGGCGCGACAGCCCTTGCGGGACGAGG
>CAZJGZ010000228.1:1749-2841 GCA_964545695.1 uncultured Ectothiorhodospiraceae bacterium | reverse complement strand
GAGGCTCATGGCTCAGGTCCGGCGTGCCGCGCCCCAGACCGGCGGCGCGACGCCGGCCAGGGCCGGGCGACATCGGCCGGCGAAATCAACGGGGTCCACATCATGTCACTTTCGAGCATCATCGGCGTCGTCGCCGCGGCGGTCGGTATCGCGTTGCTCTTCTTCGCCTGGCGGGCCTCGAACGCGCCCGTCGACCAGGTGTCCGAGGCCCTGACCGGCAGCTTCACCGGCAACACCATGTGGTACCTGATCGGCGGCGTAATTGGCGTCGTGGCCGGCGGCGCACTGCTGCTGCGCGGCTTTGCCCGCGTCTGATCCGCGTTGCGGCGCCCGGGCATAGATCTGAGCCGCCGACCCACGTCGCCGGGCCGCCATCGGCCCAGCATGACCCACTCACAGGGAATCCAACTCAATGTCTCTCATCAATCTGGTCGTCACCCTTGTCGTCGTCGGCGTCTTGCTGTGGGCGATCAATACCTATGTCCCGATGGACCGCAGGATAAAGCAGATCCTGAACGTGGCGGTGGTGATCGTGGTCATCCTCTGGCTGCTGCGCGGCTTCGGGCTTCTCGGCGGGGTCGGCGATATCGGCTTCAGTGGCTGAGACCGTCCCAGTGTCGCCGATCACCCGGCCTCGCAGAAACCAGGCGGGCGATCTTCGGGCGAAGCCGTCGGCCGGGTGGGAGGATCGAGCCGAGCCCGGGCAGCGCGGGGCGCTCCGCTGCGATAGGGGGCCCCGCGCCGGTCGCGCCTCCCGGCCTACCGGGCCGGCGTCTGCTGGTGGGTCAGGCGCAGCCACTTGCCGTCGTCCCTCAGATAGGTCGAGGTGCAGACCGCCTCGTGGATGGGCTCGCCCGCCCGCTCGGCGGACACGCGATAGGCGAGAGCGGCAATCTCGCCTTCACGCGCGAGGTAGCGCTCGCTCATCTCGACGGAGCGCCACCGCTGGGCGACGTCCTTCTCGCGCCAGATCGCATCGCCCTGAAGGATGCCGGCAGGATAGGGAAAGACGAAGACCGCGCCCCGCGCTGTCATCCGGCGCGCGCTGTCGGCACCGCCGGTCCAGAACCGTTCCTCGAGATCCCAGAGGGT
>CAZJGZ010000228.1:0-1649 GCA_964545695.1 uncultured Ectothiorhodospiraceae bacterium | reverse complement strand
CGCGACAGCAGCGCGCCGAAACGGGTCGCCGCCGCCTCCCGGCCAAGCGCGGCGAGGTCTGCCGCCTCCGCCCAGGGGTCGAGGTTCAATCGCGCAAGTGCCGAGAGAACCGTAACCGGGCTTCCGCGGGGGTCCTCGCCGACGAACGCGTAGAGGAACGGCCCGAATTCGGGCGGATGGGGGTTGAGAACAAGTGGTTCGGACATCGTGATCGTGCTCCTCGATGGAAGGGGGGCGGCCGGCTCGCCATTCGCGGCATGACGAATGCAGACGCCTTCGTGCAGCCATTTCAACCATTCTACGCACGCGTCGGCCCTCGCGCCCTTACACAGGTAAGCCCGGCCGTTCGCCATCTCTGCGCGCCGACGCAGAGCGCGCGCTGGCCCCGGACTAACCTGCGTCAGCACCCGTCGAGCGGCTCTCGCCTACAAGAGGCCATCCGTTCGACCATCCCGGCGCCAAAACGGCGTCCCGGTCATGGCGATGAACGACGGCTCTGCCAATATCCTGGAGGCCCCGCATGACCACGCGCTCGACCAGATCGACGGTCACCTTCTCCGCCCCGTTCGCCCTCTCGGGTTACCCGGGCGAACTGCCCGCCGGCACCTACGAGGTCGTCGTCGAGGAAGAACTCCTGCAGGGGCTCAGCTTCGAGGGCTGGAGACGCACGGCGACCAGCCTGACCGTGCGCGGCCGGGGCAGCCATGCCGGACGGAGCGAGTCGCACGCGATCTCGGACAGCGACCTCAAGGAGGCGCTGCGACGGGACGCAGCAACGACCCAGACAAACACTCACAGCGAAGCGGCGCTTTCCCCGCAGGAGGATAGAACATGAACACTCCCGAATGGCTCAAGCCCGGCATCTACGGTGCCGTGATCGGCGCTGTCTTCGTCGGCGTTGTCGGATTTACATGGGGCGGCTGGGTGACCGGTGGCACCTCGAACGACAGGGCGATGGCGATGTCCCGAGACGATGTCGTCGCTTCCATGGTGCCGGTCTGCCTCGACATGGCGCGCTCCGACCCGGCACGGGCGGACAAGATGGAAGCGATCCGTGCCGCTTCGACCTACCAGCGGCGCGACGCGCTCATGACAGCCGGCTGGGCGACCATGCCGGGAACCGATGCCCCGGACCGAGACATAGCGGAAGCCTGCCTGAAGGAACTCGACCTCTGAGGGCATGCCGATCAGAGCCGACCGAGTGATGGCGCAAAACGCGTCACGCCGTGAAACGCGCGCGACACACACACCAAACGCAAAAATCCAAGCGAGGACCTTTCAATGCCGTCCGATGAGAATGGATCCGGAGACCGTGGACCATGGCAAAACAGGCAGACCCGCGCACCGCCGGAGGTTGACGCAATTCTTCGAAAGGGCCGGGATCGGCTGCACGGCCTTCTGCCGGACGGCCCGCCGCCGGTGAGGCGCCTGGCGATCGGGGCTGTCATCGCGCTTGCGGCGTTTGGGGCTTGGTCCTCCTGGTACACGGTGCCCAGCGACTCAGTCGCGATCGTCCAGCGGTTCGGAAAGTACTCGGCCGAAGTTCCTCCGGGACTGCACTTCAAGATCCCGTTCGGGGTCGACGCGACAACGCTGGTGCCGGTCAAGCGCCAGCTGAAACAGGAGTTCGGCTTCACGACGCCGGGCGC
>CAZJGZ010000227.1:0-2882 GCA_964545695.1 uncultured Ectothiorhodospiraceae bacterium | reverse complement strand
CCGCAGCGCTGGTTGTGGACCATCCACCGCCACGGCGGCACGATCTCCGCCGGTCCCAACTTCGCCTATGATCTCTGTGCCGGTCGGATCGACGACGAACTGCTGAGCGGCCTCGATCTGTCTTCATGGCGGCTCGCCTGCAATGGCGCCGAGCCCGTGATCCCGCGCACCTTGCGCCAGTTCGAACAGCGTTTCCGGCCCTTTGGCTTTCGACCCGAGGCGATGTTCCCGGTGTACGGCCTGGCCGAATCCTCGGTCGGGCTGGCCTTTTCCGATCCGGCCAGGGCACCCCGCATCGACCGAGTGCAACGCCCGCCCTTCCACGGCGAGGGGCGGGCGATCCCGGCCGGCGAGAACGACACCGACATCCTGGAATTCGTCGATTGCGGCCAGCCCCTGCCCGATCACGAGATCCGCATCGTCGACGACCAGGATCAGCCGCTGCCCGACCGCCATCAGGGGCGCCTGCAGTTCCGCGGCCCGTCCTGCACCAGCGGCTACTACCGCAATGCCGAAGCGACGCGCGCGCTCTATCACGGCGACTGGCTCGACTCCGGCGACTACGCCTACACCGTGGACGGCGCGATCTACCCGTGCGGCCGCGTCAAGGATCTGATCATTCGTGCCGGGCGCAATATCTACCCCTATGACCTGGAACAGGCCGTCGGCCAGATCGAGGGCGTACGCAAGAACTGCGTGGCGGTGTTCTCCAGCCCCGATCCGGAGAGTGCACTGGAGCGGCTGATCGTCATGGCGGAGACCCGGGCAACCGCCGGCGACGAGCGCGAGCAACTGCGTGATCGCATCACTGAAGCGACGCTGGAGTTGCTGGAGATGCCACCCGACGATATCGCCCTGGTGCCGCCACAAACGGTCCCCAAGACCTCGAGCGGCAAGATCCGGCGCAACGACGCCCGCGGGATCTACGAGCAGGGTGGCCATGTCGCCAGGGGCAGCGGCATGGCCATCCAGCTCGTCCGCCTGGTGGCCAGCGGTCTCGGCCCAGCCCTCTCCCGGGGTGTACACGGTGCACGCGACCTGGCGTTCGCCGGCTGGAGCTGGCTGGTCGGGCTGGTCGTCATGCTGCCGGGGCTCGTCGTCTTCGCCCTGCTGCCCGGCATCCGCGCTCGCAGCGCCCTGGCCCGTCACGCCACGCGTGCGGTGTTCACCCTGGCCGGCGTCCCGTTGCGGGTGAGCGGACGCGAGAACCTGCCGGACGGCCCCTGCGTCTACGCCGCAAACCACGCCAGTTACATCGACTCGCCCGTGATGCGCGCAACCCTGCCCGGACCCTTCGCCTTCGTCGCCAAGCGCGAGCTGCGCGGCAATCCGCTGATGCGCATCATGGTCGAACGTCTGGGTGGCGAATACGTGGAACGCGCCGATGCCCGCCAGGGTCTGCAGGATCTCGAACGTACCGAAAGCCGCAGCCAGGCCGGCGATCGTGTCCTGTTCTTCCCGGAGGGCACCTTTACCCGAGCCGAGGGCCTGCGCCCCTTCCGCATCGGTGCCTTCATGGTCGCCGTGCGCACCGGCATTCCCGTGGTGCCCATCGCCATCCGCGGCACCCGCTCGATCCTGCGCGGCTATTCCTTCCGCCCCCGCCCCGGCCGGGTCGAGGTGGATATCGGCAAACCCATCCATCCCGACGGCGATGACTGGGACGCGGCCCTGCGTCTGCGCGACGCCGTGCGCGCCTACATCGTCGAACACTGCGGCGAGACCGACCTGGAAAGCACCCGCACGGGCGTACTCAGCGGCGACGAGAGCGGAACACGGATATAGCAGTTTTCTGTTTCGCGGGGATTATGCTCTCGCAGAGCCGCGGAGCTCGCGGAGAAGGAATTTTCCTCTGCGGCGCTCTGCGCCTCCGCGAGATATCGGTGCGGTACGCCTTCGATATCGTGCCGCACTTGAATCACGCCAAGCACGCCAGGAACGCCAAGGGGCCTCTGTCTTTCTTTCTTGGCGTTCCTGGCGCCCTTGGCGTGAGTTAAAGACCGCCTCGGATGCCCGTGCTGTGAAATTTCTCTCGCAGAGTCGCGGAGTTCGCGGAGAAAAGTCTTTGCTCTGCGGGCTCTGCGCCTCTGCGAGATTCCGGTTCGGCACGCGATCAGTGGCGTGCGCCCGATGGAGTCAGGTGGGGAAGAAGAGGAACGGTACGGTCATCAGGTAGAGCAGCCCCGCGCAGGCGAGGCCGTAGAGAATGAACCGCAGCGGCTCACGCCGGAATGCGCTCGCAAGCGTATCGACCTCGCCGGCCATGCGGCGTTGTTCGTAATCCGCACGCATGCGCTCCCGCCGGTCCTGCTGGTATTTCGCCAGAACCTCGCGGGCGGTATCCACGGGCGCGCCATCCGGCAACCAGATACCGCCCATGGAAATGAACCAGCGGCTCGGCGGCGTCTCGTAGAAGTCGATGTTGCGGCTGCGCAGGACCTCGCGGACCTCGTCCGCCTCGTCATCCGGGACCCCTCGCAGATTCATCAGCAGCGTCGGCATGATGTTTCATTCACGTTTTAACCCGCCCGCATTTTACCACCGCGCTGGACAGCAGCCCATGAAACCCCAACGCGCTTGTTCCGGCACTAAACCTCCCGCGTACGCCGAAAGAGCGGATCCGCATGCCCCGAGACGGGACCGTCTGCAGCAGGGATGCTGCAGACGAGCCTCCAGGGACGGATCCACGGCGGGTCCCGGCTCGGGGTTTGCGGATGCGCGCCACGCTCCACGTCAACGCACCAACCATGACGCCACCACGGCGGATGCGCACCGCTGCGCAGCGCTTAGCCGCCCTACGGGCACCGCAGAAACCTCCGGCATACGGCGAAAGAGCGGATCCGCATGCCCCGAGACGGGACCGTCTGCAGCAGGGATGCTGC
>CAZJGZ010000226.1:0-2888 GCA_964545695.1 uncultured Ectothiorhodospiraceae bacterium | reverse complement strand
CATTTTCATGGCCCGTTTCTGAACAAGGCCAGGACGGACTTTGTTCAGAGGTTCCTTAGACCCGGCGTCGATGATCGCGCCGACGCTCCCGACAGGTCCAGCCCTGGTCCGTCGACGCTGGAATGCATGCGGATTCCGTCGTAAGCTGCTGAATACACGAGACTACCGCAGAGGCAGCAACCATGGCCAAGGGTTTTGGTGACGAGGACGACGTCCACGAACAGATCGAAAGCACCATCAACGATGAGGTGCAGCGGGCTCGTGGCGCCCTGCCGAGCGGTGAGAGTCTCACGCACTGCGAAGCGTGTGAACGCCCGATCCCGGAGGCGCGCCGCCAGGCCCTGCCCGGCGTCCGGCTGTGTGTGGCCTGCCAGGAAGAACACGACCGCGAAGAGGCACAGCACCACCTCTACAACCGCCGTGGCAGCAAGGACAGTCAGCTGCGCTGAGTCGGTATCAGGTCGCGCACCGCGATCCCGTGCGTTGCCGCCATGCGCTCGACGATGAGCGTGCGGTGGCAGTGAGCCGGATCGCGCTCGTAGCACAGCAGACAGAGTGTCTCGCGCTCGACGAGGGCGGCGAGTTCGGCAAGCGCGTTCCGGGCAGCGGGCGTGGCGAGTTGTTCCATGAACAGACGGTGGAAGGTCATCGCATCGCCCTGCTTCGCCGCCTCACGGCCCGCGGCCGGAGTTCCGAGTTCGGGCCAGCTCGCATACGCGATACCATACGCGGCCAGCCCGGGGCCAAGATGCTTGAAGGCAAACTCGCGACGCCGGGAATGGGGCTCCGCACGCACGTCCACCACCATGGTCACGCCGGCATCGGCAAGCGTTCCCGCCACGGCCAAAAACGCAGCGCGTTCATAGCCGATTGTGTGCAACACGCCATGACCCATGCGTCGCGGCAGCCCCTGGTGACAGACCGTCAAAATGTAAAGTAGCGCACTTCCGGGGTTGCCATGTACTCGCCGACCTCGGGAGCACGGGCGGAGCCAACACCCTCGATCAAGTCATCTTCACCCGCTTCACGCTGCGGCAGGAAGATGGCACACACATCGACCTGCACCCCGCGCTGGATCAATCCCGTCAGCAACTGCTGTGGAGTGCGGCCGGCCGGCTCGAAAACGGTGCCCTCGTCCTTATCAGCCAGGGCGAGTTCACCACCGGCATCGCAGAGCAGGATTCTCACTGAACGATCCTGCTCGATGGCCTGCATCGACAGAATCAAGGCCATCATCTGGGTTTCCTCTTCCGCTGATGTAATGACGGTGAACATCGGGTTGCGCTCAGCCATTGCGGGCAGCGCCAGCAAAAGAAGCGTGATCGCGACCAACATGCGTTTGAACGGCATCATGAACTCCTTTGATGTGTCAGTGGAAAATCATTCGACCCCATCGCGACGTGGCGTCTGTCGGCAACGGTGAACGACACCACCGTCAGACCTTGTACACCCTCACGCCTTGTCGGCATCGGGATCTTCGGCAAGGACATCGAGGGCATGAGTATCCAGAATCCGGATACGACCTCGGCCCACCTGGATCCAGCCCGCGCGTTCGTAACCTTTCAGACGCCGGCTAACGGCCTCGCGCGCGGCGGCGAGTTCGACAGCGATTCGGTGGTGCGTGAGATGGACACAACCCTCCCGATCCGCCGACGCAAGCAACAATCGTGCGAGACGAGGATCGAGCCCGTGGGACAACACATCTTCAAGGCGCGACATCAAACCCTGCATGCGCTCGCCGAAGGCACGAAACACATTGCGTCGGAATGCAGCCGATTCAGCAAGCAATTGTTCGAACGCGGCGGTCGGCAATGCCAGACCACTGAGATCGGTATCAGCGATGCCACGGGCGGTATACCGCTGGTCCGACAACAGGCAGGTAATGGTCAGCGCGCACGTCTCGCCAGCGCGCACCCGGTACAGCACGAGATCGCGTCCGGTGTGGGTACTCATCTCCACCCGTGCGGTACCGGCCGTTACCAGAAGAAAATTGCGGCAGGGATCGCCGGGCTGGAAGAGCATGTCACCCGCTGCCAGCTCCAATGCCAGCGCATGCGGTTCAATCTGCGAACGAAGTTTCGCGTCGATCAATTCCGATCCTTCTCACGATAGACGCGATCCGCCGGCAGTGCGTCAAGGATTGGGAGACCGGCGTTGAGCCAGCCGTTCATGCGGCGATATCCGGATGCGTCGCGATCGCCCTCGAAACCGTCGTCGACATGGATTACATCAGTATAGTCGGCTTCCTGCAGCTGCTTCGCGGCTTCCAGACTGCGTGATCCCGAGCGGCAAATGACAACGACTCGGTCACTTGTGGTTGCTCCGGCGGCATCGAGTGCCGCATCGACATCCGCGACAAAGGATTCATTGGGTTCCATGCGCCAAATACTTGCATCCGAATCCCACTCGAAGGGCGTAGCCATGCGCATGAACGGTACATGCATATCCATCGGGTCAGGTGCCCCCACAAACTGGAGTTCGGCCCGTGTCCGCACATCGAGCAAAAACGCGTCCTCTGCCTGCACGTACTCGTACGCTTGCTCCGCATCGACTGAGGTGACTTCATCGGCCAGCCCCGGCACGGGCAGCATTGCGGACGTCAACACCGCGCACGGCATGAGGCCGCGCAACACATTACACATCGATTGACCACCGAATTTTGCCACCAACACATTCATGGCCATTCACTGCCCTTCGGAACCAATAATATGATGAATTATAGCCGCCCCTGTAGTTCTAGTCGGTGATCAAGTCACACAGGGGATCCTCTGGACAATGGCAATTCCGGTCTGGTTCAGAGGTTTCACAGCTCGTAACACCCCGGCAACCCGTGGAAAACCGAACGAATCGAGCCTGAGGGGCCCGCGGGCCGACAATGATGTCACTAG
>CAZJGZ010000225.1:0-2924 GCA_964545695.1 uncultured Ectothiorhodospiraceae bacterium | reverse complement strand
GCTGGCCGGACTGTTCACCGCTGGCGATCAGATGCAGCACCATCGGCGGGAAGCGGTTGCTCCGGTCCAGCGCTCGGTGCAGTGACGTACCTTCGCGCACCTGGACCGCGGCGCGCTCGACCGCAGCCCGCATCGGTCGGTTATTGACCACTGTGGAGGCGATCCCGAGCGCCTCGAGTACGGGGACGCCGCTGGCGGCGAGGATCGACAGCGTGCGGGCAAAACGGCCCGTATCGGCGCCGCGCAGCAATGAACCGATGATCGGCAGTTTCAGCAGTGCTTCGTCGGCGGCGTAGCGGATGGCGGGGCGTTGCAGGGCGAGTCTGGCGACGACGATGGCCACGACAAGCAGGATCAGCAGCATCCAGCCCCAGTCGCGGAGAAAATCGCTGCTCGCGATCAGCGCACGGGTCAGCCAGGGCAGGTCGGCATCGAACGACCCGAACACGCCGACGACCTCGGGGACGATGTAGCTCAGCAGGAAGATCACGATGGCCACGGCGACAACGGACAGGATGGCCGGATAGGCGAGGGCATTGCCGACCGAGGTGCGCGTCTCCTGGCGGGCATCGGTGTAGTCGGCCAGGCGCTCGAGTACGTTGTCGAGATGCCCCGACTGTTCGCCGGCACGGACGGTGGCGACGTAGATCTCGGGAAAGCTGCGCGGGAACTCGGCCAGCGCAGCGGCCAGGCTGTGGCCTTCCACGATGCGGGTGCGCAGCGCCATGACCAGGCGCTGCACCTTGGGTTTCTCGGCGTGGCGGGCGATCGCGCGCAGCGCCTCCTCGACGGGCATGCCGGAAGCCACCAGTGTGGCCAGCTGGCGGGTGATCAGCGCGAGGTCGGCCGCGCCGATCCCGCGACCGAAACCGAGGCCCGAGCCCAGGCTCGGGCTGTCACGGCGCGCGCGCTCCACGGCCGCAGCCACATTCAGCGGCGTCAGCCCCTGGTCGCGCAGTTGCTGGCGCACCTGGCGTGCCGTATCGCCTTCCAGGATGCCGCGCTGTTCGCGACCTTCGCCATCAATGGCCGTATATTCGAAGGCACTCATCGGAATGCTGCGCCAGGGTGCGGAGCGGGCCGAGGCATGCGGCGATCAATCCTCGATGATGGTGTCGACGTCACGATCACCGTCCGGGGTCACGCGCAGCACCTCCTCAATGGTGGTCATGCCGGCGCGTATCAGGCGCAGGCCGTCGGCGCGAATGCCCGGGCCATGCCGCCGCGCCACACGGTCCAGATCGTACTCGCTGGCACCGTCGTGGATCATGGTGCGCATGCGCTCATTGATCGCGACCAGTTCGTAGATCCCGCTGCGGCCACTGTAGCCCGTGTGGCTGCAGTGTTCGCAGCCGGTCCCGGCGCGCCAGGCTGTGGGCGGGTGGTCCGGGTCGAGATCGAACAGGCGGCACTCGCCACGGGTAAAGGTGTGTTCCACCCGGCAGTGCGGGCACAGCAGGCGGACCAGCCGCTGGGCAAGGATGCCGACCATGCTGGAGGAGAGCAGGAATGGCTCCACGCCCATGTCGCGCAGTCGCGTGATGGCGCCGATGGCGGTATTCGTGTGCAGGGTCGACAGCACGAGATGACCGGTCAGGCTGGCCTGCACGGCGATCTCGGCGGTTTCCAGGTCGCGGATCTCGCCGACCATGACGACATCCGGATCCTGACGCAGGATCGCGCGCAGGCCACGGGCAAAGGTGAGGTCGACCTTGGTATTGACCTGCGTCTGACCGATGCCGTCGAGGTAGTACTCGATCGGATCCTCCACGGTCAGGATGGTGCGGCTGGCATCGTTCAGCCGCGTCAGGCCGGCATACAGCGTCGTGGTCTTGCCCGACCCGGTGGGTCCGGTGACCAGCAGAATGCCGTGGGGTTGATGGATCAGCTCATGCAGCAGATCGCGGTCGCGCTCGGCCATGCCCAGATGTTCGAGATCGAGACGTCCGGCCTGCTTGTCCAGCAACCGCAGCACCACGCGCTCGCCGTGCCCGGAGGGCAGCGTCGAGACGCGGACGTCGACCGGGCGCCCGGCCACTCGCAGCGAAATCCGTCCGTCCTGGGGCAGGCGTTTCTCGGAGATGTCGAGCCGCGCCATGACCTTGATGCGCGAGATAATCAGCCCGGCCACTGCGCGCGGCGGCTGCAGGGTTTCCTGCATCACGCCATCGATGCGCATGCGGATCAGCAGGCGCTGCTCGAAGGGCTCGATGTGGATGTCGGAGGCATTGTGGCGGATGGCCTCGGTGAGGATGGCGTTGATCAGGCGGATGATGGGCGCATCATCCTCCGATTCCATCAGGTCCTCGGGCTCGGGCAGCGCTTCGGCCGCGCTGGCCAGGTCGGCATCGTCACCAAGGCTGTCGACGGCGTCACGGGCACCGCTGGCCCCGCCCTCATACCGGCGGGCCAGGCGGCGATCGAACTCCGCCGGTTCTACCGTCTCGGTAGTGAACGTCGCGCCGAGAAAGCGACGCAGCTCCAGCAATGTGGCGGCACTGACGCCCGGCCGGTGCACCACGTGCCAGCCGCCCTCGGCACTGGCCTCCGCCAGTACGCCCTGGCGGCGGGCGAAGCCGTAACCGAGGCCCTGTTTCGCCGATACCGACGTCCCGACCTCGGGCCCTGGTTCGGCGCCGCCTGGCGGCGACTCGGTTTCAGCCTCGGTATTGAGGGGGTCGGTTGCGCTCATCAGGCTCAGGGTGTGTTGTCGGCGTTGCCGTATTCAAGCTCGAGCCGCGGCAGGATGGGTACATCACCGCCGCCGAAGCGCGGCGCACTCTCGCTGCGCTGGATCTGTTGCTCGCGCATGAAATTGTATTTTTCGGCCGTGTAGAAGTCGGTCTCTTCCAGCTCGCGCAGGATGCGCGGCTGCAGGAAGACCATCAGATTCTGCTTGCCCACGCTGGTGGTCTGATAACTGA
>CAZJGZ010000224.1:0-2925 GCA_964545695.1 uncultured Ectothiorhodospiraceae bacterium | reverse complement strand
GCTCGGGCTCGGGCTCGGGCTCGGGCTCGGGCTCGGGCTCGGGCTCGGGTTCGGGTTCGTCGTCATCGTCGTCGTCGTCGTCGTCGTCGTCGTCGTCATCCCCATCGTCTTGTTGAAATGGGGGCGGAACGTTGCCCGAATTTCCTGCGGTATCGGCCAGCACCTGTCCGCCAACCGTCAGGGCTCCCGCGCACGCCAGGATGCTCAGAGTGAACGCAAGGCCGTAGCCACGGCTTGCGCGGCAAAACGGTCGCGTGTATGCGGTTGGAGACAGGGGCTCGGCTTCGACGTGCTTGCCGGTAGCGAATATATGTGGACCTTGCGTTCCGTGCGTGTCCGTCATGCCGAATCCCCGGACCCGTCGGTGAGGCAGCGTCACGTACGCGCTGTATGTGTGCCCGGCCGGCTGGGCCACGATTGGTGAACCCCGGTCGCATCCTCACCTCGCCCCAACATCCCGGGCTGAAGGGCAGCGACCCATGTTTCGGGATATTAGGGTGGGCAGGCGTCTGCGTTCTGTACGCCAGCGTACGCCGGTGTTGCACAACGCCATGGCATTACCGGTGACCTTACGGGAAACACTGATCCCTTGAAGGATGGGCTTGATATCGAGGGTGCGACCGCCATCGGTGGCTACCGGGGGTGAGATCTTGGCACCGAACGGGCACAAGGCGGTAAGCTGCGGCGTTGACTCAAACGCCTTCGGCGAAGGATTTTCGTGCCCCGAACGTCGCTGTATCACCCCACGGTCTACTCCACGGAAACGACGGCACCCAGTTACTGGGAAGCCACGGCTGGCGATGCACGCGTCGAGCGCGCCGCGCTCCAGGGTGACCAGAGCTGCGAGGTTGCCATCATCGGTGGTGGTTTCACCGGCCTCTCGGCGGCCTATCACCTGGCCCGTGATCACGGCATCGATGTGCGCGTGCTGGAGGCCGGCCCCATCGGCTGGGGGGCCTCGGGCCGCAATGCCGGGATGTGCCTGATCGGCGGCACGAAGCTCTCACTTGCGCAGATGGTCCAGCGTTACGGCGAGTCTGCCGTGCGCGCCTATCACGCCGACCAGATGGCGGGCATCGAGCTGGTCGAGCGCCTTTGCGTCGAGGAGGATATTGATTGTGATCGGTGCGGCGAGGGCAAGTTCATCGTGGCGCATGCCCCGGGCGCCTACGCCGGCCTGGTCGAGGAAGCCGAAGCCCTGCAGTCCCGCTTCGGCGTCCCGGCACGGATGTACGATCGCGAAGCCTTTGCGGCCATTGGCCATGGTGGCACGGAGCAGCATGGCGCGTTGTGGATGGGGGCCGGCTTCGGCCTGCATCCGCTGAAATTCGTCCTGGGGCTGGCGACCGCCGCGGAACGCCGGGGCGCAGTCCTGCATGACCACAGCGCCGTGGTCGACTGGTCCCGCGAGGGCGAGCACCAGGTACTGCGCACGGCAGGCGGGCGACTGCGTGCACGCCGGGTGATTCTCGCCACCAACGGTTACTACCGCGATGGCTTGAACGCGGAATTCGATTATCGGACGTTGCCCGTGCTGTCCAACATCATTACCACCCGTCCGCTGAGTGACGCCGAACTGGAAGCCACCGGCTTCCATACGCGCACGCCCGTGTCGAACGCGCGCACGATGCTGTTCTATTACCGTCTGCTGCCCGATCAGCGGCTGTTGTTCGGTGCCCGCGGCGACTTCACCGGTAGCCCCCGGGATGGCGAGCGCATGCGCGCCTGGCTGGCGCGGCGTCTGGGTGAGGTATTTCCGCCCTGTCGCGGCGTCGAGATCAGCCATTTCTGGCGCGGGCTGATCTGCCTGACGCAGCGGCGAACACCGGCGGTTGGGCGCCTTGATGAGGCGGGCCGGGTCTGGTTCGGCTTCGGGTATCACGGCAGTGGGGTCAATACTGCACCGCTGACGGGGCGGCGGCTGGCGCGTCTCGTCGCCGGTGTCGAACAGGCGCCCGATGAGGTCCCGGCCGTGATGCATGGGCTACCCCCCAGATTCCCGCTACCTGGGCTGCGCACCTGGATGGTGCGCGCCGCCTATGCCTGGTACGGCCTGAAGGATCGGCTGTAGCCCGGGGGAACGTGGAAATGGGGGGATGAGGTCGGATCCGGTTGTTCCAGCTACCGGCCCTGCCTCTTCAAGGAATGCCCCTGGCCGGACAATGACTGTGCCGCGCTCCGGAAATCGGCCTCCGCGAATCACGCCCCCTTTCGCTTTCGTCGAACGACGGCGAAACATCCTTCTCGATGCAGCTATCCGGCGTAAACAAAAAGGGCAATCAGCCAGAAAACCAGCCCCACGACCGCCGTCCAGCCGGCAACGCCGTGGCCACTCCGGTCCAGGCAATTGTCGGCAGGGTTCCGCGGGTTAACGTAGCCGATGACGCGCTCCGCCCCGTGAAAGCGACTGACAAGCTCGCGGGCCCGCCGGGGCGTGAGCCACCACACGCCGATCAGCAGCGGGCGATTGCCGTAATGGCGCCGCCCGTCAAGGTCAAAGAAATAACGCACATCCACCGAAGGCGAATCCTCGTCGTCGTCCACGGGGTTCGAGCGCGCGACGGCATGTTCCACCCGTGCTGCCATCGGCCGCCACGAGCGGGCCTGACGAACCCGCATCCACAAGCGGAAGGCGGTGACCAGCAGAACGAATCCGACCACGAGCAGGATCGGTAGCACGATTGCGGGATCATCGGGAATCTCCACTCTCGCAAGCTGTACCGACTCCAGCATCTGCGTCCCCCCACTTGCACTACCGCGAGCCACAGCTTCACCCGTCCCGCCACAACTCCGCTACCCGAAAGGCGCCTGCACATGTTTTACATCCCGGGAACAGACCAGGAGTTCGCGATGAAGATGCGGTCGTCAGCGGCCCCTCGCCGCCGATGGGCTCAGCGTTGCTCGCTCGAACGGGTGTGTGCGGTG
>CAZJGZ010000223.1:0-2944 GCA_964545695.1 uncultured Ectothiorhodospiraceae bacterium | reverse complement strand
GCGACGCGGTGGCCGCGATCCTGCCCGCCATGCCGTCACTGGCCCGGCTGCTTGCGCGCAGCGATGTCCGGGCATCCCGGCGCACCGACTTTGAGGTACTGCTGGGCCATGCCTTCGGGGTCACGACGCCGGAGGCGCATCTCGCGGCGCTGGCGCGGCAGGGCGAGGCCGCGGCAGCGGGTAAGCCAGGCGCCCATGCCGGCTGGCTGCGTGCGGATCCGGTACATCTGCGCATCGACATGGCCCATGCGCGCCTGTTCGGCGCGCCGATGCTGGGCCTCGATCAGGCCGAAGCGGACGCGCTTGCCGATGTGATCAATGAGCATCTGCAGGCGGATGGCGTAACACTCGAAGTGCCAGCCCCCGATCGCTGGTACATCGGCGTTCCGTCCGTCCCGGATATCCGGACCTGTTCGCCGACGACTGTCGCCGGACGCAATGTGGATCACTTCCTGCCGCGCGGACCCGATGGCGCGCGCTGGCGGGGCCTGATGAACGAAGTGCAGATGCTGTTGCACGAACACCCCGTCAACACGGCGCGCGAAGCGCGCGGCGAGCTGCCGGTCAACAGTGTCTGGGTGTGGGGCGCGGGGGCAGTGCCCACGGCCGTGCCACAGCCGCCGGATCAGGTGTTCGCGGCGGATCCCATCGCCCACGGGCTGGCCGCGCTTGCCGGTATAACGGCGATCGGGCTGCCCCCCAGTGCCGCCGATGTGGAGCCGAGCGAGGGACGTACGCTGCTCGCCGACAGCGCGCTCCGCGATCCGCTGGTGCATGGCGAGGCGGAGGCCTGGCTGGGCGGTCTGCAGGCGGCCGAGGAACAATGGTTGGCGCCGGCGCTGGACCATCTGCACGACGGCCGGTTTGAGCGTCTGGTGCTGCGCACGGGCGGAGCCAGCGAGTTCCACCTGACCCGGGCACAGCTGCGCTATCGCGTGTGGCGGCGCCAACACCAGTGGAGCCGCTGGATGGAAACGGAAACCACACCCGAGCTGCCGGCTGAGGCGGGGCAGTGACGGGCGTCGTCATCTGCCAGCGCTCGTTGCGGGCACCGCCGATCGCCGAGCTCCATCCCGTGCTCGCACGCGTGCTGGCCGCGCGCGGCATTCACGACCGCGACGAGCTCAATCTCGCACTTGCCGGCCTGGCGGCGCCCGGCATCGCCGGCCTCGAAGCCGCGGTGGACCGTTTGCAGCAGGCCATCGATCACGGCGAAAGCATCCTCGTGGTGGGGGACTTCGACGCCGATGGCGCCACCAGTACGGCACTGGCGGTGCGGGCGTTGCGCATGTTCGGCCATGCGCGTGTCGACTATCTCGTACCCAATCGCTTCGACTTCGGTTACGGCCTGACGCGCGGGCTGATTGCCGCGGTGGGCGAGCCGAAGCCGGACCTGATCCTCACCGTCGACAACGGCGTGTCGAGCCACGATGGTGTGACGGCGGCGACCGAGCAGGGCATCGACGTGGTCGTCACCGACCACCATCTGCCGCCCCCGGAACTACCGCCGGCCGCGGCCGTGGTCAATCCGAACCGCACCGATTGCACCTTTCCAAGCAAGAACCTCGCGGGTGTGGGCGTGGTGTTCTATGTGCTGGCCGCACTGCGCAGCCGCCTGTGCGCCGCGCGTGGCGACGATGGGCTGCCGTCGATGGCGGACCTGCTCGATCTCGTCGCGCTGGGTACAGTGGCCGACGTGGTACCGCTTGATCGCAACAACCGCATCCTGGTCGAACAGGGTCTCAAGCGCCTGCGCGCCGGGCGCGGCACGCCCGGCGTCCAGCAGCTCCTGCGCGCGGCCCGCCGCGATCCGGCACAGGTCACGGCCACTGATCTGGGTTATGCCGTCGCGCCGCGCCTGAATGCCGCCGGGCGCATTGCCGACATGGCGGTCGGCATCGAGGCGCTGCTCGCCGAGGACAGCGACTCGGCGCGCAAGCTCGCCAGCCGACTCGATGACTACAATCGCGACCGGCGGAATATCGAGGCCGAGATGAAGGAACAGGCGGACGCCGAGGTCGAACGCCTGCGCGCGAGCCTGGCCGCCAGCGAGCAGCTGCCGTCCGCGCTCGTGCTCCACGACGCCCGCTGGCATCAGGGGGTGAGCGGCATTCTCGCCGGCCGACTGCGACAAACCGTACATCGCCCGATCGTCATTCTGGCCGATGCGGGGGAGGGCATGCTCAAGGGCTCGTGTCGCTCGATCCCGGGCCTGCATATCCGCGATCTGCTGGCCGCGATCGATGCCGCCGAGCCCGGACTGCTCGAACGCTTCGGGGGGCACGCCATGGCGGCCGGGCTGACGCTCGCCGCCGACCGACTGGAGACGTTCCGCGAGCGCTTCTGCACGGCCGTGCACGCGCAGATCGGGGACGAGGTGGGTGTCCGCGAGATCCTGACCGACGGTGTGCTCGCGCCCCATGAGTTGACCATGGAAACCGCCGAGACCCTGCGCACGGCCACGCCGTGGGGCGCCGGCTTCCCACCCCCGGTATTCGAGGGCCTGTTCCGGGTCCATGACCACCGCGTGGTCGGTGAGCACCACCTCAAGCTCCAGGTCGAGGCCATCGCGGATGAAACGGCCCCTGCTGCCGGCAGTGCCGAGTGCATCGAGGCGATGGCTTTCCATGCCGATCCGGCACTGCACGATGGTCCGGGGCCACAGGTGCGGCTGGTCTATCGCCTGGAGATCAACGAGTTCCGCGGGCGGCGCAACCTGCAACTGGTCATCGAACACCTGGAACCGGTGACGCCTCTGGCAAACGGGCAGTGATTCGATACCGGGGCGTCCGTGCGAGTGCGGCACCGACTCGTGTAGACTTGCGCCCCGCGCCCGGCGGTCCCATCGCCGGCGCCGCGATTTTCACATCCATTTGGCACGGATCAACAGCATGACCGAGATCAACGCCCTGTCCCAGCAAATCCGCGAACTGCAAGGTCGCCT
>CAZJGZ010000222.1:0-2959 GCA_964545695.1 uncultured Ectothiorhodospiraceae bacterium | reverse complement strand
GGGATCCACTTGTCGCGCGTGGTGGCTGCCTTGAGCATGGCGTCATCGCCGCGGAAACCCTTCACCTCGAGGATCAGCGTGACGGGCTCGGGTGCCTCGAGGCGCACGAGGAAATCGGGACGGTAGCTGCGCGGCTCGCCCTCGTGCAGGTAGGGGATCTCGAAGCCCAGATTGTGGTTCTTGGCATAGGCGGCGACGCGCGGATGCGCCTCAATTGCCTGGGCGAGCTGCTCTTCCCAGCTGCTGTCGAGGATGATCCAGTTGACGTGGCTCTTGTCGGCCAGGGGCCAGTAGCGTTCTTCCTTCGTGGTGGTGAAGGCAACCTCGGAGGTGGAGCCCAGCGGCGCGTAGGGGTCGAGCATGGCGCGGATCATGTATCCATCCGGCCTGTGCGCGTTGATCGCATTGATGATCAGATCGCAGACCTCGTCGCCGAGCTGGCGATAGGTCAGCTGCGCGGGAAAGGTGCCGCCCTTGCAGGCGAGAAGACCGCCATCGAGCCACTGGCGCACGATCCGCCGGCACGCACCGAAGAGGTGCATCTTGGGCTGCTCGTTCGCATCGCGCAGCTTGTTGTAAAGCAGGTGGTTGGCGAGGTGATAGATCAGCGTCGATTTGCGCATCTGCTCCAGATGCTCGAGCGTGAGCTTTTCGGGCATGCCGACCACGCCCTGCATCGTCACCTCGCAGGGGCCGACCTTTTCCGGGGTCAGCACATAGGGTTCGAGCCCGCTGAAATCGGCATCGAGCTTCTCGTCGGGCATCTCGATGCGGTAGCCTTCGACGCGGGGGAAGGTGATCTCGCAGGCATCGCGATCCGGACTCATGGCGCGCACCGCGACGACCTCGCGCGGGGTCTTGACCGGCGCCTGGATCGCCTGGGCGGAAAAGTTCAGCCCGTCGATACCCATGATGTCGGCGTATTCGACGCCGAAGAGGCCGGTGTCCGGGTCGGCGTCGTAGCTCAGACGGCGAAGGGCGCGGCCCATCACCTGCTCACAGATGAGCTTCGTGCCGAAAGCGCGCAGCCCGAGAATATGCGTGACGTTGTTGGCGTCCCAGCCTTCGGTGAGCATCGACACCGAGACCACGCAGCGCACCTGCTCACCCAGCCGGTCCTTCTTGCCGACCGTGTTCATCACCTCGCGCAGGATCTCCTCGTCGCCGAGTTCGCGCGCGGCTTCCGGGCCCTCGCGGGCGGCCTTCTCGCGGCGAAACGCCTCGATCTCGCTGGCATGGGCCTCGCGGAACGCCTTGTCCACGGCTTCACCGCTGTCAATGCTACGGCTGTCGAGCAGCAGCGTGCGCGGGCGCGACAGCCGCTGCCCGTCTTCGGTGAAGTTGCGAAACAGCTCAAGCCGGCCCTGCTTGAAGTCGAGCGTCCCGTCCGGCTGCTCGCGCTCGAACCCGGCGATGTATTCCTGGACGAGTTCGGAGTTGGTGGTGTTGTTGCATACCACGATAAAGACGGGCGGCACGCCGACCCCGGCCTTGCGCCAGGCATCGAAGGTCTTGACGTAATGACCGTAAAGCGCGTCCAGCGCGGTCTGAAGCTCGATCGGAAGCTTGTGCGGATCGGGTTTCGTCTCGCCCCGCTGCTTGCGGGGCATGCGGGTGCGGATGGTGGGCCAGAGATCACGATAGAGCGGCGCATCGCGCCCCGGCAGGTTGTCCGCCACCGGCACACGCGGCAGCTTGACGATACCGCACTCGATCGCATCCATCAGGGAAAAGTCGCTGACCACCCATGGAAACAGCGTGCCCTCGGGCCAACCCGACCCGGACAGGAAGAAGGGCGTGGCCGACAGGTCATAGACCGTGCGCACACCGAGTCGGCGCTTGACCGCCTCGATGCCCGAGATCCAGAGCCGTGCGGCCTCGCGGTTCTCCTCGGCCTCTTTCCGCGCCTCGCCGGTGAGCTTCTCGGCCTCCGCGTTCGGGTTTTCCCGGTAGCAGTGATGCGCCTCGTCATTGATGACGATGATGTCGCGCATGGTCGACAGCTCCGACATCACACGCTGGAGCATCGCACCCTCGGTCTCGGTGGTTGAGGGCGCCTCTCCGTGGCCGGCCAGTGCAGCGCGGGTGCCTTTGGCAAGCGGAACGGTCTCGCGGAGCTTGAAGGCGTGGTAGTTGGTGATGACGATCTTCGCCTGCATCAGATCGGTCATCATCTCCGACGGCACCAGATCGCGCTTGCGGTAGTAGCTCTCGGAGTCATTCGGCATAAGCACACGCAGACGATCGCGGATCGTGATGCCCGGTGCGACGATCAGAAATCCTCGGGTGAAGCTGCGGCTATTGGGGCTGCGCGCGGCATTGATCGCCTGCCAGGCGATGAGCATGGCCATGACGGCCGTCTTGCCCGCCCCCGTCGCAAGCTTGAGCGCCACGCGGAAGAGTTCGGGGTTTGCACTGTCATTGGCGGCCTTCAGATAGTCGAGGAAGCGCTTGCCGCGCTTGCCGGATTTCGGAGCGACTTCGGCCAGCCAGATCGCCGCCTCCACCGCCTCGAGCTGGCAGAAGAATGGCCGGATCGCCTGCGTGTCATCCGCCTGCAGCGCGCGCCAGTGGCGCAGGAGCTGCGCCGTTGCGGGGGTGACCTGCCATTGCTCCGGGTTCGGCAGCGCGCGCCAGCGCTCGATCTCGCCGCGCAGCTCGTTGATGATGGGTGTCGGGTTGAACTCCTGCGCGTCGGTGGAGAGGCCGTGCCCCGCATCAAGCACCATCTCGCTTTGTTGCGCACGACGGTTGCGGCGCGGGGCCGGTATCGCCGAGACAAGCTCCGCGCGGCGGCGCGACTCGAGGATGGTGTCGGTCGGGCGCCCTGCCTCATCCAGTTCCCAATGCCGGTCCGGCTCGAGATACGGCGAATTGAGAATGGGCTGGTCGAAAAAGCGCATGCAAACCTACCGGAACTTTCGCGGACCGTAGCCGGGGGAAGCGGCCGCGCTCAAGT
>CAZJGZ010000221.1:0-2962 GCA_964545695.1 uncultured Ectothiorhodospiraceae bacterium | reverse complement strand
CGCGCGCGCATGTCCGCGTAGGGATCCCGCGTGATGGCATCGCCCGCGGCGGCATCGCGCAGGATCGTCGGTTGCAGGAAGACCATCAGATTCTGCTTCACGCGGTCGGTGGAGTCGTAGCGGAACAGCTGGCCGAGGACCGGGATGCTGCCGAGCAACGGCACTTGCTCGCGGCTGCTGCGCACGCTCTCATCGATGAGACCGCCAAGGACCAGCGTCTGCTGGTCCTCGACGATCACCGTGGTCCTGATTTCGCGAGTGTTGGTGATCAGGTCGGCAGCCTGGGCCGTGCCCGACAGGTCGGAGACCTCCTGCTCGATCTCCAGCTGGACGGTATCACCCTCGTTGATCTGCGGCGTGATGCCGAGGCTGATACCGACATCCTCACGCTCGATGGTCTGGAAGGGGGAGCGCCCGGCGTCATCGCCGACGTCGGCGCCGGTGAACTGACCCGTCACGAAGGGCACGTTCTCGCCGACCAGGATCTCGGCTTCCTGGTTGTCCATCGTCACCAGACTCGGCGTCGACAGGATGTTGTTGTCCGCGTCAGACGCGACCGCACGCAGCAGCGCACCGAATTCGTTGCCGCTGCCATCTTCCGTGACCGCACCGAGCGAGAAACCGGAGCCGATCGATTCGGGGCTGGAAACGACGCTGACGATATCACTGCCCTCGCCGGCAAAGCGGGTCAGGCCACCGATATCGCCGTCTTCACCGCGGGCCGCGAACTGCACGCCCAACTCCCGCGCCTGGTCCATGGAGACCTCCGCGATCAGCGCCTCGACGTGGACCTGGGCACGGCGAACGTCCAATTGGTCGATCAGTCTCTCGAGGCCGACGATGACATCCGGCCGGCCGCTGAGGACCAGTGCATTGCTGTTCGCGTCAGCCTGCACGATCGGCGCCAGGGATTCCGCATCCGGCGCGTCATCGACCTGCAGTTCGGTCTGCGCGCGACCCGCCTCGGCGATGATATCGACCAGATCCTCGGCGTCGGCGTGGCGCAGATGGACCACACGCGTGTCCTCGTCGATATCCGTCGGTTGATCGAGGTCGGCAATCAGCGCGCGCAGTTCGACGCGCGCCTGCTCGCCCCCGTGGATCAGCACGCTGTTGGTCCGCGGATCGGCTGCAATGCGTGACTCCCCGGCCTCCTCGGTCCGCGCCATCTCGGTCAGCACGCGCACCATTTCCTCGGCATTGGCATGGTCGAGGCGGACGGTCTCGATATCCTGCTCGATCGGGCGGTCGATGCGGTCGATGATGCGTCGGAGCCGATCGATATTGGCAGCGGAGTCGGTGATGATCAGGCGGTTCGCGGGGCCGTAGGCGGCCATCTGGCCATCCGCGCCGAGCAGGGGCTGGATGACCGGCACAACCTGTTCCGCGGCAATATGCTCGACGGCAACGACACGCGTCATCACGCCCGCGCCCATCGCATCCTCGTCGTCGACCGGGACCGCCCGCTGGGGCGCGGTCGAGGCGGGAATGATCAGCGTCATCTCGCCGAGGTCAACGGCGGCATAACCATGGACGGAGAGTACGGCCTGGAAGACCTCGAACAGTTCGTCGTCCGCGACGGGGACGGAGGAAATCACCGTTACCCGCGCGTCCACCCGCGGGTCGACAATGAACCGGCGGCCGGTCCGCTGGGCAACGGTCTCGATCAGGGAGCCGAGCTCGGCCTCATGGAGGTTGAGCGTGAACGGGTCGGCCTCCGGCTCATCGGCGTGGACCAGGAGCGGGGCCAACAGCATGACGAACAGCAGGTAGCAGAACAGCCAGCAGGGATGTCGTTTCGGCATGGGGGTCCATGGTCCACCAATCGATCACCGGGAATGGTACAGCGATGCTGGCGTGCAGGAACAGCCCGGGCCCTTCGGGCACGCTGTTTCGGATGCGAACGGATCCAGTGAGCCGTGGAGCGCCCTCACGCGGATGAGCTTCCAATTGGCGCGTTTCTTGCGTAACGTACTCGCAGGAAAAGTTATCGGCCGATTGGTCAAGACAACAATCCAGGGTCCATGCACCTTGGTGCCACGCCAGCTTCGATGTCGCATCGGTTTCTCAGGGACGTGCATGCAAGTGCACGGCGCGCGGGCAAGTGGCGTCTGCGCGCCGATACACAGACCTGGGGAGGTTGAATCATGTTGCACCACAAAAGCCATGTCTTGGCTCCGGCGCTACTGGCAATGGGCGCCGCACTCCTGCTCGCCGCGCCGCTGTCCGCCGACGAGAACCGGATCACCACGGCGACTCTGAATTGGGAACCCTTCTACGGCGAGGACCTCGATCGCAAGGGCTTCTTCACGGCCATCACCAACGCGGCATTCGAGCGCGCGGGCTACGAGGTCGAAAACGACTTCATCCCCTGGGCGCGCGCGATGAAGGACACCCGCGAGGGCTATCGCGATGTCCTTCAGGGCGGCTACTACAGTGACGAGCGTGCCGCCGAATATCATGTCAGCGATGTCGTGTACGAGGCCGAGGTCGGCCTGGTCGCGCGCCGCGAGCTCGGCGTGACGTCCTATGACGACCTGCGCGACCTCGAGGGCTACGCCATCGCGGTCGGGCGCGGTTTCGAGCACAGCGCGGAATTCGACGCTGCCGACTTTCTCGACAAGCAGGAAACCGACGATCATCCGCAACTGGCAGTACGCCAGCTCTTTGCCGATCGCATCGACATGATCGCCGGCGGCATCCCCGCCATCCTGCACGAAATCAGCGAACAGGGTTACTCGCCGGAAGACGTGGTGGTGATTACGCCGCCACTGGTGGTGAATCCGCTGCACAACATGGTGTCGCACGATCATCCCCGCGGCGAACAACTGATCGCCGATTTCAATCGGGGTCTGGCTGAAATCCGCGAAGACGGAACCTATGACCAGATCCTGATCGACCTGGGCGTCATCGATCCGGCGGAGGTCGAGTGATCCGAGGGGCCATGCAAGGCGCATGGCCC
>CAZJGZ010000220.1:0-2981 GCA_964545695.1 uncultured Ectothiorhodospiraceae bacterium | reverse complement strand
GCCAGGTCATCCAGGGGTGATCGGTTCATGCGTTTGCAATCCGTTGACCGGGAAACTCGGAGAGACGATAGCGGATGCCCGGCGTGCAGACAAACCCGATTTACCCGCGCCGGCGCTCCGCGACCAGCAGGAGCGCGGCACCGGCAAGGGCGACGACCGTACCCAGCAACCCATTGCCACCGAAGCCGACCAGCGCGATCGACAGGCCACCGAGTGCGGCGCCCAGCCCCTGGCCGAGGAACAGGGCCGCGGCGTTGAGCGACAGCACGATGTCGCGTTCATCGCCGCCCGCGCTCAGCAGGCGTTGCTGCTGGATGGGACCGAGCGCGAACAGCGCACCGCTTGCCAGCGCCAGGGCGACGCCACAGGCCGCGATCGCGCCGGTGGTCCCGGCCCAGCCGGGCACGAGCAGCAAGAGCGAGAACACCGACTGCGCGACCGCGATGATCAGCAGAATGCCGATCGCCGCACCCGCCCCGGGGCGGCGATCCGCGAGCCAGCCGCCGAGCGGTACCCCAAGCACACCGCCGACACCCAGCAGCACCTGCAAGGCCGCTATGCCGGTACCGCCGAGGCCGGTCGCGCGCGCCAACACGGGGCCCACAAAGGCGTTGATGCAGAACACCGCCACAAATGCCAGCACACTGACCGCCAGCAACGCCGCGACCCGAGGTCGCAGCGCAATGCTCAACCCGGCCATGCCGCGGCTGGTGGTGCCCGGCATCGGCGGCAGTACCGGCAGGATGGCGACCAGTGCCAGTGCACCCAGGCCGCCGGCAAAGATGAACGTCGCCTGCCAGCCGAAGTGGGTGCCGACCCAGGTTCCGGCCGGGATGCCGAGGAGAAAGGCGAACGTCAGGCCGACAAGCACGACCGCCATCGCCCGGCCCCGTTGCGCAGGCGGCGCCAGTTCGATCGCGATCCCCATGGCCACGGGCATGTACACCGCCGCGCCGAACGCGGCCGCAATGCGCAACAGCAGCAGCGGCGAAAAACTCGCCACCATCGCCATGCCGACGTTGGCCAGTGTGAACACGCCGAGCGCGCACGCCAGTACCGCACGCCGCGGCAGGCGTGCAGTCCCGGCCACGAGCAGCGGTGCACTGAGGGCGTAGGCCACGGCGAACGCCGTGGTAAGCTGACCGGCCGTCGATACGGTGACACCAAGGCCGGCAGCGAGATCGTCGAGCACGCCGACGAACACGAAGTTCCCCGTGCCGATGGCGAATGCCCCCAGCGGCAGCAGATAGATGCGCGGATTCAAGCGTGTGGATCTCCTGTCTGGTGCGCCGATTGGCGTGGCATCGTGCGGCGCGGTCCGTAATTTGTCCACTGGCCTTGGGGTGCGCATGGCGGGCCGCTGCCCCGCTTGACGGCGATCCGCTCGCCGCCCGACGATGCGCCGACGAATCGGGGGCCGACCGCGGCCCGTCGCGCCCGGCCTCGTCCCGGCGTTGACCCATCCTGTCAGGGAGAAACTGTTCCGTGCATGAGCCGACCATCCCCGACGACGATGCACGTCTGGCCGTCCTGCATCGCCAGCGCGTGCTCGACACGCCCGCAGAGGCGGGGTTCGACCGGCTGGCGCGTATCGCCGCCCACCTGTTCGCCGCACCGATCGCGTTGGTGTCACTCATCGATCGCGAGCGGCAGTGGTTCAAATCCGCCCATGGCGTCGATATCACCGAGACCCCTCGCGAACAGGCGTTCTGCACGCACGCAATTGCCGCGCGCGGGGTTCTGCTGGTGCCCGATACTCACCGGGACGAGCGTTTTGCCGACAATCCGCTGGTAACCGGTGGCCCGCGGTTCCGGTTCTACTGCGGCGCACCCATCATCCTCGCCGACGGCACCATTCCCGGGACGCTGTGTGTGCTCGATACCACTCCGCGCGATGATATCTCCGCGGAACAGCAGGCCTGCCTGCGCGACCTGGCCGCTGCCGCTGCCAGTTTCATGGAACACCGCTACGCCCTGCTGCGGGCGTCCGAGCGTGATGCCACGCTGCATCAGACCAGTGAGTTAATGCGGGCGGCCTATGATGCGCACACGGTGGCCGTGGCTTTGACCGACACGGAAGGGCGCGTGATCGAGATCAATCGCAAACTGGGTGAACTGTTGGGTCGGGCCGCCGAGGATGTTGTCGGTAGCGAGCTCGCGCAGTGGTGGCTCGATGCCCACGATCCTGGCAGCGCCTTGCTCTCGCTCCGGACGGCCAGCGGCGAGTCCATGCCTGTGCGCCACGCCAGCGAGCGCCTCGATACCGGCGAGGTTCACGATTACGTGCTGCACAGCTTTACCGACGCGCGCGATTACGCCGGTGATGTGCGTCAGGTGCGGGGCCGGGCGCGCATCCTGGAGCGCATCACGCACCGCGCATCGGCACGGGAAACACTGGGCGAGATCGCCGAACTCGCGGGCGATCGCGACGCTGGAGAAACCGGCTTCGCGTTGATCGATGGCAGCGGTGATGGGACATCACTGGTCGTGACGACGCTGGTGCCCGACGAGCCCGATCTCGCGCGTGGCTTCGAGCTGATCTCGGCGCTGGCGCAAGGCGCGCGCCATCCGGTGGGCCTGCGCCTGGATCGGGCCGACCCGCGGGCCTCGGATCCGGCCATCGCTGCACTTTTCGACCGCCTGTCCGCCGACGCAATCGCGGTGATGCCGGTCCGCGACGATGCGGACCGCATCATCGGGGTGATTGGCAAGGCCGGTCTTGCCCGCGCGTCGGCCGAGGATCCGGATGAGGCCCTTGCCGAACTGGCGCAGCTCGCGGCGGCAGCCATCGCGCATGCCGACCTGCTCGCCGATCTTCACCGCCGGGCGTATCACGATGAGCTCACCGGCGTCGCCAACCGGGCCCGCTTCGAGGCCCAGTTGCATGCCGCACTGACCAGTCGCCGACGGGACAAGCGCACGCTGGCACTGTTCCTGTTCGACCTGGACAACTTCAAGCCGGTGAATGACCGCCTGGGGCA
>CAZJGZ010000219.1:0-2981 GCA_964545695.1 uncultured Ectothiorhodospiraceae bacterium | reverse complement strand
TGTCGACGCCGGCGGCGCGCATGCGTTCGCCGCCCATCCCGGAGAAACGCAGGTCATCGGCATGCCCGGAGAGTTCCCGCACCAGCCCCGCGCCCAGGGCGTCGCCGGAGGTCTCCCCGGCGCAGACGACGACTTCCCGGCTCATGCCAGGGTGCGGCGGATCCGTTCGACGATGCGATCGACCTGGGCGTCTTCCAGCTCGGGGAAAATCGGCAGGGACAGGCAGCGCGCGGCCACTGATTCGGTCACCGGCAGCGATTCGGGTTCGCCATCGGGCTCGGCAAAGGCCTTCTGCTGGTGCAACGGCACCGGGTAGTAGATCGCGTTGGCGATGCCGTCCTCGGTGAGTGCGGTCATCAGCGCCTCGCGGTGGTCGGTCAGCAGGGTGTACTGGTGATACACGTGCACGCCGATCCCGTCCTCGTGCGGGGTCTCCACAGGCAGACCTTTCAGGCCCTCGCTGTAGCGCGCGGCCACGCGCCGGCGCTCGGCGTTGTAGTGGTCGATGTGCGGCAGCTTGCAGCGCAGGATCGCGGCCTGCATCTCGTCCAGGCGCGAGTTGTAGCCGATCTCGTCGTGGTAGTAGCGGACACTGGAGCCGTGGTTGCGCAGGCGGCGCAGGGCCTCGGCCGAGGACGGACAGGAGGTGGTCACCAGCCCGCCGTCGCCAAAGGCGCCGAGGTTCTTGCTGGGGAAAAAGCTGAACGCCCCGAACGCGGTAGTGGAGCCGGTCTGTGCGCCGTCGATGCTCGCGCCGAAGGACTGCGCGCAGTCCTCGATGACCAGCAGCTTGTGGCACTCCGCGATCTCGCGGATGCGCGGCAGATTGGCCGGCTGGCCGAACAGGTGCACCGGCAGCACGGCACGGGTGCGCGGGCTGATCGCCGCCTCGATCTGCTCCGGGTCCAGATTGAAGGTCCGCGGCTCGATGTCCACGAACACCGGCTCGGCGCCGAGGTAGCGGATGGCCTCGGCGGTGGCGATGAAGGTGAACGGCGTGGTGATGATCTCGTCACCGGGTCCGACGCCCGCGGCGTGCAGAGCCAGCTGCAGGGCGTCGGTGCCGGAAGCGCAGGTGATGGCGTGTTCCACGCCGAGGTAGTCGGCCAGCTCCTCTTCCAGCGCCTGGACATTGGGTCCGAGGATGAAACGGGCGCCCTGCAGGACTTCCTGCAGGGCGGCATCGATCTCGGTACGCAGCGACTGGTACTGCCGCTGCAGGTCGACCATGGGGATCACGGGCGGGCTCCTGTTGCCGGTTCGAGAGAAGTGTGCGGGCCATCCGCGCGGCCCATCACGTTGAGGTTGGCCTGCACCAGCTCGGTGATGCGGCTGGCGGTCTCCAGCGCGCGCTGACCGGCGCGGCCGCTGACCAGCACCGGGGCGTCGCCGCGCGCGGCGGCCACGAACGCGCGGATCTCCGCGAGCAGCGCGTCGGCCTCGTCGAACACGCGTTCGTCGCGGTGGATGTCGGGGGCGCCGGTCTCGGGATCGACATCGCCGAGGCGGTTGAACGACAGGATGCGGTTCTGGAAATCCACCGACGCGTAGGCATGCGACTGGAAGATGCGCATCCGCCGCTCGGACTTGGTGCTGATGCGGCTGGAGGTGACGTTGGCCACGCAGCCGTCCTCGAATTCCAGGCGCGCATTGGCGATGTCGATGTCGCCGGTCAGGACCCGGGCGCCGGAAGCGCGGATCTCGGCCAGCGGCGAGTCGACCAGGGCCAGGATGATGTCGATGTCGTGGATCATCAGGTCCAGCACCACCGAGACGTCGGTGGCGCGCGGCTTGTACGGCGCCAGTCGGTGCGACTCGATGAAGCGCGGGTGCAGCGGATTCTCGGTCAGCTGGCGCAGGGCGGCGTTGAAGCGTTCCAGATGCCCGACCTGCAGGACCACTCCGCGTTCCTCGGCCAGCCGGTTGAGGGCCTCGGCCTCGTCCAGCGTCGCGGTGATGGGCTTTTCCACCAGCACGTGGCAGCCGGCGTCGAGGAAATCGCGGGCGATCGCGTAGTGCAGGGTGGTGGGCGCGGCGATGGAGACCGCGTCCACCCGGCCGATCAGCGCGCGGTGGTCGGTCTCGGCCGCACAGCCGTGTTCGTCGGCGATCCGGCGGGCGGTTTCGGGGTCGGCATCGGCCACCGCCACCAGCTCGGTATCCGGGAGGGCGGCGTATTTGGCCGCATGCCAGCGGCCGAGATGGCCAACACCGACGGCGGCGCAGCGCAGGGGATTCTGGGACATGGTCGGGATGCTCGGTCCGGAGGGGGCTATGCTAGGATTTCGGCGCCATTGTAACGGATCCCCCGGATGGCGTGCGGCGCGCGGCCGGACGGGGATCGCACGCGGAAAGCGGGAGCGGCTGGATGAGCGGGAATGCAGGCGGGGCGCAGTGGGTCGCGGGGGTCGACGAAGTGGGTCGCGGACCGCTGGCCGGGCCGGTGGTGGCCGCGGCCGTCATCCTGCCGCAGGAGTTCGACGCCCCGGGCCTGACGGATTCGAAAAAACTAACCGCGCGCCGGCGCGAGGCCCTGGACGAGCAGATCCGCGACGGTGCCCTGGCGTGGGCCCTGGGGCGTGCCGAGGCCGCCGAGATCGACCGCCTGAACATCCACCGCGCGACACTGCTGGCGATGCAGCGGGCGGTGCAGGCCCTGGATCCGGCCCCGACGCACCTGCTGGTGGACGGACGCTTCACACCGGAGGGCCCGTGGACCGCGGAGGCACGGGTGGGCGGTGATGGCAGCGTGGCCGCGATCAGTGCCGCCTCAGTGATCGCCAAGGTGGCGCGGGATCGCGAGCTGCGCGCGCTGCACGAGCAGTGGCCGGCATACGGCTTCGACCGCCATGCCGGTTACCCGACCGCCGCGCACCGTGCGGCCCTGGAACGCCACGGTCCGTGTCCCGCGCATCGTCGCAGCTTTGGCCCGGTGGCGCGTGCGCTGGCGGCTGCTGCGCAACCGGCTGCGGAAGAACGGG
>CAZJGZ010000218.1:0-2989 GCA_964545695.1 uncultured Ectothiorhodospiraceae bacterium | reverse complement strand
TTGGTGCCGTCCGGACGCAGCCCCCACATCTCGGCGAGGCTGAACATCTTCGAGACCACTTCGAGGCAGCGGTTTGCCTGATAGGGGATGTGGCGGAGGTCGTGGTGGAACTTCGCAACGTCCGCCCGGGTGATGCCCGTGACCGTGAGCTGCCCAATTGCGGGAAGGATGAAGCGCCTCAAGTTCCGGCGATACTCCTTCGCGGTGCTCGCCTTCACGCGGATCGTGATGTGCTCCTTGTCGAACCGCTCCGCCAGTTCCATCACTGTGATCGCCTTGCGCCCGGCATCCCGCTCGGCAGCTGGATCCTCACCGTTGCGGGCGGCAGCGATGATGGCGACGGCGCGGCTGCGCGCCTGCTCACAGGTCAGCACCGTGCTGGGTCCAAGGCTGATCCGCCGGGACCGGCGCCCGGCGCGATACTGGACCACATAGCCCTTGCGCCCGCTCGGCAGCACGCGCAGCCCGAAACCGGGGATCTCGCTGTCCCAGGTGAAGTACTCTGCATCGCGGGCTTCCGCGGCATCGACGAGGCGCTTGGTCAGCTTGGGCATCGGCATTCCGGATCCGGGGTCTCCCGCTCTACAGTGCGGAAGGCGCGCCCATAGTCAACGAACACCTTGATATGGCGAAGTAAAAGGAAGAGGCGCGTGTTTCTGCGTGGCCGTCTCCGGGTACCTGCGCGGGGCAGGGTCGACGACGTTTGGTGAGTGCCAACATGCGTCCTCGACTCGTCCGGGCTGCTTGAAGCGTTATGTGCTGAGTATCGCTGAACTGTAGGTGTGCCATATGTCCCTCTCACGCCGTTCTGTCATTCTCGGTGCAGCCGCACTCGCCGGCTGCGCGCGTATCCCTGACGCGCCATCCGGGCCGCTTGCTCCGATTACACTCGATGAGGCATTTGTCGGCCAGTCAGAGGGCGCGGGCGTGTTCCGGGTCAATCTGACCGGCACAGAGCGACGCTTCCGCGCACGGCTCGACGGACAGCTTGAGGGGGATCGGCTGACCGTTGTCGAGGACTTCTTCTACGACGACGGCGAGGAGAACCGCCTCACCTGGGTCTTTGACCGGGCTGGCCCGGGCCGCTGGACCGGCCGGCGGGATGACACGGTCGGGACCGCCCAGGTTATCGAGACCGGGAACGAGGTGCGCCTGTCCTACGTGGCCGACTTCGAGTCAGGTGACGATGTCACGCGCCTGGGGTTCGAAGATGTGATCTATTTCGGTCCGGACGGGCGGGTCATAAACGAAGCGATCGTGACCCGATGGGGCCTGCCCGTGGGGCGGGTACGCTTCGAGTTGGAGCAGACCTGACCTGCATCTGGATGAGGCGAGCGCGGCGCGATGCAGCTATCTCCAAGAGCGCGTTCCGGCCAAGCATTCGCTGCGGCTCATTTGCCAAGCACGTGAAACGGTCGAGCACTGCGCGCAGACTGTCGGGGAGCTGGCAACACGGCGGACCCGCGGTCGGGTTGAGTGCGGCACCGCTGCGCGCTAATTCACACCAATGATTGTTTTCGTTGGCTCAGTGCGCAATCTCGCGCAGCGCAACGCGACGTGAGCCCTCCGGCGGACTGGGCGCTTGTCACCGGTGCAGGCTCAGGGATCGGGGCGGCGCTGGCGCAGACCCTGTCAGCCCGAGGCGTCGGCGTCGTGCTGGTGGGCCGACGCGGGGACCGCCTCTGCGCGGTGCAGCAGCGGCTCGCGGCCGACGCACTGGTCGTGCCCGCCGACATTGCCTCGGCGCAGGATCGGGCGCGTCTGCTGGCGGCGGTGGAGGCGCGTCTTGCAACAGAAGGCGGCAAGCTGCGCCATCTCGTCCACAATGCCGGGATCGGCCCGCCGAGCCCCGATTTTGCCGGTACCGACCCGGCGGGGCTGGAGCGCGCCTTCGCCGTGAACGTGACCGCTCCGCTCGCGCTGACGCAGGCCTTCCTTCCAGCCCTGCGTCGCGCCGCGCCCGCACGGATCCTCATGGTGGGCGCCGGGATCGCGGACCGCGCCCAGCCTGGCACCGGCATCTACGGCATCACCAAGAAGGCGCTGGCGCGGCTCTTCGAGCAGATGGTCACGGATTTCGCGCACGAAGCCCACACCGACCTGCCCGCCGTCGCCCTTTTCCAGCCGGGCCTCGTCGAGACCGAGGGCCTGCGTGACCACGTCGCTGCGGCGCAGGCCTGCGACCTGCCGCATGCCGCTTGGCTTGATGAGGCGCTTCGCGACAGGCAGGCACGGAGCGCGGCAGAGGTTGCCGACGCGATGGCGGCCACCTTGCTCGAGTTGCCATCGGAGGATTTTCACGGACAGGTCCTGCGGTCCCGGCGATAGGTCGGGACGCGCGCCGTCAGCGTCCGGTATCCGCTTGATGCGCACTGCAGGCGGTGTGGCGCTTGCCCAAGCAGTCCTCTAGAATCTCGCCAAAGCAAATAGGAGACGTAATGATGGCGCGGGGCAAGAAACAGTCGGTCGATGATGGGGCGATCCGGGCGCTGCTGAAGCGCTACGGCTGCCCGATTCCGTATCACCGGCTGCGCGCACGCTTCATGGGCAACATCGCAACGCCGGACATGAACGCATCGCCCATGCAGGAAATCCATCGTGTCTGGAACGACGAGCTTCCCGTCTTCGATGATCAGGTAGAGGCGGAAGCCTTCTTCGGCACCCTGCTGCAGGGCATGTGGAACGGCCTCAGTGCCCACCAGAAGCGCAACGACCCCTTCAAACTTGCCCGTGTGAAGACTGCGCCGGCCAGCCACGAGTATCTCGGGCGCCTCGCCAGGGTGCGGCGCGAAGAACTCGACGGGTTCATCGACGGGCTTTTTGCGGGACGGGAGGAGATGGATTTCCCGGAGAGCGCACACAACGCCATCGGAACCCTCGGCGAGATGCGCGCGCTGTTCGCGGCGACCGAGGACCTCGCGGCCGATCCGCCGGGCCCGACCGACACGTCGACCATGGAGGACACGGCGAAGCATCTGCGCGAACTCAC
>CAZJGZ010000217.1:0-3073 GCA_964545695.1 uncultured Ectothiorhodospiraceae bacterium | reverse complement strand
CCTGCATGCCAGAGGCTCCGCAAGGTCGGCTGCTTGAGAATGCGACCAGCCTAGCGCAGAAGTCGTGGCCATGCCGAGCGCTACTGGCGTTCGGGGCTCATTGTTTGCTCAGTCCGGCGGCAAGGTCGGTCAGCCAGGCGCGTACGGCCGCGGGTGAGTCCAGGCGGTAGCGGGCGCAGGTGGCGGCGGTGTTGCCGACATGCACGGAGACCCCGCCGAGTTCGTTGACGCGTGCCAGCGCGGCCTCATCGGTGACGTCGTCACCCACGTAGACCGGCGTGCGGCCGGCGAACGGCGGCGCTGCCATCAGCTCCGTGACCGCGTCGCCCTTGTCGCGGTGCCCGTGGACGAGTTCGACGACGGCCTTGCCGTATTGCAGGCGCGCGGCCGGCCCGAGGCGTGCCTGCTGGGCGGCCATGAAGGCTTCGACCTCTGCCGCCATTGCGGGCGCTTCACGATAGTGCAGGGCGATGGCGCTGCCCTTGTCCTCGTGGAACAGGCCGGGGTGGCGGTCGACAAAGGCGGCGATTTCCGTCCGGGCGGCCGCCAGCGACGTGTCTTCGCTGTCCGCGCCACGGCGGCGACCGTCGGCACTGCGCACCGCCATGCCGTGGACCCCGGCCAGGGCGATCGGCAGCGGATCGAGATGGCCTGCCAGGCTGTCCAAGGTGCGGCCGCTGATGACGGCAACAGCACCGTCGAGCGCGGTCGCGAGCCGGCCCAGGGTTGCGTGCAGCGAGGCCGGCAGGACGACGGCGTCCGGATGTGTGCACAGGTCCACCAGCGTGCCGTCGAAATCCAGTAACAGGGCCGATGACGAAGGGATAGTCGGCAGGTCGCGCATGCCATGGGGCTCCGTCAGTGGTGCTGCGTGGCAGTCGAGTCGGGGCATGGCGGCATAGTATCGTGTTGCGGCGGTCATCGGCGTCGATCCGGTGCCGCCTTTTCCAAAGGCCTGCCCGGCGCGGTATATTCGCGCTCAACCGCCGTGATTCTGCGTCATGATGGCCATGCGCGTCGCGTCACGCCTTGGAACAGCGGCCGTCGCCCCCAGTTTGGTACCAGGTTTGCAGGTTTGAAGACGGCCCGGCGGGCCGTTGCGGAGAATTGCATGAACGGGAGTCTGGACGATCCGGAAGTTCGCGCGCGGACGGTACCGCGCACGGTCGATGTCGAGCGCGCACGCCCCGAGCCGGGCCCGCAGCGCCAGGCCGAGCTGACGGCGCGTATCGGGGCGCTGCTCGAACGGGAAAATGCGGTTCTGGTGGCGCATTACTACACCGATCCAGCGCTGCAGACGCTGGCCGATGCGACCGGCGGTATCGTCTCCGACTCGCTGGAGATGGCGCGCTTCGGCAACGAGCATGCGGCGGATACGCTGGTGGTCGCCGGTGTGCGTTTCATGGGTGAGACCGCCAAGATCCTCAACCCGGAAAAGCGGGTGCTCATGCCGACGCTGGAGGCGACCTGCTCGCTCGATATCGGCTGTCCCGCGGACGAGTTCGCGCGCTTCTGCGATGACCATCCGGACCGCACGGTTGTGGTATATGCCAACACCAGCGCAGCGGTGAAGGCGCGGGCCGACTGGGTGGTGACCTCGTCGATCGCGCTCGATGTCATCGAGCATCTCGACGCCCGGGGCGAGAAGATCCTGTGGGCCCCGGATCGCCATCTCGGACGCTATATCCAGCGCGAGACCGGTGCCGACATGGTGCTGTGGCAGGGCTCGTGCATTGTCCACGACGAGTTCCGCGCGCGTGAGTTGCAGCGGATGAAGGCCGTGCACCCGGATGCCGCGGTGCTGGCCCATCCCGAATCGCCGGAAGAGGTGCTGGATATCGCCGACGTCATCGGCTCGACCACGCAGCTCATTCGCGGCGCGCGGGAACTGCCGAATGACACCTTCATCGTCGCGACTGATCGCGGCATCTTCCACAAGATGCGTGAGGCCGCACCGGGCAAGCGTTTTCTCGATGCGCCCACGGGCGGCAACGGGGCGACCTGCCGCAGTTGCGCGCATTGTCCGTGGATGGCGATGAACACGCTGGAGAATCTGGAGCGGACGCTGGCGACCGGTGACAACGAGATCCAGGTCGACGCCGATGTGCGTGAGCAGGCGTTGCACTCCCTCGGGCGCATGATCGAATTCGCCCGTGCCAACCAGGTCCGGGTGCACGGGACCAGCAAGGCGTAACCCTGCGCAGTCGCAGACGTTCGTGATAAACTGGGGTCATGGTAAAAGCGAATCACGACTATCCTCTCGATCGCGACGAGGTCGGCAATCTGCTGGAAAGCCACGGCATCCTGCCGACCCAGCAGCGGGTGGATATTGCCTATCTGCTGTTCCAGCGGGCGCAGCATCTCGCGGCCGAGCAGGTGCTTGAGCACGTGAATGCTCACTACGGGCATGTGTCCAAGGCGACGGTCTACAACACGCTCGGGCTGTTCGTGCGCAAGGGTCTGCTGCGCGAGGTCCTGATCGAGCCGGGGCGAACCTTCTACGATTCGAACACCCGTGATCACCATCACGTCTACGACGTGGCCTCCGGTGAACTCGCTGACATCCCGGCAAGCAGTGTGACCATCTCGGCTGATCCCGAGATCATCAGTGACGCCGACGTCGAGGGCATGGACCTCGTCATACGCGTGCGCCGCCGCAACGCAACAGGCGACACCGCCAGCAACTGACTGCCGCCCGGCCTGGCCCGGCGCCGTCCGCCTCGCTGCCGTCGTCTGCCGCGACCCTCCTGTGCAGCCCGTGACGGGCGTTTTCGCGTTCCGGCACGGATCCTCCGTGTCCGCCAATATGAATGCGGATGATTCTCATTGCCATTGTCTACCTCATTGGGTACTGTAACGGTCCCATTTGTGAGCCTCCGGAGAAATGCGCATGCGGGCGAAACTCGGCGCGATCCTGGTCGTGATGGCCGTGTTCGGGCATGGCGGGGCGGCCGCGGCCGACGTCGTCAACGTCTACTCCGCGCGTCACTACGATGCCGACGACAAGCTCTACAGCGCATTCACCGAGCGTACCGGCATCGAGGTGCGTCTCCTCGAAGGTGATTCCGACCAG
>CAZJGZ010000216.1:0-3108 GCA_964545695.1 uncultured Ectothiorhodospiraceae bacterium | reverse complement strand
CGATACGCTTCCTTGCGCGACACACCGGTCAAACGCGCAGCCACAGCCGCCGCGCGCGCCGGCGGCAGCTCCGGTAGCAGAACCGCGAGCGCCGTGGTCAGATCAACACTGGTCTGCTGCTGCTCCGGCACGCCCGCACCTGCAATCACGAGCACGATCTCCCCGCGCCGTTGATCGGCATCCGCCTCGACCCACGCCGCCAGTTCCGCCAGCGTCGATCGCCGGACGGTCTCGAACTGCTTGGTCAGCTCGCGCGCCAGCGTCGCCGAACGCTCACCGCCGAACTCGCTGACCAGATCGGCCAACGTGCCCCGCACGCGATGGCAGGACTCGAACAGGACCAGCGTGGTCGGCGTTGTCGCCAGTTCGCGCAGCCAACTGCGGCGGGAAGCGCCCTTTGCCGGCGGAAAGCCGGCAAAGAGGAAACGATCGGTGGGCTGACCGGCGACCGCGAGCGCCGCCGTGACGGCCGACGGCCCCGGCACCGAGACCACCCGAATGCCGGCTTCATGCGCGGCGACCACCAGACGATAGCCGGGATCACTGACACCAGGCGTACCGGCATCGCTGACCAGCGCTATACTGTCACCACGCTGCATGCGCTCGAGCAGCTCAGCCACGCGGGCGGACTCATTGTGCTCATGCAGCGAACAGAGCTCGGCCCGGATGCCCAGCCGTGACAGCAGCATGCCCGTATGGCGGGTATCCTCGGCCGCAACCACGGTCGCACCGGCAAGCACAGCCTGCGCGCGCGAAGACAGGTCGCCCACATGCCCAATGGGTGTGGCGACAACGTGCAAGGCACCGGACTCGATTGACACTGTGTGGGGGCGTCCCGATACTGCGTGACTTTCACCACTCTGCCCGCAAGCCACGGCCAACTCAAGCAAACCCATGACTCCACGCCACCGCCTGTTACGCGTCCGCCCCGGGCTTCTACTGCTGACGCTTGTCGTGCTCATTGCCGCCTGCGCCGCACCCGATCGGGCGCCGGACCCGGACGAAGTCCGCGAACGGGTCAATGAAGCCCAGAGCATGCTGGCCGATGACCGGCCGCTGGCTGCCGCGCGGATTTATTCGGAACTGGCTGCCGATGCAACCGGCGACGATGTCGCACGCTGGCGGCTCGAGGCCGTCGAACTGCTGTTCGACCGCGGCTATCCGGAAGCCGCACTGGAAGAGCATCGCGAACTCGATGCGCTGGACATCCCGGCCGGTCTCGAACTGCGCAAACGCGTAACCGACGCCCAGGCGGCCGTCGCCCGCCAGCAGGGCGCCATGGCCCTGAACCTGCTGCCGCCCGTGACTCGCGACCAGGAACACGCCGTGCAGGCTCGTATCCACGCGACCCGGGCACGAGCACTGGGCCAGATCGGTGAACCCGAACGGGCTCTCAGCGCATGGATCGACGCCGGTGAAGTCTATCTCGATGCCGATGATCGCGCCGGCGAGCGGCGCAACCACGAATCGACCTGGAACCTTCTCGACGGCACGGACCGCGAAATCCTGGAAGACATTGCCGACCACGCCGATACTCGAACCGAGCGCGGCTGGGCGCAACTTGCCCTGGCAGAGCGGCGTGCCCGGAGCGGACAGCAACCCGTCGACGTAGCGTTCTCAGACTGGCGCACACAGAATCCACAGCACCCGGCCGCGGATGAGTTCGCCGAGACGTTGCGCGAGCGCGTCATCGACCAGTTGACCTACCCCGAACGCATCGACGTGCTGTTGCCGCTGACCGGCGCGTTGGCGCAACGGGCACGGGCCGTTCGCGACGGTATTGTCACCAGCTTCTACCGGATCCCCGACTACATCCGTAGGCCCGAACTCGTTTTCCACGATGTCGGTGAAGAGGGAGACTCGGTCGATACGGCCTATGACCGTGCTGTCGAGGCCGGCGCCGGCTTCGTCATCGGGCCGCTCGAGCGTGATGCCGTAACCCGGTTGTCACGCATGTACGAGCTGCCGGTGCCGATCCTCAGCCTGAACTACCTGGACCGCAATGAGGCGAACCCACCCTCGGGCTTCTACCAGTTCGGCCTGGCCCCGGAGGATGAAGCTCGTCAGGCGGCCGAGGCCGCCATCCAGAACAATCGTTTCAACGCCGTCACCTTCACACCCACGAACGACTGGGGTGACCGCATGGCGGACGCGTTCGCCGAACGCTACCAGGAACTGGGTGGCGTGGTGGTCAGCGCCGGGCGCTACAACCCGCGACAGTCCGACTATCGCCAGCCCATCCAGAGCCTGCTCAACATCGGCGACAGCTATGCACGCCTGCGCCAGTTGCGCAGCACCGTGGGCAATGGCGACCTGCGATTCGAGCCGCGACGGCGCGATGACGTCGAGGCCATATTCCTCGCCGCGCAGCCACAGCAGGCGCGTCTCGCCAAACCGCAGCTCGACTTCCATCGCATCGGCAACATCCCGGTGTACGCCACTTCGCACGTGTTCACCGGCACCGTCGATCCCGATTCCGACTGGGACATGAATGGGCTCTTCTTCACCGAGATGCCATGGATCCTCGACGAGATCGTGGTGGACGACAGAACCACTGGCGACGCGGATCCGGACCTGCCGGCCAGTCACGCGCGTTTCCCGCGGCTCTTCGCCCTCGGTGCCGATGCGCTGGACGTCGTACCGCTGGTCGAGCAGATGCGGGCCGGCAGGGGCGACGCGCACAGAGGCCGGACCGGACGCCTGAGCATGACCGGCGATGGGCGAATCCAGCGCGAACTTCTGTGGGCACGCTTCGAGCGCGGCCGACCGCAGCCCGTGCCGACGCCGGCGCTGACGATCGAGGGCATGATCGGCGAAGACATTCGCGAGCGCGCTGATGGCGAAGACTGAACGTCAGTGCGACGGACAGTCTGCCGAGCGCAGGGCCCGGGACAAACTGGAAACTGCCGGCCTGCGGACGCTGGCGCAGAACTGGTCCTGCCGCGTCGGGGAACTGGATCTGGTCATGCGCGACGGCGATCTGATTGTGGTCGTCGAAGTGCGCTACCGTCGGCGCGCGGATTTCGGTGGTGCACTCGAAAGCATCGATGCGCGCAAACAACGGCGCATCGCCCGCGCCACCAGTGCCTGGCTGCAGCGCCACCGTCG
>CAZJGZ010000215.1:0-3109 GCA_964545695.1 uncultured Ectothiorhodospiraceae bacterium | reverse complement strand
GCGGCATCCAGGAGACCTTCAAGACCGTGCAGCCGCGCGCGCGCTGGGACGGCGAACGCGTGCGCGTGTGGCAGATCGAGCAGGAAAGCCCGAGCGATTCCGAAAGCTGACGGCAGTAGCACGATGCTGACCGGAGCCGCGATGGCTGACGGTCCGTTGCGCGACCTCCGCCCGACCAACCAGCAGCCAGCGCGGATGCGTTACGCGCCGCCGAGCCCTCGTCGTCAAATCACGAAATGATCCACGAACTCGTGCACGGCCATGCCGCGCAACGTCGCCGGCTGCCGGCAGAGCTCGAAAATCGCCTCTGCGCGGCCTGCGGGGAAGCGCGTGGCCAGGCTACGGCGGAACTTGTCCTCGAGCACGGGGATGCCCTCGTCGCGGCGGCGGCGATGGCCGATGGGGTATTCGACCTCGATGCGGTCGGTGCTGCTGCCATCGCGGAAGAAGACCTGCACGGCATTGGCGATGGAGCGCTTGTCCGGATCGTGGTACTCGCGGCTGTAGCGCTCGTCCTCGACCACATGCATCTTCGCGCGCAGCTCGTCGATCTCCGGATGGGCGGCGTGGAAGTCGTCCTCGTAGTGCTCGGCGGTCAGGTTGCCGAACAGCAGCGGCACCGCGGTCATGTACTGCAGGCAGTGATCCCGGTCGGCGGGGTTCGCCAGCTCGCCCTCCTTGGAGATGATGCGGATGGCGGATTCGTGGGTGGTCAGCTCGATGCGCTCGATGTCAGCGATGCGGTCGCGGACCTGTGGATGCAGGGTGACGGCCGCTTCGCAGGCGGTCTGGGAGTGGAATTCGGCCGGGAACGAGAGTTTGAACAGCACGTTCTCCATGACATACGAACCGAACGGCCGCTGCAGGCTGAAATGCCGCTGGTCGTCGGGCTTGAGCTGCTGATCGCGGTTGGTCTTGCTGAACAGCACGTCGTAGAAGCCCCACTGTGGTGCGGACAGCGCACCGGGGATACCGGTCTCCCCACGCAACGCGATGTCGGCAAGGCGCACGCCGCGCGCGGTGGCGTCGCCCGCCGCCCAGGACTTGCGCGGGCCGGCATTGGGTGCGTGGCGATAGGTGCGTAGCGCCTGGCCGTCGACCCAGGCGTGCGAGATCGCCGAGAGCATCTGCTCGCGGGTGGCGCCGCGCATCGCAGCGACCACGGCTGTGGTGGCGACCTTGACCAGCACCACATGGTCGAGGCCGACGCGATTGAAGCTGTTGTCGAGCGCGAGCACGCCCTGGATCTCGTGCGCCTTGATCATCGCGTGCAGCACATCCTCGACCGTGAGCGGCGCTTGACCGCGTGCGACGCGTTGCTGACTCACGAAGTCGGCGGTGGCGAGGATGCCGCCGAGGTTGTCCGACGGGTGGCCCCATTCGGCGGCCAGCCAGGTGTCATTGAAGTCGAGCCAGCGGATGATGCAGCCGATGTCCCAGGCGGCCTTTTCCGGGTCGAGGCGGAACTGCGTACCGGGCACGCGCGCACCGTTGGGCACGACCATGCCGTCGACGCGCGGACCCAGGTGCTTGGTGCATTCGGGAAAACGCAGGGCCAGCAGACCGCAGCCGATGGTATCCATCAGGCAGTTGCGCGCCGTATCGATGGCCAGATCGGAATCGACGCGGTAGTCGAGCGCGTAATCGGCAATCTGCTGGATGATGTCGTCGTAGTCGGGCCGGACGTTGCTTTCAACCGTTGTGCTCATGCGTTCCACTCACTCTGGGTTTCTGTGTAGGGCCGGAAAATCATCACGCCAGGATCTGCAAAAAATCTCTCGCAGAGGCGCCGAGCTCGCGGAGAAGGATTTCTTCTCTGCGTGCTCTGCGCACTCCGCGAGATTCTGGTTCGGCATGTGATCGATGACGCATCGAACCGACCTCTCGCGAAGGCAGCGAAGCACGCAATGAAAAAGATATCCTTTGCGGGCTTTGCGTCCTTGCGAGATTCCAGGACAGCGCACCTTCGATGTCGTGCCGAACTGGAATCACGCCAAGCACGCAAAGAACGCCAAGTGACTTCTAGTTTTTTCTTGGCGTTCTTCGCGTGCTTGGCGTGAGTTATTCCTTTCATGGGATGAACCAACATCGTTAAAGATTTCTCGCGGAGCCGCAGCGCTCGCGGAGAATGATCTTTTCTCTGCGGGCTTCGCGCCTCTGCGAGATGTATGTTTTCTCCTCGCGAGCCTCGCGCCTTCGCGAGAGGTCAATCCCGGCGCGCGTAAAAACTACCGCTGATCGATCGGCGGCACCGTACGCAATTCCTCGCCGACGTACTCCGCCGAGGGCCGGATGATGCGGTTGTCGGCGCGCTGTTCGAATACATGGGCGGCCCAGCCGGTCAGGCGCGACATCACGAAGATGGGCGTGAACAGCTTGGTCGGGATGCCCATGAAGCGATACGCGGAGGCGTGGAAGAAGTCGGCATTGCAGAACAGCTTCTTCTCGCGCCACATCACCTCCTCGCAGCGCTCGGACACCGGGAACAGCACGGTATCGCCGACTTCCTCGGCGAGCGTGCGTGACCATTCGCGGATAATGGCGTTGCGCGGATCGGACTCGCGGTAGATCGCGTGGCCGAAGCCCATGATCTTCTCCTTGCGCTCGAGCTTGCCGAGGATCTCGCGCTCGGCTTCGTCGGCGGAGCCCCACTGTTCGATCATCGCCATCGCTGCCTCGTTGGCGCCGCCATGCAGCGGGCCGCGCAGCGAGCCGATGGCACCCGTGATGCAGCTGTGGAAATCCGACAGCGTGGACGCACACACGCGTGCCGTGAACGTCGAGGCGTTGAACTCGTGCTCGGCATAGAGGACCAGCGACACATGCATGGCCTTTTCGTGCAGCGGGTTGGCGGTCTCCCCGCCATGCAGCATTTCCAGGAAATGCCCGCCGATCGAATCGGCATCGGTGTCGGTCTCCACGCGCACGCCGTCATGGGTGTAGCGGTACCAGTAGCAGACGATCCCGGGCAGCACGGCGAGGATGCGGTCGGCCAGATCCTGCTGCTGGTCGAAATCGGTCTCCGTCTCCAGGTTGCCGAGCATCGACACGCCTGTACGCATGACATCCATCGGATGGGCGTCGGCCGGAATGCGCTCCAACACCTCGC
>CAZJGZ010000214.1:0-3136 GCA_964545695.1 uncultured Ectothiorhodospiraceae bacterium | reverse complement strand
CTGATGCGCTGCGGCAGGGCATCGGTGTAGGTCGACTTGAGCTTGCTCAGGCTGCGGTAGTCGAGGATCAGGCGCGGCAGACGGTGGTCGGCGGCGAGGATCTCGAGCACGTCCTCGGCGGTCGACGCCTGGCCGCCCTGGGTCTTGCGCACGGGCGCGAGGCCCAGGCCCTCGTCGCCGAACAGTATCTCCTGCAGCTGCTTTGGCGAATTGAGGTTGAACGGCTGACCGGCCTCGGCGTGGACGTCGGCCTCGATCGCCTGCATGCGCTCGGCCAGCGCATGGCTCTGGCGTGCGAGGCGCTGGGTGTCGATGGCCACGCCGGTGTGCTCCATGCGCGCGAGCACGGGCACCAGCGGCATGTCGACCTCGGTGTAGAGCCAGCGCTGGCCCGGCAGGGCCTCCAGTTGCGGCCACAGCTTGTGGTGCAGGCGCAGGGTCAGGTCGGCGTCCTCGGCGGCGTAGGGCGTGGCGATATCGATCGCCACCTGGTCGAAGGTGAGCTGGTTCTTCCCCTTGCCGGCGACGGCGGTGAACGGCGTCGGTTCGATATCGAGATACTTCTTCGCCAGCGAATCGAGGTCGTGGCGGTTGCCCGCGGCATCGAGCACATAGGACTCGAGCATGGTGTCGTGACGGATGCCGGCCAGCTCGATGTCGTGATTGGCCAGCACGCCGGCGTCGTATTTCAGGTTCTGCCCCAGCTTGGGCCGGTTCTCGTCTTCCAGCAGCGGCTTGAGCGCACCCAGGACGGTTTCCTCGTCGAGCTGCTCCGGCGCGTCCGGGTAGCGGTGACCGAAGGGCACGTAGGCGGCATGGCCCGGTTCGACGGCGAAGGAGACGCCGACCACGCGGGCATCGATGGTCGACAGGCTCGTGGTCTCGGTATCGAAGGCGATCAGCTCGGCCGCGCGCAGGCGCTCCAGCCACTGGTCGAAGTGGTCGCGATCGAGGACGGCTTCGTAGGCGGTCTCCATCGCGGGTTCCGCGTCGGCCACCGCCGCCTCGCCGTCGTCATCGCCGAGTTCGGCCAGCCAGCTGCGGAAGGCGAAGCGGCGATAGAGGTCGCGCAGTGTGGCGGTGTCCGGCTCGCGGCGGACCAGGTCGTCCGCGCTCAGGTCCAGATCGAGGTCGAGGCGAATGGTGACCAGATCGCGCGCACGGTGGACGTCGTCGGTGGCCGCGCGCAGGTTTTCGCCGATCTTGCCGCCGACATCGTCCGCTTGCGCCAGCAGGGTGTCGAGATCGCCATACTGCTGCAGCCATTTGACCGCCGTCTTGGGCCCGCACTTGGGCACGCCCGGGATATTGTCCGAGGTGTCGCCGACCAGGCTGAGGTAGTCGATGATGCGCGCAGGCGGGATGCCGAACTTGGCCTCGACCCCGGCCGGATCGAGCACCTCGTTGCTCATGGTGTTGACCAGCGTGGTGCCCTCGTCGACCAGCTGCGCCAGGTCCTTGTCGCCGGTGGAGATCAGCACGGTCCCACCGCGTTCGCGCTCCTCGCGCGCGAGCGTGCCGATGACGTCGTCGGCCTCGACGCCCTGGACGCTGACCAGCGGCAGGCCCAGCGACTGGATCAGCTCTTTCAGCGGCTCGATCTGCTGTCGGAGGTCGTCGGGCATGGGCGGGCGGTTGGCCTTGTAGTCGCTGTAGATGTCGGCGCGGAACGTGGGGCCCGACGCGTCGAAGACCACGGCCATGCGCTCGGGACCATACTCGTTGAGCAGGCGGCGCAGCATGTTGGCCACGCCGTAGATCGCGCCGGTGGGCTCGCCATCGCTGCTCGTCAGCGCGGGCAGCGCGTGGTACGCGCGATACAGGTACGACGAACCGTCGACCAGGATCAGTGGGCGATCTTCAGCTTGCGGCGTGGCGGCCATGGGTGCTCCGGTGACGGTTCAATGGCGCTGGTTATCTGCTGCGGGTGCGGCGACCCGATGCCGCCGACCGGCGTCGATGGTACACTCCGCGCCTTTCCCTGCAAGCGCGCTTCCCCATGGCCGTCTATACCGCGCTCGACGACCAAGATCTCCACCAACTGCTCACGCGCTACCGGGTCGGCGACCTCGTCGAATTCACCGGCATCAAGGCGGGGGTGGAGAACTCCAACTGGTTCGTCACCACCACCGACGGCGAGTATGTGCTCACGGTATTCGAGAAGCATCCGTTCGCCGAGGTGCCCTACTTCCTCAACCTGACCGCCCACCTGGCCGAGCACGACGTGCCCTGTGCCCATCCGATCGCGGACGCGGCCGGCAACTACCTGCAAAACCTGCGGGACAAGCCGGCAGCGCTGATCGAGCGCCTGCCGGGACGCACGCTGGAACATCCCGATGTCGACCACTGCCGCCAGGTCGGGGATGCACTCGGGCGCATGCACATCGCGGGTTTCTCCTTTGCCGAGCACCACGCCAATGAGCGCGGCCCGCAATGGTGGTTCCGCACCAGCCATGAACTCGAGCCGCTCATCGACGAGGACAACCGGCGCGTTCTGGCCGAGGAGCGTGCCTATATCCGCCGGTATCGCGATCTGGACCTGCCCCGGGGCACGATCCACGCCGACCTGTTCCGCGACAACATCCTGTTCGACGGCGACGAGCTCGCCGGCATGATCGATTTCTACTACGCCTGCGACGATTGCCTGCTCTACGACGTGGCGGTCACGGTCAACGACTGGTGCGGCAACGCCGACGGCCGCCTCGACGAGGCCCGCAGCCGCGCCCTGCTCGCCGCCTACCACGCCCGCCGCCCGTTCACCGCGGCCGAGGGCGCGGCGTGGAACATGATGCTGCGCTGCGGCGCCCTGCGTTTCTGGCTTTCGCGCCTGCTCGACCTCACCTTCCCCCGCCCCGCCGAAATCGCCCACACCAAGGATCCCGACGAGTACCGCCACATCCTCCTCGTCCGCCGCGAGGAAGAGGCCGTCCTCTGGCCGCTCGCCGACCAGACCGCCACTGGCTGAGCCTGCTGCGACATTCCTGCCGTGCCGAACGGATCTCTCGCGAAGGCGCGAGGCACGCGAAGGAGAAAAGGTTTCTTGGCGTTCTTTGGGTGCCTGGCGTGATTCAAGGTTCGATACGGTGTGGATGACGTGCCGCACTTGAATCTCGCAGAGACCGCGGAGTGCGCAGAG
>CAZJGZ010000213.1:0-3157 GCA_964545695.1 uncultured Ectothiorhodospiraceae bacterium | reverse complement strand
AGTTCCCGACCTACGAGGACCGCAAGGTGTTCTACCGCCTGCCCACGCGCTGGGAATCGGTCCAGGCCCAGGATTACTCGGGCGATTACCCGCTCATCCATACCTCCGGCCGCCTGGTCGAATACGAGGGTGGTGGCGAGGAAACGCGCTCCAATCCGTGGCTGGCCGAGCTCAAGCAGGACATGTTCGTCGAGATCAATCCCGCCGATGCCAACGACGCCGGTGTCCGCAACGGCCAGCAGGTCTGGCTGGAAGGACCGGAAGGCGGACGCATCCGCATCAAGGCGATGGTCACCGATCGGGTGGGCCGCGGCACCGTGTTCACGCCGTTCCACTTCGGTGGCCACTTCCAGGGCGAGGATCTGCTGTCCCGGTACCCGGAAGGCTCGGCGCCGTATGTTCGCGGTGAGTCGACCAATACCGCGACGACGTACGGTTATGACGCCGTGACGATGATGCAGGAAACCAAGACCACCCTGTGTCGCGTGACACCGGCCTGATAGAGATCGAGGAGGTTATTCGTCATGGCAAGAATGAAATTCCTTTGTGATGCAGAACGCTGCATCGAGTGTCAGGCCTGTGTCACCGCGTGCAAGAACGAGCACGAGGTGCCGTGGGGCGTGAACCGGCGGCGGGTCATCGTGATGAACGATGGCCAGCCCGGCGAGAAGGCGGTATCGGTCGCGTGCATGCACTGCACCGATGCCCCCTGTGCGGCGGTGTGTCCGGTGGACTGCTTCTACACCACGGCCGACGGCATCGTGCTCCACGACAAGGACCTGTGCATCGGCTGCGGCTACTGCTTCTATGCCTGCCCGTTCGGGGCGCCGCAGTATCCGCAGGCAACCGCCTTCGGCGTGCGCGGCAAGATGGACAAGTGCACGTTCTGTGCCGGCGGCCCCGAGGATGCGCACTCGCAGGCCGAGCTCACCAAGTACGGCACCAATCGCATCGAGGAGGGCAAGTTGCCGCTGTGTGCGGAGATGTGTTCCACCAAGGCGCTGCTGGCCGGTGACGGTGATGTAGTGGCCAACATTTTCCGCAAGCGTGTGATCACCCGGGGCGGGCGACCGCAGACCTGGGGCTGGGAATCCGCTTACGGCCAGGAAGCCTGACACCGCGGGTGGTGCCGGCGGCATTGCCCCGGTTCCACCCGCAGCGTCCCGCCAGCCGCCGCGTCATGCAGTGCATATCGTGTCGGAGGATGGCGGCTGCGCCGGCGCAGTTGCTGTTGCCGGCGCGGGTCGGGGGGCGCGGTCGATTCGGAGGAACATCGCAATGAGCGACAACAAGAAAATGATTCTGGCCGGGGTCCTGGGGGCGGTGTTGCTCGCCGGCTGCGGGGACGACGTCACTATGTACGAACCGGGTGTCTACAAGGGCAAGCAGGATGAAGCGGCCACGGAAGAGGCTGCCGAGCGTCGTGCCGACGCACTGCGTGACCGTGCTCAGACCGGTTTCGCCGATCGCTAGCGGAGGGAAGATCATGACATCATCAATCCGGACACAGCCCGCCGATGCGCGGCGGCGTTGGCGTTCCATGCTGTGGAGCCTCCTCGCCATTGCTGTACTGGCGATCGCGTTGCCGTCGATGGGCTACCTCGTCGCGGATGCGGCCCAGGTCTACGGGCCCGACCGGGAGTTTTCCGAAGATCGGGCCACCAATCCACGGTCCGATATGTGGCGCGACGCCCGGGCCGGTGAGGGGGGATTCACGACCCAGACCGGGCCGTACACGACCAATCAGATGATTACCAACGTCGGCGAGAACTATCGCCAGCTCCGCGAAGGGCCGATCAAGACCTATGGCGGTTGGGCGCTCATCGGCGTACTGGTGGCCATCAGCCTGTTCTTTGCGGTCATTGGCAGGATGCGCATCGAGGACGGGCGCTCCGGCATGACGGTGCAGCGCTGGAAGGGCTATGAACGCTTCCTGCACTGGTTCACGGCGCTGAGCTTCATCATTCTTGCGATTACGGGGCTGAGCCTGCTGTTCGGCCGTACGGTGCTGATCCCGCTCTTTGGCCGGTCCGGCTTTGCGGCCTATGCCGAGGGGGCAATGTATGTCCACAACTTCATCGGTCCGGCATTCGGCGTCGCCGTTGCGCTGATGATCGTGCTCTGGATCCGCCACAATATTCCCAATCGGACCGACCTGGAGTGGTTCCGCAAGGGCGGTGGCATGATCGGCAACCATCATCCCTCCGCCGGCAAGATGAACGGCGGCGAGAAGGCGTGGTTCTGGCTCGGCGTGTTCACGCTGGGGCTGATCGTCATCATCTCGGGCCTGATCCTCGACTTCCCCAACTGGGGCTTCCAGACGCGCGAGATCATGGCCTGGTCGCAGATCACCCACGCCGTCGCGGCGATTGCCTGGATCTGCCTGTTCTTCGGCCATGCCTACATCGGCACGCTGGGTACGGAAGGCGCGCTCGAGGGCATGACCACGGGACGGGTCGATACGAACTGGGCGCAGCAACACCACGATCTCTGGTACGAGGAAATCATCGCCAACGGCGAACGTCCGGTGCCGGCAGAGGAGCCCAGCGAGCCCAAGCCGCCGCCGAGCGAACCGGCAGGGCAGGCCGGCCACTGACCGGCCCCGATCTGCATACAGTCAGGCAGCAGCAGCGGCCGGTGGGCGCCTTGCCCGCCGGCCGCTGTCACTTGTGTACAGGCCCCGGGAGGTCGAAATGAAGTTTCCGCGCGTCGCCCGTCTCGATGACACCGATGAGCGTGTCTACGAACGCGCCGCCGAAGTAGGCGAGCCGGCCGTCACCGGCAGCTTCCAGTACACGCTGTCCGCGCATGACCCGACGCGATTTGAAGGCAAGGAGAAGCAGGCCTTTCGCCACGCCTTCCTCGGCACCCATTCCTTCGGCCACTGTACGGTGGTCACTGCGGGGGACATCACTGAAGTCGAGTACAAGGCAGTGATCGAGGCACTGGCGCAGCATCTGCTCGATGTCTGGGGCGCTCCTTCGCTCGCCGAGGCGTTACCGGTCGCCCGCCGGGAGGTCGAATACGCGGCCGACCTCTGCGCCGAGCACGATCCGGAGGCGAGCGTGGTCCTGGCGCTGGAACGTTCCGTGACGGCCGAAGGCGGCATCCAGGAGACCTTCAAGACCGTGCAGCCGCGCGCGCGCTGGGACGGCGA
>CAZJGZ010000212.1:0-3165 GCA_964545695.1 uncultured Ectothiorhodospiraceae bacterium | reverse complement strand
CTCGGTGATCGTGATCGTCGGCGGTATGGGTATCTGTCGAGGTGGGGTCCGCTTGCGGAATATCCGCTCCGGAGTCGAGCAGTTGGCGGGCACGCGCCTGTTCCGCCGCCGACAGCTCGCTGCGGGCGTCACTGCGGTGGTTGCGTACGACCATCGTGGCGATGATCAGTGCGGCCGCCAGCAGCAGCAAGGGGCCGAACCACAACAGCCAGGTCTTCGGCGTCATGGGTGGCCGATAGAGTACGAAATCACCGTAGCGGGCAACGAGAAATTCCACCGTCTCGTCGCGCGTATAGCCATCACGCACCATGCGGTAGATCTCGTCGCGCAGGTCCTGGGCCAGATCGGCCTGCGAGCTCGACAGCGATTCGTTCTGACAGACCATGCAGCGCACTTCCTGCAACAGGCGCTGATAACGTTCGCGCTCCTCCGCGCTGTCGAAGTCGCGGAGCTCGCGTTCCGAGGCCATGGCGCCGGCGCCGCCGATCAGCATCGGGATGAGCAGGGCAACCAGGGTGGCGAAGGTCTGCAAGCGCGTCATGATCTGGACTCCTGCAGCTCGCGGACCATCGGCAGGATCGTGTCCTCGAGGTCCGACAGGCTCATCGGCCCGATGTGCTTGTAGCGGATGATGCCGTCGGCATCGACCACGAAGGTCTCCGGTGTACCGTAGACGCCGAGTTCGATGCCGGCGCGGCCGCGCTCATCGAACAGGGTGGTGACATAGGGGTCGCCCAGCTCGTCCAGCCAGCGCCGGGCACTGTTGCGGTCGTCCTTGTAGTCCAGGCCGACGATACGCACATCCGGGTCGCGTGATGCCGCCATCAGGACCTGGTGCTCCTGGCGGCACGACACGCACCAGGTGGCCCAGACGTTCAGCAGATAGACCTCGCCGCGGAAATCGGCCGGGCCCAGTTCGCGCTCCGGGTCGGCGACCAGCGGCAGACGGAAATCCGGCATCGGCTTGCCGACCAGTGGCGATGGTACCTTGCCGGCGTCGCGCGTGAGGCCAATGGCCAGGAACACGGCGACGGCGACGAATACCGCCAGCGGCGCGATGTACAGCCAGCGCACCTTCTTCATGCCGCTGCTCCGGCAGCGGCGCCCGGTGCAGGGCTTGCGGCCCGCTGGCGGCGATGCGCCCGGTAGCGGCGGTCGAAGGCCGACACGAAGCCGCCGATGACCATCAGCAGGGCGCCGAGCCAGATCCAGCGGACGAAGGGCTTGTGGTAGACGCGCAGGCTCCAGGCCCCGCCACCCAGCGGTTCCCCCAGCGACACGTAGAGGTCGCGCGTCAGGCCGTAGTGCAGGCCGGCCTGGGTCATCGGTTCACCACCGGAGAAGTAATGGCGTTTTTCCGGGTAGAGGTGAGTGACCACCCGGCCGTTGCGCTCGACCACGACCTCGCCCATCTGCGAGTCATAGTTCGGCCCGTCGACATTGCGCACACCGTCGAAGTAGAACATGTAGCCGGCCATCTCGTGACCGTCACCGGGGTTCATGCGGATGTGGTCTTCGCTCTCGTAGAGGCTGGTCATGGTGATGCCGACGATGGTCACCGCGAGGCCGACATGGGCCAGCGTCATGCCGTGCACGCCCGCTGGCAGACGGCGCAGTGCCTGCAGCCGGCCGCGCTGGCCCGACATCTGGGCGCGCAACGCCAGCACGCTGGTAATGAGCAGCCAGGCCGCGAGGGCCAGCCCGAGCGCCGCCCCGAGCAGGAAACCGCCATAACCGACCATGGCCGCAAGCGCCACGCCCAGCACGATGCTGCCGACGGCGGCGTAGCGCAGCTGCTGCCAGATGCGGCTGGCCTGGTCGCGCTTCCAGCGCGTGACCACGCCGATACCGAGCAGAACGGCGAGGAGCACCATCTGCGGCACGAACACGGCGTTGAAATAGGGCGGACCGACCGACAACCGTCCGAGTCCGAGCGCGTCCACGATCAGCGGATAGAGCGTGCCCAGCAGCACCGTGCCCGTGGCCACGACGAGGATGACGTTGTTGCCCAGCAGCATGGTCTCGCGCGAGGTCCATTCGAAGCGGCCATCGCCGAGCGTGCGTGGCCCGCGCAGGGCGTAGAGCAGCAGGCTGCCGCCGACAATCACCGCGAGGAAAGCGAGGATGTAGGCACCACGTGCCGGGTCGGTGGCGAAGGCGTGGACCGAGGTCAGTACACCGGAGCGGACCAGGAAAGCGCCCAGCAGGGACAGCGAGAAGGCGGTGATGGCGAGCAGCACGGTCCAGCTCTTGAACACGCCGCGCTTTTCCGTCGCCGCCAGCGAGTGGATCAATGCGGTGGTGACCAGCCAGGGCATGAACGAGGCGTTCTCGACCGGATCCCAGAACCACCAGCCACCCCAGCCGAGTTCGTAATAGGCCCACCAGCTGCCCAGGGCCACGCCGGCGGTGAGACAGGCCCAGGCGACCAGCACCCAGGGCCGGGCCCAGCGCGCCCAGGTGGTATCGAGCCGTGCGCCGAGCAGGGCGGCGATGGCGAAGGCAAAGGCGACCGCGACACCGACATAGCCCATGTAGAGCAGTGGCGGGTGGATGATCATGCCGGGATCCTGCAACAGCGGATTCAGGTCGCCGCCATCCGGTGGTACCGGGACCAGACGGTCGAACGGATTCGACGTCAGCAAGACGAACAGGAGGAAGCCGATGTTGACCAGGCCCATCACCGCCAGCACCCGCGCGCGGAAATCACGCGGCAGGCTGCCGGAGAAAAGTGCGACGGCGGCGGTCCAGCCGGCCATGACGAAGACCCAGAGCAGCATCGAACCTTCATGGCCGCCCCAGATCGCGGTGATGCGGTAATGCATCGGCAGTGCCAGCGCCGAGTTCTGGGCGACGTAGGCGACCGAGAAATCGTGGGTCGCGAAGCTCCAGCCAAGCGCCAGCAGGGCGAGTGCGAGGAAGGCGAACTGGGCCAGTGCCGCCGGCCTGGCCACCGCCATCCACTGGGGTACACCCCGCAGGGCGCCGGCCATCGGCACCACGGCAAGGATGACGGCCATGCCGAGTGCGAGTGCGGTGGCGAGATTGCCGATTTCCGGGATCATGGCCGAGGTTCCCTGCGGTGCCACCAGGCGCGGGTCACTGTGCGCTCTGAACGGCTTCGAGCGTGGCGGCGTCGGCACCGGCGCGTTCCAGCGCCTCGGC
>CAZJGZ010000211.1:0-3207 GCA_964545695.1 uncultured Ectothiorhodospiraceae bacterium | reverse complement strand
TGGACGACCCCATGGAGCCGCAGGTCGCGCGCGTGATCGAACTGAATGATCCGCGCGCGAGTGTGCTGCAGTTCCGCTACCTGTTCGTCACCGACGCCGATGGTCTGAGCGTGATCGATATCACCCAACCCGAGCGCGCCGAACGAGTCGACGGCGCGCAGATACCGCTGGCCGACGCCCGCGGCATCGAGATCGTGCGCACCCACGCGTACGTCGCTGCCGGTCACGAGGGGTTGGCCATCATCGATGTCGAGCAGCCGGAAGCGCCCGAGCTCTACCGCCTGTTCGATGCCGATGGCGTCATCAACGACGCCCGCGATGTGACCGTCGGCTCGTCCTATGCCTCGACCTTCGCCTACGTCGCCGACGGCGCCAACGGCCTGCGCGTGGTCCAGCTGACCGCGCCGGACCGGACGCCGGGCTTCTACGGCTTCGCGGTGGACCCCGAACCCGAACTGATCGCATCATTCGACACACGCCGTCCGGCCACGGCGCTGTCGCGACCGCTGGAGCGGGATCGGGCGGTGGACGAGACCGGCCACCAGATCGCCGTATTCGGCCGTGTCGGCTCGCGCCCGTTCAATCGCGAGGAGATGGAACGACTCTACCTCGACGAGTACGGCGAGCCCTGGTACGTGACGAACGATCCCGAATGATTGCGGCCGGCGCCCCAACCGCCGCCGACGTCACGCTCTCCGCCCATGGGCTGAAGTGTGTGCGCGGCGGCCGCACACTGATCGAGGGCCTTGAGCTCACGGTCGAGCCCGGCCGCCCCGTCCACCTGCTGGGCGTCAACGGCAGCGGCAAGACCACCCTGCTGCGCACACTGGCGAGTCTGCGCCCACCCGAAGCCGGACAGATCCGCTGGGGCGGTCGGCCCGTCGAGCGGGTGCGGCCGGAGTTTCTGCAGGCGATGGCCTATGTCGGCCATGCGCCCGGGCTCAAGCAGGATCTGACCGCACGCGAAAACCTGGCCGCCGGGCTCGCCCTTGCCGGGCGCGCGCCCGTGGAATCCATCCCTGCAGCGCTGGCCGCCGTCGGCCTGCGCCGCCTCGCCGATCGGCCCGTGCGACGGCTTTCGGCCGGCCAGGCGCGTCGGGTCGCGCTGGCCGGTCTGCGCCTGACGACGGCCCGCCTGTGGATTCTCGACGAACCGTTCACCGCGCTCGATGCGGACGGTCGCGAACTGATCCGCGATCTGCTGATCCAGCACTGTGATCGCGGGGGCCTGGCCGTGCTCACCAGCCACCAGGCCATCGATTTCGGTCCGCTGCCGGTGGCCGAGATGCGCCTGGGGGCCGCATGATGCTTGCCGCCGCCCGCGCCGTCCTGATCCGTGACCTGCGTCTCGCCATGCGCCATCGCAGCGCCATGGCCCGCCCGCTGGTGTTCTTCGTGCTGGTCGCCGCGCTGTTCCCGCTTGCCATCGGTCCGGAGCGCAGTGTGCTCGCCCCGCTGGCCCCGGGCATCATCTGGGTCGCCGCACTGCTGGCCGCACTGCTCGGTGCCGAGGACCTGTTCGGCGAGGATTTCGCCGACGGCACGCTGGAACAACTGGTGCTGTCGCCCTGTCCCGCCCCCCTGCTCGTGCTCGCGCGCATCACCGCGCACTGGTTGACCACCGGGCTGCCGTTGGTACTGGTCTCGCCCCTGATCGCGCTGTTTCTGCAGCTACCCCTGCAGGCGTTGCCGGTATTGCTGCTTACGCTGTTGCTGGGGACGCCCTTCCTGTCGCTCATCGCCGCCATGGGCGCGGCGCTGACGGTCGGGCTGCGCACGGGCGGACTGCTGCTGGGGCTGCTGGTCCTGCCGCTGTATGCGCCGGTACTGATCTTCGCCGCCGGTGCGGTCGAACGTGCGAGTGCAGGCCTCCCGGTTGCCGGGCCGCTCTACTTCCTTGCCGGCATGCTGGCACTCGCGATCACCCTGGTGCCGCTCGCCACGGCGGCGGCGATCCGGGTCAGTCTCGAGTAGCCGCGTGATGCGAGGCGAACACCAGCGCGGACCATCCGGCAAACAGTCGCCGCTCACGCGCGAACCGGGTATGATGTCGGGCATCCCGTTTCATGGACCCGGCTGGTACGGCTCAGCCGCACGGTATCGCCCCTCAACGATCAGCCGGTAGCAAGCATGTTCGTCTGGTTCCACAAGCTCGGCTCGCCGCCCCATGTGTACCGCCTGTCATCACGCCTGACGCCGTGGCTCGGCGGGCTCACACTGGCCCTGCTCGCCATCGGCACCTTCTGGGGTCTGGTCATCGCGCCGCCCGACTACCAGCAGAGCGACAGCTACCGCATCATCTTCATCCATGTGCCATCGGCCTGGCTGTCGATGTTCGTCTACGTGGTCATGGCGACGGCCGGTGGGGTCGCGCTGGTATGGCGCATGAAACTGGCCGAGGTGGTCATGCGCCAGGCTGCGCCGCTGGGTGCCTCGTTCACCCTGCTGACCCTGATCACCGGCTCGCTCTGGGGCAAACCGATGTGGGGCACCTGGTGGGAATGGGACGCCCGCATGACCTCGGAGCTGATCCTGCTGTTCCTCTACCTCGGCGTGATCGCACTGCAGTCGGCATTCGAGGATCCGCGCACGGGTACGCGGGCCGCTGCAATCCTGGCACTGGCCGGGACGGTCAACATCCCGATCATTCACTACTCGGTGGTCTGGTGGAATACGCTGCACCAGGGGCCGACCATCACCAAGCTGGACACACCGTCGATCACGCTGGACATGCTGCTGCCGTTGCTCGTCATGGCGCTGGCATTCAAACTCTGTTTCGTGACCCTGCTGCTCAAGCGCATGCGCTGCGATCTCCTCGAATCCGAGGCGAGCAGCGGCTGGGTCAGACGCCTGCGACAGGCGCAGGGGGCCGAGATCTCCGGACCGGGGGGAACTGGATAGATGGAAGCGCTACGTGAATTCGTGGCCATGGACGGATACGCGGTGTATGTGTGGAGCTCGTATGCCGCGGTCGCCGCGGTGCTGCTGCTCAACTGGCTGCTGCCCCATCTGCGCGAACGTGCGCTGATCCGTGGCGGCGCTGACGACGACGCTGGAGAGACCCGATGACGCCCGCGCGTCGACGCCGTCTCTACGGTGTGGCCGCGCTTGTGCTCGGCGTTGCCGCTGCCACGTCGCTGCTGCTGGCGGCCTTCCGCGAGAATCTCGTCTATTTCCACTCGCCGTCCGAGATCGTCCGGGGCGAGG
>CAZJGZ010000210.1:0-3240 GCA_964545695.1 uncultured Ectothiorhodospiraceae bacterium | reverse complement strand
CATTCCGGCGGGCCTGGAGATGATGGATGGCCCGGCCATCCAGGCCGCCGAGGACTTCGCCCAAGCCGGTTATCCCACGGACGCCGAGGCCATCCTCATCGGCGAGTTCGACGGCAACGCCGCGGAGGTCGATGAGCAGATCGACCAGGTCAGCGGCATCCTGCAGCAATATGGTGCGACCGAAACCCGTGTCGCCCGCGACGACGAGGAGAAGGCGCGCTTCTGGGCCGGACGCAAGGCGGCGTTCCCGGCCGTCGGCCGCATCTCGCCCGATTACTACTGCATGGACGGCACCATCCCGCGCAAGCACCTGGCCACGGTGCTGCAGCGCATGCGTGCGCTCAGCGAGGAGTATGACCTGCGGCTGGTCAATGTATTCCACGCCGGCGACGGCAACCTGCACCCGCTGGTACTCTACGACGGCAACGAGCCGGGCCAGTTCGAGCGTACCGAGGAACTGGGCGGCCGCATCCTCGAACTCTGCGTCGAGGTTGGCGGTACGGTGACCGGCGAGCACGGCGTCGGCATGGAGAAGATCAACCAGATGTGCACCCAGTTCCCGCCGGCCGAGCTGGAGCAGTTCCACGCCCTCAAGGCCGCGTTCGATCCGAAGGGCCTGCTCAATCCCGGCAAGGCGGTGCCGACGCTGAACCGCTGCGCCGAGTTCGGCGCCCTGCACGTCCACCATGGGCAACTGCCCCATCCCGACATTCCCCGCTTCTGAGGTAGATCGTGGCGCAACGTGATTACAGCGAGTCGCTGGTGGAGGCCGTTCGCGCGGCTGCCGATACGGGCAGCCCCCTTCGCCTGGTCGGCGGGGGCAGCAAGGATTTCTATGGCCGCGCACCGGCGCCAATGCCGGATCATGACGTTGTCGATATCAGCCGTCATCGCGGCATCGTCAATCACGAGCCGACCGAGCTGATCCTCACCGCCCGCGCCGGCACGCGGCTGCGCGCGATTGAGGCAGCCCTGCATCGCGAAGGCCAGATGATGCCGTTCGAGCCGCCGCATTTCAGCGGCCGGGCGACCCTGGGCGGCGCAATCGCGGCCGGGTTGTCCGGACCGCGCCGGCCGTGGGGCGGCAGTGCGCGCGACTTCGTGCTCGGCGTGCGCCTGATCAACGGCCGCGGCGAACACATGCGCTTCGGCGGCGAGGTCATGAAGAATGTCGCCGGCTACGATGTGTCCCGTCTCGTCACCGGCAGCCTGGGGATGCTCGGCATCATCACGGAAGTGTCGCTGAAGGTACTGCCCGCTCCGGCCGCGGAAGCGACCCGCGTACTGGATCTGCCGGCCGAGGCCGGCTTTGCCCGTGTCGAACAGGCTCACCGCGACGGCATGCCGATTGCTGCCGCCGCGCACGATGGCCATGCACTGTATGTCCGCCTTGCCGGCGCGACGCGCGCAGTCGAAAGCGGCATTGAACGCCTCGGTGGCGACGCCCTGGGTGACGGTCCGGCATTCTGGCGCGCCCTGCGCGATCACAAACTGCCTTTCTTCCAGCAGGCTGGATCGCCGACCTGGCGTATCTCGCTACCGCCCGGCACCAGACCGCCGCGCCTGCCGGGCAGACGCCTGCTCGACTGGAACGGCCAACTGGTGTGGCAGCGCACCGATGCCGACCCGGCGACCGTTTTCGCGGCTGCCGCCGAGCGCGGCGGCCACGCCACCCTGATGCAGGGCGGCGATCGCAGCGGCGACGTCTTCCAGCCGCTGGCGCCGGCGGTACGCCGCCTCCATGAACGGGTGAAGGCGGCGTTCGACCCGCAGGGCCTGTTCAATCCCGGCCGCATGTACGAGGGTCTGTAATGCAGACGAAACTGACATCCGCTCAGCTTGAGACCGCCGCCGGCCAGGAGGCCGACAGCATCCTGCGCAAGTGCACCCACTGCGGCTTCTGTCTTGCGACCTGTCCGACCTATCAGCTCAGCGGCGACGAACGCGACAGTCCGCGCGGTCGCATCTACCTGATGAAACAGGTGCTCGAAGGCCAGGAACCGACGGCCGCAACCCAGGTGCACCTCGACCGCTGCCTGACCTGCCGCAACTGCGAGACCACCTGTCCGTCCGGCGTCGAATACGGCCGCCTGCTCGATATCGGCCGCCAGCAGGTCGAAGAGCGAGTACCACGGTCGCTCGGCGAACGCGCCACGCGCGACCTGCTGCGCCGGGTACTGCCGAAACCCCGCCTGTTCCGCGCGCTGCTGCGCACCGGCCAGAGCGTGAAACCACTCGTACCCGGCCCCCTGCGGGCGAAGATCCCGCCAGCGCGGCAGGCACCGGCATGGCCCCAGTCACCGGCCTCACCGACCCAAGGCCACGAGCGCACGGCACTGATGCTGGAGGGTTGCGTCCAGCCCGCGCTCGAGCCGGCCAACAATCCCGTGACCGCGCGCCTGCTCGATCGCCTCGGCATCCGTGTGGAACGCACGCCCACCGTGAACTGCTGCGGCGCAATCGATCAGCACCTTGGGCATCCCGACGCCGCGTTGCGTCAGGTCCGGCGCAACATCGATGCCTGGTGGCCGCATGTCGAAGCGGGCGCGGAGGCGATCGTGGTCAATGCCAGCGGCTGCGGCGTACAGGTCAAGGAATACGGCCATCTGCTGCGTGACGATCCCGCGTATGCCGAGCGGGCCGCGCGCATCAGTGAACTGACGGTGGACCCGGTCGAACTGCTGCTGCGCGAGGAATCACGGCTGCGGCGGGCGCCGGATGCACCCTACCGGATCGCCTTCCACGCGCCGTGCACGCTCCAGCATGGGCAGAAGCTCGGCGGCCGGGTCGAGGCGCTGCTGCGCCGCCTGGGCTTCCAGCTCACGGCGATCCCGGACGCGCATCTGTGCTGTGGGTCGGCCGGTACCTATTCATTGCTGCAGCCGGAGTGGTCCACCGAACTACGCAATCGCAAACTGGCCAATATCCAGTCGGGCCGCCCGGAGATGATCGCCACCGCCAACATCGGCTGCCAATGCCACCTCGCTACCGGCACCGACCTGCCCGTCCGCCACTGGCTGGAGCTCCTCGACGCGGCCTGAGCAGGGGTATCTCTCGCAGAGGCGCAGAGCGCGCGGAGAGAGATTTTTCTCTGCGGGCCCTGCGTCTCCGCGAGATCAAGATCCCATACGCCATCGATAATGTGCCAAACCTGACCTCTCGCGAAGGCGCGAAGAACGCGAAGGAGAAATGTCTTTCCTGGCGAGCTTCGCGGCTTCGCGAGAGGTATTACAGCGCTGG
>CAZJGZ010000209.1:0-3295 GCA_964545695.1 uncultured Ectothiorhodospiraceae bacterium | reverse complement strand
GGGATACTGAAACTGCCGGTAACAGCGACATTGGCAGCGGCCGAGCCCGAAACGGTCGCAAAAAGGCTACTCGAGACCGTCGCCACCTTGGCCGGCCCGCCCGTAGCGCGGCCCGCGACGAGCAACGCCAGGTTCATGAAGGCTTTCCCCCCGCCGCTGAAGAGCAAGATCGACCCGAAGATGATGAAGATCGCGACCACGGTCGAGGTTATGCTGGTGGTGGTACCCCACAAGCCCATATCAGTGCGGTAAAGGTGATCCACCAAGACGGAAATCGAGAAGCCGCGGTGCGTCAGCGGCATCGGAAGGACCTGCCCGAACAACGCATAGACGAGCGTCACCGATGCAAGGATGGTGAACACTATGCCGATCACCCGGCGTGCGGCCTCGAGCACGATGAGGATCGTCAACCCACCGATGATCAGATCAGGAGTGGTAATATCCGTTCGGCTCATGAAACGGTCGTAATGGATATATACCCATACCGTGCTGATCAGCGCGATCAGGACGCAGGCCATGTCGACAAGTGTAACACGGTCTCGGGTCGCGGCGCGGCTGCTGTAGAGCATGAAGGTCAGTGCGAGGGCGACGCCGACGTGAATGCTGCGCTGGATCAGGTTGGGAAATGCACCGAACGCGGCTGTGTATATGTGAAACAGCGCGAAACCGATCGCTATCGCGGCCGCGATCAAACGCAATGCACCCGACAGCTCGCGGTTGCCGTAATTTTCCACCTCTGGCGCGGGCAGGCTGTCGGCGCTCGGGGTCGGATCAGGATCGCGACTCGTCATCGGGCTCGCCCTCGGTTCGGATGGTTCGGTCGTGGACCGCACGCCTCTTCACGTTGCGGTCCACGAAGCGTCCGGTTCCCGGATCGACGACCTATTGGGCCTCGGGCGGAATCAGGTCCTCCGGAACCTCGACCCCTTGTTCCTGGAAGTACCGCACCACGCCAGCATGCAGCGGAACCATCGAGAACTCGGTCGTGACCTCGAAATAATCGCTGTCAGCGACACCACCGAAGGCATCTTCCTGCAGCTCCTTGTTCTCGAACACCGCGCTGACGATGTCATAGGCGTCCTGCTCCGTCAGACTGTCTGCGGACGCCACTGCGCCAGGCACCACGGCGATCGTATGGTAAGGATCATCCTGGTCCGGGTACAGTCCAGGCTCGATCGAGATCGGCGGAAAGTAAGGAAACTCCGCGAGCAATTGGTCGACCTCATCCTCGGTCATGCTCACCACGTTGACGTCGATATAGGTATTGAGTTCGACGAATGACGAATCCTGTGTTGTCACGCCCGCTGCCGATTTGGTGAACCCCACGATCTGCCCATCCCGCGTCGCGTCGACCGCGTCGCTCGTTCCGCCCCGATGAATATCAGGTTCGATGCCGAGAACTTCGAAAGCGGCGAGCGAGATGGACTCTGTGGAGCTTCCCGGAATGCCCGGATTGTAGGGCTGGCCCTCCAGATCGGACAGCGACGAGATATCGGCATCCCCACGCACGATGAACATGTTCGGAGCCGCCACATAATACCAGAGCGTGCGCAGCTCCTCGAAAGGCTCCTCCTCGTCGAATGCCCCGACGCCCTGATAGGCTTGCGCCGCCGCCTCCGCCGTGATCAGCCCGAATTCGATCTCTCCGCGGCCGAGCCGGCGAATGTTGTCGATCGCCGCGCCTGTTTCCATGATGTTCGCCTGGATCTCACCGCCTGTGCCCTCCTCAATGGATTGGCCGACGGAAACCCAATACGGGTAATGACCCGACCCGGTCGAGGTGGAGCCAACGTTCAGGAAAAGCGGTCGGTCAGACGCTGCCGCGGCGACCCCGATAGAGAGCGCCGCCGTCGACACCCCGGCGACCACCACCGCCTTGCGGGCGTGCTTGGTCAAGCTCGCATAGTTCATCATCAATTTCTCCTCCCCTGCAGGCGCATCCGAAGGGTGCGCTACAAGGTCGCATTATCATCTTGAAATTCTCATCAGTCAAATTTAGAAAAGCGACTGGCTGATGAGATTATCCAATGAATGTGTCCCTCGGGCAGCTTCGGGCGTTCTGCGCATTGGCGCGTCTTCGCAGCTTTGGCGCCGCCGCCGCGGAGATCGGCTTATCGCAATCAGCACTCAGCTTGAGAATTCAGCAGCTTGAAGCGAGTCTCGAGACTCGTCTTTTCGAACGATCGACCCGACAGGTCCGGCTTACCGACCCTGGAGCTCAGCTTCTTCCACGCGCGCGCCATCTTCTCAACGATCTTGACCTCATGCTGCGCGATGTGCGTGACGCCGGGGCCGGGCGGCGCAAGAAAGTGACGATCGCCGGAATTCCGTCTTATACATCGACCAAGCTGCCACCGATTCTCGCGCGCTTTCAGTCGCTTTATCCGGAGATCGATATTGAAGCCGTCGATGTGAATGCGGAACAGGTCTACGAGTACGTTCGATCTGGCCATGCGCATTTCGGCATCACTATGCCCGGCATGGCACCCGAGCGCGACATGAGCTACACGTTTCTGTTTTACGATGGCTACAGGATGGTCTGCTCGGTCGGACATCTCCTGGCAGAGCACGAGTCCGTGACCTGGCAGATGCTTGAAGGCGAGCCGTTCATATTGATGTCGCCAGTGACGAGCGTCCGTCGCGTTCTGGACATCGAGGTGCCGGAAGAGATCGCGCGACTGGATGTCCGGTTCGAGGTTTGGAACCTTCCCACCGTGTTCGGCCTCGTGCGCGAAGGGTTGGGAATAACAGTGCTGCCTGAGCTAGCCCTTGCAAGCGGCCGCATCGAGTCACTTTCAACTCGGCAAGTGACCCAGCCACACGTCCGTCGCGAGGTCGGCCTCATACAGAAAATCGATCGCAAATTACCCGACGAGGTCTTGGAATTGCGCGCGCGGATCATCCAGCAGGCTGACTGAGCTCATGTTGGGTCTGCTCCGGGCGCCTCCAGCGGGCGGCCAAAGCGACGGAGCGAGGGGGCCAAGCTGCGGCGCCGCACGGGAGGAAGCCCGCCATGCGCCAATCTGACTTGAGAGGGACGAGGACGCGGCCGAGACCACCACCTCGGGTCACTGGTGCGCAGTCAGGTCGCGAACGGCGCTAGAGAGCAGCATCTTGTCGGTGCCGAGAGTGAAATGGCGCACACCCGCGCGTCGCCACAGATCGACGCTGTCGCAGAGCGCCGCGCGACTTGGAGCGAAGAGCGGAAGAATCGGTGCGACGCTCGCAGCCACGCAGGCACGCACCAGCTCGGCGAGCACTTCACGCATTTGCGTGCAATTCGTCTCGCCGCGGT
>CAZJGZ010000208.1:0-3311 GCA_964545695.1 uncultured Ectothiorhodospiraceae bacterium | reverse complement strand
CGATGACAGTCGTCCGCTGCAGACGGCGCGCAGCGGCCTGGGTGCCGTCATCGACTGGTTGTTCAACTGACGTCATGGCTGCTGTCGGCGAGACCCTGAAGACCGGAAGCGCGGGCGGGCCCGAGGAGCGCCGGCCGGACCGTTTCGTGGTGGTAACGGCACTGGTCACGACGCTGGTGCTGGGCGGCCTGATCGCGCTCGAGACCGCGCCGTTCCTGGTGGCCCTGTTCGGTGTCGGCATCGTATTGGGCATGGCGCTGTACCACGGTGCCTTCGGATTCACCGGCGGTTGGCGGCGCTTCGTCGTCGAGCGTCGCGCGAGCGCGTTGCGTGCGCAGCTGGCGTTGCTGGCGCTCGCGACTGTGTTGATGGTGCCGGTGCTTGCGCTCGCCGAGCCCGGCAGCATGACCGGCGCGGCGGCGCCGGTCGGCGTGTCACTGCTGCTCGGTGCGTTCCTCTTCGGTTTCGGCATGCAGCTGGGTGGCGGTTGTGGATCGGGCACGCTGTTCACCGTCGGCGCCGGCAACATCCGCATGGTGCTGACCCTGGTTTTTTTCATTGTCGGCAGCGTCATCGGCACGATGCACCTGCCCTGGTGGCTGGATCAGCCGGGTCGTGATCCGGTGGTGCTCAGCGCCGATTTCGGTGCCCCCGGCGCGATCGTTCTGACCCTCGCACTCTGTGCAGCACTCGCCTGGTGGGTCACACGAAGCGAGCGGGCATATCACGGCAACGTCGAACGCCGCCTGTTCTCCGGGCCCGAGCGCGGTGTTGTGAGCAGCTTCCTCAAGGGCGGCTGGCCGCTGGCGTGGGCCGTGGTCGTGCTGGCCGTGGGCAATCTCGCCATTCTGCTGCTATCGGGCCATCCTTGGGGCATCACCTTCGCCTTCGGGCTGTGGGGTGCGAAGATCCTTGAAGCAGTGGGCGTGAACATGGGCCAGTTCGAGTTCTGGACCTGGGACTACCCGGCCATGGCACTGGCCGACAGTGTGCTGGTCAATGTCACCTCGGTAACCAACTTCGGTCTGCTTGCGGGCGCCATGCTGGCGGCCGGCCTCGCCGGCCGGTTCCACCGCGCGAGCCAGGGGCGGATTCCACCGAGGTCGCTGCTTGCCGCCGTGATCGGTGGCCTGGCGATGGGCTACGGCGCCCGGCTTGCCTTTGGCTGCAACATCGGCGCGATGTTTTCCGGCATTGCCTCGGCGAGCCTGCATGGCTGGGTCTGGTTCGCCATGGCCTGGCTCGGCTCGCTGCTCGCCATTCGTCTGCGACCCTGGTTCCAGCTGTCCAATGGCTAGCGCCGGGACCCAACACGGCTACAGCCGGGTGCGACTGGTGGCCATGCTGCTGGTGATCGGTGGCGTCATCCTGGCGGACCACATCGGCAGCCCGACCTTCCGCATGAACATGGGCGAGGGCGGATTCGAGACCGCCCTGACCCAGCGCGCGGCGCAGTCGAGTGGCTGCGCGCCGTGCGGTGCGCCCTGTCGTGACGATGACCGCGAGGGCGCTGCGGACGCGCGGTAACGGCCACGCGGTAACAGCACGCTGCTCGAAAGCTTCAGCGCTTGCCGCCGTGGCGCGCCAGCAGTGCATCCAGTTCGGCGGCGAAGGCCTTGCGATCGCGGTGCGTGAAGGCGGCCGGTCCGCCCGAGTGGATGCCGCTGGCGCGCAAGGTGTCCATGAAATCCCGCATGTTCAGGCGGTCGCGGATGGTTTCCGTGGAAAACGACTCGCCTCGCGGACTCAGTGCGCGCGCGCCCTTTTCCAGCACCTCGAAGGCCAGCGGGATATCGCTGGTGACCACCAGATCGCCCGCTTCGCACCGAGCCACGATCTCGTGGTCGGCGACATCGAAGCCGGCGGCCACCTGGACGCTGTCGATGACCCTTGACGGTGGCGTCGATACCGGCTGATTGGCGACCAGGGTCAGGTGGATACCCGTGCGCTGCGCCGCGCGGAAGAGGATGTCCCGCACCGGTGTCGGACAGGCATCGGCGTCTACCCAGATTCTCATTGGCATGATCGATGGTGGCACGGGGGCGCCATTACACCACGACGCGCGGCCCGGTTGCAGCGCGTGTTTGTCGTGCACAGAAGCGGACGTCGCGGCCAGACGTTGACTCAATCTGATGGCTTGATTGGAAAAACTCCGCGGCGTGTTCTTGCCCGCCAGCACGGGTTGCTCCTATTGTGTCATGACAGGAAAAGACGCGACGCGGCCATTGGCGATCATCGCAGGGCGATGACGGGCCGAGGCGAACAATCAGCAAGGGGACTGTGCAATGGCCAATGTGAAGCGCAGGGAAGTTCAAGGACAACCATCGTCATGCCCGGCCATGGCGCTGCCGGTCGCGGCGCTGATGGCGATGGTTGCGGTGCTGGCGTCGACGGCGGTGCAGGCGGAGCGGGACAAGCTGGTGTTGACCACGGTCGACTGGGCGCCGTTCTATGCCGAAGAGGCGCCCGAGCAGGGTTTCATTACCGCGCTCGCAGAGGCGGCGCTGGATCGCGCTGGTTACGACACGCGGGTTGATTTCGTGCCCTGGGCCCGCGCGATGTATGACGTCGAGCAGGGCGTACGCGATGCGGTGCTCGGCGCGTACTACTCGGACGAGCGGGCCGAAGCCTATGTCTTCTCCGATGCGATCTACACCACGGAGGTCGGCCTGGTTGCACGGGCCGATCTCGGCATCGAGTCCTACGACTCCCTGCGTGACCTCACCGAGTATCGCATCGGCTACGGCCGCGGCTGGGCAACGAGTGAGGAGTTCGACGACGCGGACTATCTGAACAAGATTCCGGAGGACGACAACGTTCTCAACATGCGCAAGCTGGACGCCGATCGGATCGACATGATCGCGATGAATTTCGATCGTTTCATGGTGATCGCGGCCGAGGAGGGCTTTGATGTCGACGATTTCGTCTTCCTGGATCCGCCGCTGCAGGCATCGAGCATGCACATGATGTTCGGGCCCGAGCTGGCGGGTGTTGACGACATCGTGGAGGACTTCAACCGCGCACTCGAGTCCATGCGCGAGGACGGTCGCTACGACGAGATTCTGACCCGTCTCGGGATTCAGTAATTGTGCAGCCGTGCGCGCAGCGTTGCCGCGCGCACGGCTGCGGGCGTCACTCCTCGATCAGGTCAAGAAACCGGCTCAGGCTGCCGGTGTCCGACAGATCGCCGTAAAGCACGATCGGTGCGCCCGAGTCTTGCGGGCGCACCAGTGCTGGCGTGGCGAAGATACCGTGGTCGATGGCCGCCACGGGCTCGCGCAGGACGTCGATTTCGCGCAGCCGGGCCGCCG
>CAZJGZ010000207.1:0-3384 GCA_964545695.1 uncultured Ectothiorhodospiraceae bacterium | reverse complement strand
CCTTCCCTAATGGACAGCGGACAATGCTGGGTGCAAGTGCCGGCGACATCGCCGAAGCCTTTTACGGTGTACCGGAGGACATCGAAGCGGGCGCCATGCAGCGCCTTGATCCGCGTTTGCGCGCGGTGACGATCAACTTCCGCGACCATGTCGGTATAGCCAACCCCGGGTAGGTCGGGGTCAATGATCCGGCTTGGCCCGGGGAGGCGTTGTCGGGCTCGCCGGCGCGCCCGGTGCATCGGTGGCATTGGCGGTCAACGGTGCCGGCAATGGCATGACTCGATCGTCGACCAGCGCATAACCGCGATACGCGTCATCGGTGACGTCCGCCCCACCCGTGAACGAACCAAACGCCGGCAATACCAGGCAATCCTCACTCATCGCGAACACGGGCAGGCGCGCCCGCTCGCCGGCACCGCGCAGACGCATCACCGGATGCCAGTGGCCCGCGAGCACAGGGCGGCCAGTGCCGGTCTCGGGTTCATGCTGATAGCGAAAGGGTGGGTCGTCGAGCGGCTCGGTGCGCCAGTCGAGCCGCCAGTCAGCCGGCGGTGTCCAGCCCGCATCGTGATTGCCCGCAATGGCGACCCAGTCGAGAGCGGGGTGGCGGGCGCGCCACTCGCTGACGGTATCCACCCAGTCAGCCCCCGGGCCCGGCCGGGCGTGGACGACGTCTCCGAGGATCACCAGCCGATGCGCCTGTGTGCGCGCGAGCACACGATCAAGCCGAGCGAGGTCCTCATCAAGCATGCCACTCGGCACGGCCAGGCCGGCACGGCGGAACTGTGCGTCCTTGCCGAAATGCGTATCCGCAATGATCAGTGTGCCACGCCGAGGCCAGTGGACGGCGCCCTCGGGATGAAGTACCAGGGATTCTGCGGCGTAGTGGAGGGTGTGCGTCCTCATGGCGGAAGCAGTATTGTCGCGTTGGTGGAAGTTCGGTTCAAAGCGGATCGGTTCCATGTGCTCGCCGCCTCGATCGCGTTGATGGCTACAAGAGGCCTTCAAGGCACGAGGGGTGCGAGCGGGTTGATTACTCTTGCTGGAGCCACGCATGACTGAAGCCAGTTCCGCCGACGACGGACGCCCGCTGGGTCGTGCGGCTCGTTTCTGTGCCGAGTATGGACTGCAGGCGCCGATCTTGCTCGCCCCGATGGCAGGTGCCTGCCCGCCGGGGTTGTCCGCGGCGGTAGCCAACGCGGGAGGCATGGGGGCCTGCGGGGCGTTGATGATGGCGCCGCGGGATATTCACGACTGGGTCAACGCGTTTCGCGCCCAAAGCACGGGGGCGTTCCAGTTGAACGTGTGGATTCCGGATGAGGCGCCGATACGCGATGCCGAAGCCGAGGCACGAATACGGCGGTTCCTGCGCGCCTGGGGGCCGGAAGTGCCCGCCGGGGCAGGCGATGTCCGTCCGCTCGATTTCGAAGCCCAGTGCGAGGCGTTCCTGGAGGCCCGGCCACCCGTGGTGTCATCCATCATGGGGCTGTTCCCCGATCCGTACGTGGAGCGGCTCAAGGCTGCCGGCATTCGCTGGTTTGCGACGGCCACGACGCTGGCGGAAGCCCGACAGGCTCAGGCCGCCGGTGCCGACGCCATTGTCGCCCAGGGAATCGAGGCCGGTGGCCACCGGGGCGCGTTTGATCCGGCCAGAGCGTCAGCGCAGGGCGTGGGCCTGGTCTCGCTGGTGCCGCGATTGGTCGATCACCTCGATTTGCCCGTGATCGCCGCTGGCGGCATCGCGGATGGTCGCGGAGTGGCGGCGGCGCTGACTCTCGGGGCCAGTGCCGTGTCTGTGGGGACGGGGTTCCTGCGCTGCGCGGAATCCGGGATACCGCCGGCCTGGGCGGATGCGCTCGACGAACTCGAGCCCGAGTCGACGCGATTGACGCGCGCTTTTTCGGGTCGCTTGGCACGGGCGGTGGACGGTGAATACGTGCGCGCGGCAGCCGCGCTGGACGCACCGCCCCCGGCGCCTTACCCGATCCAGCGAAGCCTGACCGGACCCATGAAGCAGGACGCCGTACAGGCAGGCGATATCCAGCGCATGCAGGCCTGGGCCGGGCAATCAGCCGCGTTGGCGACGACGGACCCGGCCGGTGAAAGTGTGGCGGCGATGTGGCATGAGGCCAGGGTGCTGCTTGGACCGGTGCCATGAGCGGGACGATGCACGCCCCGTACAAGGTCCTGTCTATCCTTTTGGCCCGAGAAGCAACCAGAAGATGAATCCCAGAAAAGGCAGGAACAGCAGGGCCAGTATCCACAGTACCTTGACACCGGTGCTGGCACTGCTCTGTACCGTTTTCACGATGGCGTAGATCACGAGGACCAGCAAGACCAGTCCCAGAATGCCTGTCACTTCAATACCCATGGGTAGATTCCCTGTTCAAGTCCCTGATATCAGGGTGGGTTAGTGGATCACACTGACTGTGATCTCGTGTGCGTTCCCTCACGGCGACAGTGTCGCTGGTAACGATGGTCACGATATGTTCGATCGCGCACAGATGATCTTGCTATCACTGCAATGATGATTGCGATCACCCAGCCAATCCGGAATCGCTGTCACGTCAGTCCATGTCGGTCATCGCATATCGTCCAAACCGTGGCCAGCACTAGCGCCATGCCACCCGGGCCCGGTCCGCTGGGCGTGGTCATGCGCTCGTTGTGCAGCTGATGAAACCGAATACGGCACATCGCCGCATCAATCGGGGTCAGTCCGGATATATCCCGCTCGTGCAGGTGTGCAAGGTATGTGCCCGACGCGATGCCTTGTGGCGACTCGTCGATGTTCATGTCGATGATCCCGGGCCGGGCGTCGAGATCGTGATCCTGTGGGTCGTGGTTCACCGCGTTGAAAGACCAGTTCATGCCTTCCAGATCGGCGGACATCAGCTCACCGTTAATCCAGGTTGGTGGCAGAGGCGCATCCTGCGCGGAAATTCGTCCCACCTGCAGACCCGCGGGTACGGCGACTCCCACGGTCATGACCGTGGCGACGCCCAATGACACCATCTGCGCGCGACCCGTTGATGCAGGGGTCCGCGGGGCGCTTGGGCCGCGGCGCAGAAAAGCCAGCGCAACCACCATCAGCCCGAGCAGCGCGAGTTGCAGACCCAGACGACCGGCCAGATCGAGTCCCCAGGCCGGCGTCCACCCCTGGGCGTGGATCTCGAGCAGCGACCAGACGAGAGTGGCCGCCACCACGAGCGCGAAGAGGCTCACGCCCGGGGTCATGCGTCTGGCGAGCATGACCGCTGCAACGATGATGATGGCGACACCTGCCAACAGGTAGTACCACGAGCCACCCAGGAACATCAGCCAGGCGCCCATGCCCGCCATCGCCAGCCCCATCAGGAGCGCGATGACGGCCAGCACCATCAGCAC
>CAZJGZ010000206.1:0-3393 GCA_964545695.1 uncultured Ectothiorhodospiraceae bacterium | reverse complement strand
GCCTACGAATACACTTCGAACATCATGGTGGAGAACATGCTCAAGCGTGATGCCGAGGAAGGGATCAACGCCTTCATCGAGAAGCGTGCGCCGCAGTGGTCGGACCAGTAGAACAAAAATGAGGACGAGCGCGACGATGCCCAATCTGTTCAATATCGATCTTGATCGCAATCCGGCCAATTTCCAGCCGCTCACCCCGCTCACTTTCCTCGAGCGGGCAGCCAGCGTCATGCCGGATCATGTCGCCATTATCCACGGCGCTCTGCGCTATACGTACGCCGACTTCTACCGGCGTTCGCGCCAGCTCGCCTCGGCGCTCGCCGCCGAGGGCATCGGCCGCGGGGATACGGTGTCGGCCTTGCTGCCGAACGTGCCGCCGATGCTGGAAGCGCATCACGGTGTGCCGATGTGCGGGGGCGTTCTGCACGCGATCAACACACGCCTGGATGCGAAGACCATTGCCTTTCAGCTCGACCATGCTCGTTCATGGATCCTCATCGTCGACCGTGAATGGTTGCCGCTTGCCGAGGATGCGCTGGCAATGACCGAGGTGGACCCCCTTCTGATCGTCTATGACGATCCCGAGTTTGCCGATCCCGACGCCGAGCCGGTAACCGATATGGCGTATGAGGCGTTCCTGGCACAGGGTGACCCCGACTACGCCTGGCTCATGCCCGAGGACGAGTGGGACGCGATCTCGATCGGCTATACATCGGGGACTACCGGCAATCCCAAGGGCGTGGTGTCGCACCATCGTGGTGCCTATCTGCTCGCCCAGGGCAACGCGCTGATTGCCAACATGCCGCGGCACGCCACCTATCTGTGGACACTGCCGATGTTCCACTGCAACGGCTGGTGTTTCCCCTGGACGATGTCGCTGGCATTCGGCACCCATGTGTGCCTGCGCCAGGTGCGCTCGGAACCGATCTGGCAGGCACTCGCCGAGCACGGGGTCACTCACCTGTGCGGTGCACCCCCCGTGATGTCGCTGCTGGTGTCGGCAGAGGCCGATGTCCGGCGTGATCTCGATCACACAGTCGAATTCTTCACCGCCGCGGCGCCGCCGCCGGAGAAGGTGCTCGCCGAGATGGAAACGAACGGTTTCAATGTCACGCAGTTGTACGGCCTGACCGAAACCTATGGCCCGGCAGTCGTCAACGAGTGGCACACCGAGTGGGATGAACTCGAGCCCGAGGCGCGCACCCGCATGAAGGCGCGGCAGGGCGTGCGCTACACCCCGCTCGAGCGGCTCGAAGTGATGGATCCGGACACCATGGAGCCGGTGCCGCATGACGGCGAGACCATCGGTGAGGTGATGTTCCGCGGCAACGTCGTGATGAAGGGATATTTCCGCAACCGGGAGGCGACCGAGAAGGCGTTCGCCGGCGGGTGGTTTCATTCGGGTGATCTGGGCGTCATGCACCCGGATGGCTACATCCAACTCAAGGATCGCTCCAAGGACATCATCATTTCCGGTGGCGAGAATATCTCGTCGATCGAGGTGGAGGATGCGATCTACAAGCATCCCGCCGTGGCGGTGGTCGCCGTCGTGGCCATGCCGCATGAGAAATGGGGCGAGACGCCCTGCGCCTTCATCGAGCTGGCCGATGGGCAGACGGTATCCAGCGATGAGCTGGAGCAGCATTGTCGGAGCAATCTCGCGGCCTACAAGATCCCGCGCCGATTCGTCTTCGAAGCGATCCCGCGGACGGCCACCGGCAAGATCCAGAAGAACGCACTGCGCAAGCGGGTGGACGGGTCCTGACTCGTGGGGTAAGTCCCGGTAGCGCGAACCCCGTCGCGGGCCTGGTGCGTCAGTCCACGGTGGATACGGGCCTTTGCCGCTATTGCGTCCGGCATCCGGGTGTGCGCTGGCCGCCTGATATCCCGACGTTTGGGCCGGGATGCAACAGGCTCGCGATGCAACCGAATTGACGCCAATGAATCCGCCGCTGCACGCAGTGGAGGCCGGTCCGTGTGTTCTGGTCCGAGCGGCAGCATGACATTCGTATCACCAGGGGAGTGAATCATCATGGCAGAGCAGGACGATCAGAAACCCGATATCGTCGTGGCCGATACCAATTACGAGGTCGGGCAGGACAACATCCGGCCCTTCGGGCTGGATATCCACAATCCGGTATTCATGATTTCGGCAGTCGGTACGGTATTCTTCACCGCCCTGGCGATGTTTTTCTCCGATATCGCCAACGAAATACTGGGCAATACGCGCGATTTCCTCGAGACAACCTTCGACTTTGTCTACATGTATGGCGCCAACCTGATGGTGCTGTTCTGCATCATGCTGTTGATTACGCCGCTTGGCAGCGTCCGACTCGGCGGGCAGGGCGCCAAGCCCGAGTTCGGCTACTTTGCGTGGTTCGGGATGCTGTTTGCCGCCGGCATGGGCATCGGCCTGATGTTCTTCGGTGTGCTGGAACCGGTCACGCACTACCTCTACCCGCCCATGGGCGTCGAGGGTGAGACCGACCGCACGCTGGCCATGGCGGCCACCATCTTCCACTGGGGGCTCCACCCCTGGGCGGTTTATGCGACCGTTGCATTGTCGCTGGCTTTCTTCAGCTTCAACTGGGGTCTGCCACTGACCATCCGCTCGGCGTTCTTCCCGTTCCTGGGTGATCGCGTCTGGGGCTGGTTCGGTCATGTCATCGACACCGTGGCCGTATTCGCCACGCTCTTCGGCCTTGCCACGTCGCTCGGCTACGGGGCGGAGCAGGCCGCCGGCGGTCTGTCCTACCTGTACGGCTTCCCCGAGGGCAATGTCACCCTCGTTACGCTGGTTCTCATCATTACCGCCATTGCCCTGATCTCGGTGCTGCGTGGTATCCATGGCGGGGTGAAGATCCTCTCCGAGATCAACCTGGTCCTCGCCGGCCTGTTGATGATATTCGTCATCATCTTCGGCTACACGCTGGATATCTTCGCCAGCATCTTCACGTCGGCCATCGGCTACGTCCAGTACGTATTGCCGCTGAGTAATTCCTTCGGCCGCGAGGATGAAGGCTTCCAGATCGGCTGGACGGTGTTCTACTGGGCCTGGTGGATTTCCTGGTCACCCTTCGTTGGCATGTTCATCGCCCGTGTGTCCTATGGCCGCACGGTGCGGGAATTCGTCACCTGCGTGCTGCTGATCCCGACGGCCGCGGGTATCGTCTGGATGAATGCGATGGGCGGTTTCGCCATCGACCAGTATGTGCAGGATGGCTACACCGGCGTCACCGAACTGGTGGATACGTGGCAGCCCGAGCTGTCGATCTACCTGATGCTGGAAGAGCTGCCGCTGTCCGGGCTGACCTCGCTGGTGGCGATCATCCTGGTGCTCGTGTTCTTCGTCACCTCGTCGGATTCCGGCTCGCTGGTGATCGACACCATCAC
>CAZJGZ010000205.1:0-3415 GCA_964545695.1 uncultured Ectothiorhodospiraceae bacterium | reverse complement strand
GAGGAAGTCCGCGAACTGCGCCAGCGCGTGCAGGCCCTCGAGGGCGAGCCGCCCACACGCTGACCCGGTGCGTCATCGATGACCTGCCGCACTTGCCTCGCGAGAAGACACGAAGCCCACGGAGAGGTTTTTCTTCGCGTGCTTGGCGTGATTGATCCCCAGTGTGGGATGAACCAGGACCGTACATAATCTCTCGCAGAGGCCGCAGAGCTCGCGGAGAATGTTGTTCCTCTGGGGGCTCCGCGCCTCTGCGAGATTCTGGGTCGACACGGCAGCGATGACGTGCCGAACTTTGAATCACGCCAGGCACGCGAAGAACGCCAAGAGGTCAGTTTCTTCTTCGCGGGCTTCGCGTCTTCGCGCGAGGTCATACCACGCCTGATCAACCGGCCGGTGGTCGGCGTCTAGCGCAGCAGGATGACCAGGCGGATGGGGCCGTGGGCGCCCATGTTGAGGGTTTGTTCGATATCGGCCGAGCGCGACGGGCCGGTGATCCAGTTGACGGTGCGCGGCATCGGGCCGGCGGCGCGCAATCGCTCCCAGGCGTCTTCGTAGGCACCGACGATGGTGTCGCGCTGGAGTACGACCACATGGAGCGGTGGCACGAAGGCGGCGGTGGTCGGCCGTCCTGCGCCCGAGCGCAGCACCAGCGTGCCGGTTTCGGCAACGCCGCAGAAGGCGTGACTGACGGCCAGCTCATCGTCGGCTGCGGCCGGTCGGCAAACGGCCCGCTCGCCCAGCTCGGCACACAGATCCTCATCAGCCACTACGCTCGCCGCACTCGTGTCTTGCCCGACAGCCTCGGCGACCGCTGCACCGAGGTCGACATCGGGAGCAAGTTCGATCACTTCGGCCGCGGCGGCCTCTGCGCGCTCGATGAACCGCTGGATCAGCGTGTCGGCGTCGCCCGTGGCCCGTTCCGGGCGTGGGCCCGGGGGTGGCTGGCTCAGTCGTTCCTCGGCGCCGGCCTCGCGTGCCGATGTCTGCAGGCGTTCGCGGATGCGGCCGAGGATGTTTGCCCGCCCGGTCATCGCTCGCCGCTCCGCCACTGGTCCACGAAACCGCGTGCCGCCGGTGCGGGCAGGTCGCGCGAGGCGGTCCAGCCGCCCGCCAGTGGCACCCGTTGCAGGCGGCCGCGGCGGCCCCCGAGCAGGCGCAGGCTGCGGGCCGCGAGCCGTCCGACCCAACGATAGAGTGCAGGGCGTCGTGCGGTGGCGGCCCACAGGCCCAGGCCCCAGCGCATGAACACGGGCTCTGCGCCCTTCTCCACCGCCCGTTCGCGCCAGTGGCGCATCAGGTCGGGCAGCGGGATCTGCACCGGGCATACCTCGGCGCAGCGCCCACAGAAGGTCGAGGCATTCGGCAGATCCGCGCTGTTCTCGATGCCGACCATCTGCGGTGTGAGCACCGCGCCCATGGGGCCGGGATAGACCCAGCCGTAAGCGTGCCCGCCGATCGCGCCATACACCGGGCAGTGGTTCATGCAGGCACCACAGCGGATGCAGCGCAGCATCGATTCCATGGGGCCGCCCAGCAGGTCCGTACGGCCGTTGTCGAGCAGCACGACGTGGTACTCATCCGGTCCGTCGGTATCGTCGGCGCGTCGGGGACCCGTACTGAAGGTGGTGTAGACGGTGATGTCCTGCCCCGTCGCCGAACGGGACAACACACGGGCCATGGAACTTGCATCGGCGAGCGTGGGCACGACCTTGTCGATACCGGCGATGACGACATGCACGCGCGGCAGGCACTGGGTGAGATCGCCATTGCCCTCGTTGGTGACGATGCAGGTGGAACCGGTTTCGGCGATGAGCATGTTGGCGCCGGTGATGCCGACATCGGCATTGGCAAAACGCTCGCGCAGCACGCGGCGGGCCTCGGCCTGCAGCTCGGCCGGGTCGGTCGACTTGGCGCGCTGCTCGGGCTTGTGATGGCGGGCAAACGCCTCGTCGGCGTCGTCGCGGCGCAGGTGGATGGCGGGCGCGATGATATGGCTGGGCTTGTCGTTGCGCAGTTGCAGGATGTATTCGCCGAGATCGGTTTCGGTAACATCCATGCCTGCGGCGGCCAGTGCATCGTTGAGACCGATCTCCTCGCTGGCCATCGACTTGCCCTTGCCGATGGCGCGGCCTCCGGCCTGCCGGCAGATGTCGACGATCGTGCGGCAGGCCGCATCGGCGTCCTCGGCCCAGTGCACCGTCCCGCCGGCCGCCTCGACATTGGCCTCGAAACGCTCGAGATAGACGTCGAGATGCGCGTTGACGTGATCGCGCATGGCCGTGACGTGATCGCTGATGGCGGAGAATTCGGGCAGCGCGTCGATCGCCCGCGCGCGCTTGCCGGGAAAGCCCTGCTGTACGCTGGTCAGCGCAGCCTGCAGGCGGTCGTTTTTCAGTGCCTTGCGCGCGCTGGCGCGGAATTGCTGGCTGGTGACCTCCATTATGCGGGCTCCTCGCCAATGGCCGGACCATCGGTCATGCCGGCAACGATCTCCGCGAAGTGGCGCGCCTTCACCGGGTGACCCTCACGCGACAGGCGTCCGGCAATGTTGAGCAGGCAACCGAGATCGCCGGCCACCACCGTCTCCGCGCCCGATTCGACGATGCCGCGGCACTTGGCGTCGACCATGTGCGTGGAAATCTCGGGATACTTGACGCAGAAGGTGCCGCCGAAGCCGCAGCACTCGGTGCAGTTGACGCTCTCGGACAGGGTCAGACCGCTCACCTTGCGCAGCAGCGCTCGCGGCTGATCGCGAATGCCCAGCTCGCGCAGTCCGGCGCAGGCGTCGTGCTGGGTGATGGTGCCGCTGAAGGTGATGTCGTCAGGCTGCCAGTCGCGCTGGTCGACCAGATACGCGGCCAGTTCCCAGGTGCGCGCCGCCAGCTCGCGGGCCCGCTCGGCATAGGCGGGGTCACCTGCCAGCAGCTCGGGATAGTGGTGACTGAGCATGCCTGCGCAGGAGCCGCTGGGCACGACCACCGCGTCGACATCGGCGAAGGCATCGATCACCTGGCGTGCCAGCTGGGCCGCCTCTTCGCGGTGGCCGCTGTTCCAGGCGGGCTGGCCGCAGCAGGTCTGCTCCGGCACCACGACCTCGCACCCGGCACGCTCCAGCAGACGCGCGCTGGCCATGCCGACCTCGGGACGAAAAAAATCCACCAGACAGGTGGCAAACAGTCCGACCCGGGGTCGGGCTCGGCTGAGATCGTGTGCACTCATGGCGTCAGTCTATACATGATCCAGTGCAATCTCATTCGCCCGGCCGACCGATGCTGGATGCTTCCGGCGCAGGATGACCTCTCGCGAAGACGCGAAGCCCGCGAAGGAAATCATTCATTCCCTTGGCGTTCTTGGCGTGCCTGGCGTGATATCAGGTGCGGCACGTCATCGCTGGCGCACCGAACCAGAATCTCGC
>CAZJGZ010000204.1:0-3455 GCA_964545695.1 uncultured Ectothiorhodospiraceae bacterium | reverse complement strand
GGCCCGCCGCCACCGCCGCGAGCAACGCCTCCGGGCAGCCAGCCCTTCAAGCGGGCAATCGCGAAGCCGGCGATCAGCACCGGGAACAGGTAGAACGACAATCCGGCATCACCGCCCGCGGAGACCACCTGCAGCACGAACGCTGCACAGAACACGATCGCCACGATGCAGATGATCTTCTCCAGTCCACGAGCCGGCTCGTGACCACTCCCTCGATCCGCCATCACATACCCCCCTTGTAATCGGGCACTGCACGCAACACAGCCCCCGCCAATGACTGCAAGTGCACGCATGCGGTTGGCTCCGCGCAGCGCGTCAGGATTGGCCCGTGATCTCCGGGCTGTGGATCGGAGTGTAGCGCGCGGACCGCGAATGGCCGACCGGTTCATCTCAGCGGACGCGTGGAGGCCGCGGCGATGCAGTCGAGAACCATGCACCCCGCCTCCGTTACTCCACGCAAGCTGCGCTCAAATCGACTTACCCGCGGTTTCGGACGGCAGTCAGAAATCGATCCGAAACCCCAATGAGACGCCATGGGGGTCTTGTCCCGGAGTGTCCATTTCCGGATCGGCAGAGCGGGACTGACGATAGGGAGTCAGATCACCGTCGTTGTCGTTGTCCAGCCAGGCCAGGCGTAGATAGACCCGCACACGGTCCGCCAGAAATCGCTCGGCCCCAACCGCGTACATGGTGGCGTCCAGATTTTCGCCATCTCGGACATCAACCGTGTAGACCTGCGCCAACACTCGGTTCACGCCGAAGGTATAGGTCGCAGAGCCGCCCAGGGCCCAACTTTCGGGGTCACGGGTGGACTGATAGAGGCCTGTCAATCGCCAGTCGCCGAGCCCCTGGCTGGCCGCCACCCGCCAGGCGGTGGGCGTGTCCCCGGCCCGGTAGCGCTCGTAACCCAGTCCTATCCAGGTCGCATCCCGCTCGTAGTCGAGCAAGGCACTCCAGGCCTCGTGATCATTATTGCTGGCGCTGCCGTCGCCATCCGCATCAGTGGAATAGTGGACCTGGGCTCCCAGGCCCTGGAATCGCGGCGTGGTGTAATTCAGCGAGTTCTTCAGCCGCCGATCAAAATTCACCCGCAGGCCCCGGTCAGCAAAAGCCGTGGTGTTCAGGCGCAGGATATTGCGGGCATCCCCCACGGTGTCACTGAAGGGATCGACATTGCTGCGCATTCGCTTTACGGGGGTGTCGATCCGGCCGGCACGCAGGAGGCCCCAACGTCCCTGCAGGCCCGCAAAGGTGTTACGCAGCGTCAGCTCATCGCTGCTTTCGGCTTCGTTCAGAGCCGCCTGGATCTCCACCTGGTAGACGGCGCGAAGACGGTCTTCATCCAGGGGCACATGGCCGCGAAGACCGATCCGACTGGAATTGTCCGACAGGTGGCGAGAGGTATCGTCTCCGTTGTTCAGCAGATCGGCCGACAGGTGCACTCGACCGTAGATCTCGGGCCACTCCGGCGCTTGCGCCAGGGCGGGTGCGGCAATTGCCAGTGCCAGCCCGCTGGCAACAAGGCATTGGACCGCGCTCTGCTTCAGCAATTTTTCACTCCCTTGCCGCGGTACCGAGTAGGGCAGCCTGGCCGTTCCACGGACCGGGGCGTAATGACCGACAAGCGGTCATCACGCCCCTGCTGGTGGTCGGCTCAGCGCAGCAGCTCGTTGGTCAGCAACCGGCCATGGTCGAGGAAACGGTCATAGAGCTGCTCGCTGCGCTCGGCCAGCGCTTCGTCGTCTGCCCACGCGCCCGGCCGATCGAAGGCCGTACCGGTACGATAGCCGTTGCCGACCCCGCGGATGAATGCGGTCACCGCCTGGGTCGTGGTGCGCTCGTCCCGGACGCTGCCATCATCGGCACTCAACTCGGCGACGACGAGGCCGTCCACCAGCTGGTGCGCCAGTGCACCACGAAGCAGTCGATCGATGCCCTCACCGATGTCTTCTGCCAGCTCGGGCTCGCGCTCATCGAGGAAGCTGCTCGTGCCGTCACGTTCGCGCAGGATCGAGAAACCGCCGGTGATCTGGTGTACCAGTCGCCACTGCGCGGCAACGTCGATGTGATCCGCGGCGGCATGGGCCGCGCCGTCACGGAAACGAACCTCCGCCGGCAAGCCCCAATCGGTGATCGGTGCGCCATCGCCAATGATGGCACGGCTGATCGCGGCGGCCCGGTCGAAGAGCCGAGCCGCTTCATCGCGGTCGTCCTCGTCGCCGAACACGTGCAGAATCTCGTAGATACCCTTGTGGCCACGCACCAGCGCGCCCAGATCATCGATGGCCCAGGTCGTGTCCGTGTCGTCGAAACGGTAGACACCGGCTTCCTCATCCCAGTGCTCGTCGAGGGTGTTGGCCAGTGCACGGGCCGTCGCCAGCAGTTCATCCAGGTCGTGCCCCATCCAGACCTGCATCATGTCCTCGTCCAGCCGGCCCATGTCGTCACTGCCGCCGGGCTTGTCCCAGCGTACCCATGCGTAGGCAGGGGCATGCAGGGCATCGAGCCCCTGCGCCATGGTTGCGCCATCAATGCGGTCGTCGGCACGCCCCGGCTCGTGGAATCGACCGTCGCTGTAGCGCGCCTGGAGCAGGTGCTCACTGAGTTGCGAGAGCAGCGGAGAGGGTTCGTGCGTGAGTGCCTCGAACAGGTCATGGTCGGCGAAGCGCCCGGCGCTGTGGTGCATGTGGTAGAGGTAGGCTGCTTCCGCGTGCACGGCCATTGAGCCCGGGTCGTCGGGCTGGTCGCGATCGTGCAGTTCGCCGCCGTCCACATGATCCTGGCGCGCGTCGTAGAGCAGGTCGAGCCAGATGCGGCCCACTTCGCCCATGGGCTCACCGGACAGTTCCGGCCGGTAGGCTTCGTGGCCCAGTTCGCTGTCACGCATCAAACGGCCCTTGACCGTGAGCGCGCCGAGGGCGGCAAAGGTATCGGCCGCCTTGCCTCCGGAGGCGGCGTCACCATGTTCGACAACCACTGCGGCCGACAGCGGCACAGTGGCGAGACACAGGCCGGCCAGGATGGCCAGACGTTGCAGGGATTTTCCGGGCATGGTGCTCCTCGCATGGCAATCGTGTAGGGATGCGGATGCTGCGTTCGCAGCACTGAAAGAGCCTAGCCCGAGTGCAGGGCGGGCGTTTTGACACAAATCAAGACTGCGGTTGATCGACAATCGGTCGTTGCACGCTCAGCGGATCAAGATTGCTTGCTGGCGCTGCCCCCGGGAGCGTCCGGGTGCGTCCGGAATAGGCAAACGATCCGGTTCCCTGGCAGATTCGCCGGCGCAAGTGCGCGCAAACGTCACTCGTTGAGTTCAATACGCAACTGGCCGTCCTCGACCCGGAGGTCGACCACGCCGGCGGCGAACGAGCGCCAGAAGCCCGGCTCGGCGCCGAATTGCTCGACCAGAGTCACAGTCGTGAGAGCGCCCAGCCAGGCGTGCGGTCCCGGGACTC
>CAZJGZ010000203.1:0-3462 GCA_964545695.1 uncultured Ectothiorhodospiraceae bacterium | reverse complement strand
GCTTCTGGAACAGGTAGGCCTCCTCGTTGGAGCCCTTGGCCGAGCCGAAGCCGGCGAGCGCCCGCGGTCCCTTCTCATCGCGAATCCTGCGCAGGCCTTCAGCGGCAACGTCCAGCGCCTCTTCCCAGCTCGCCTCGCGGAAATATTGTTCCGGCTTGCCGGGATCGAAATCGGCCGGCATTCCCTTGGCTACACCCTCGCGCCGGATCAAAGGCTTGGTCAGGCGGCTCGGATGATTGACGTAGTCGAACCCGTAGCGCCCCTTCACGCAGAGCCGCCCCTGGTTCGACGGACCTTCCTCGCGGCCCTCGATATGCAGGATGCGATTGTCCTTGATGTTGTACTCGAGCAGGCAACCCACACCGCAATAGGGGCAGACCGAATCGACCTGCTTGTCCGGTTCCACGAGACCGACTTCGTTGGCCGGCATCAGCGCACCCGTGGGGCAGGCCTGTACGCACTCACCGCAAGCCACGCAGGACGACTCGCCCATCGGGTCACCCAGATCGAAGACGATCTCGGCATGATCGCCGCGGAAGGCGAAACCAATGACGTCATTGCCCTGCTCTTCACGGCATGCGCGCACGCAACGCGTGCACTGGATACAGGCATCGAGGTTGACCGCCATCGCCGGATGCGACAGGTCGGGCGCAGGCTGCGCGCGCGGTGCGAAACGGGGCTGACCGAGGCCGATCCACTCGGACCAGTTGCTCAGTTCATTGGTGCGCGTGTACTCGGTGTCGGGCATGTCGGACTTGAGCAGCTCGAGCACCATCTTCTGCGCCTTGACCGCGCGTGCGCTCTCACTCTGCACCACCATGCCTTCCTTCGGTGTGCGCACACAGGACGGTGCGAGCACGCGTTCGCCCTCGATCTCGACCATGCACGAGCGACAGTTGCCCACCTCGCGGTAGCGGTCCATGTAACACAGATGCGGAATCTCCACGCCCTCGCGTTCGGCCACCTGGAGAATCGTCTCGCCAGCGTAGGCGCGGACTTCGCGACCATTCAGCGTGAACGGAATGGTTTCGACCACGGTTTCGGGATTGGCAGCCATCAGCTCAGTTCCTCCGGGAAATACTTGACCACACAGCGCAGCGGGTTCGGTGCCGCCTGCCCCAGGCCGCAGATCGACGCATCGACCATGCACTGGGACAGCTCTTCCAGCAGCTCGGTGTCCCAGCGATCCTGTTTCATCAGGTTGACCGCCTTGGCCGTACCGACGCGACAGGGCGTGCACTGACCACAGGATTCATGATGGAAGAAGCGCATCGCGTTCAGCGCCGTCTTGCGCGCACTGTCGTGATTCGACAACACAATGATCGCCGCCGAGCCGATGAAACAGTTCTTGTCGAACTCCTGGATGGTGTCGAAGTCCAGCGGCGTGTCGGCGGCGGAGGCCGGCAGGATGCCGCCCGAGGCGCCGCCGGGGAAGAAACCGTAGAGCTCGTGGCCGTCCGGCATGCCACCGCAGTACTCGTCGATCAGCTCGCGCAGCGTGATGCCGGCCGGCGCCACCTTCACGCCCGGCTCGCGCACCCGGCCGCTGACCGAGAATGACCGAAAGCCATTGCGGCCATGGCGACCCTGGTCGCTGAACCACTCCGGCCCCTTTTCCAGGATATCGCGCACCCAGTGCATGGTCTCCAGATTCTGCTCCAGGGTGGGCCGACCGAAGATGCCGATCTGGGCCACCAGGGGCGGCCGCAGGCGCGGCATGCCGCGCTTGCCCTCGATCGACTCGATCATCGCCGATTCCTCGCCACAGATGTAGGCACCGGCCCCGCGGCGCACGTGAATGCGCGGCAGCCGGCACGGCGGATCGGCCTGCAGATCGGCAACCGCCTGATTCAGCAACTGTTCCGCGGCGGCATACTCATCGCGCAGATAGAGCCAGACATCGGGCGCATTGACGGCCCACGCACCGATCAGCGTGCCCTCGATGAAGCGATGTGGATCGCGTTCGAGGTAATACCGGTCCTTGAACGTCCCGGGCTCGCCCTCGTCGATATTGATCGCCACGTAGCGCGGCTCGGGCTCATTGCGCAGGGCACGCCACTTGCGTCCCGCCGGGAAGCCGGCCCCGCCGAGGCCACGCAGCTTGGCATTTTCCAGTGTGGTGACGACCTCCTCGACATCCCGCCGTCCCTCGACACAGTCGGCGAGCAGATCGTAACCACCATCGGCGCGGTACTGCGCGTAGTCGATGGCCGCCGGTGCCGCCGGCATCAGTTCACGCACATCGACCTTCGCCTTGACGGTATCCAGTGTCGCGTGCGCTACCTGGTTGCGCCCGACGACGGCGACCGGAGCGTCATAGCAGCGCCCGACGCAGGGAACGCGCTGCACGCGAACACCATCACCAAGTCCGCGTTCGAGCTGACTGACCAGTTCATTGGCGCCGTACATCTCGCAAGTGACCGAGTCGCACACCCGCACCGTGATCGCCGGCGGCGGCTCCTCGCCCTCCTTCACCACATCGAAGTGGTGATAGAAAGTCGCGACCTCATAGACCTCGGTACTCGCGAGTTTCAGCTCGCGCGCCAGTGCAACGATGTGCGCGGCCGAGAGGTGGCCGTAGCGGTCCTGGATCAGATGCAGGTACTCGATCAGCAGATGGGCCTCGCGCGGACGGTCGCCAAGCAAGCCCTGGACCTCCTGCAGGGCGACCGGGTCGGCACTCCGCCCCTTGGGCTTGCCGGGCTTGCGCGCTTTCATGGGTTTCAGAGGCTGGACATTCTGCGTATCGGTCATCGTGCTGGATCCCCCGCGGGCTGGGTCGGGAATGGGTGCCTGGCGGCTCGCCACGACAGTGACGAGCACGAGCACAGCTCCCCATCTTAGATGGCTGTCGACCGGCGCACCGGCCACCATGCGACGCCGGGGTTACCCCGAACGACACGCCGGGGCAGCATGAAAAACCGTTCTAATCGGCCTACAGGGATCATTACCACTGTGGGCGTGCGATCGATTACTGCGGCAGGGCGCCCCGAAGCTGGCGCATACGCTCACGGAACGGCCCGGGCGCGTGGCCCGGCGGCGTTTCCAGCACTGCGTAGACCTCGGCGACGCCACGCTCGAGACCGGCACGGTGCGCACGCGACAGCGGCTCGTCCAGCCAGGCCGACGCCGCCAGCAGCGAGTCGAGCGCCAGTGCCTGTTGCAGGTGCAGTTCGCGGTCGGAGTGCACGGCCGCAGCGCCGTCCTCGACCAGGGCCGCCAGCAGCCGTGCGAAGTCCCGATTGTCCGCTTCGGCACCTCGACGCTCCGTCAACCAGCCATCAACAATCGCGCGCATTCGAGCAGAGATCTCCGTGGTCACCAGGCGTTCATCGACCATGGAAACCTGCAGGTCATGGGTCAGATCGCGCCAGCGACCCGCATCGTCATGCCCGAACGCATCGAGAATGAGGCCCACCATGCGCAGGGTCTCGTCCGCGATCGGCGGCGTACCCGGCGACA
>CAZJGZ010000202.1:0-3477 GCA_964545695.1 uncultured Ectothiorhodospiraceae bacterium | reverse complement strand
GTGGCTGCGACGGCAGGCACGTCGCTGATCCAGGCCTGGATCGAGTCGGGGCGACCATTGGTCGATCACGTCGGCTGCATGGGCCAGGGGGTTTGCGGCGCTTGCCGCGTGCTGGTGCGCCGCGCCGGCGCGGCGACGGTGGAAACCGCGCTGGCCTGCGAGACGCCCGCCGAGGACGGCATGCAGGTGGCTTCGGTCGACTATTTTCCGGCCCATCGGCCCCACGCCTATGACCTGCGCACGGAGACGGCGGCTCACGGGCCCGAACGGATCAACGAGATCTTTCCCGAAGCCGCGCACTGTCGCCATTGCGGTGGCTGCGATCGCGCCTGCCCGCGGGATATCGAGGTCGAGCGCATGGTCAACCTCGCCGCGGCCGGCGAGACGGCGGAAGCCGCGGCACTGTTCGATCACTGCGTGATGTGCAATCTGTGCGTGGCCGCATGCCCGGAAGACATCGATCCGGCGCACCTCGGTCAGTTCGTGCGCCGCCTGACGGCGGCAACCACGACGCCGCCGGTCGACCTGGACCAGCGCCTGCAGGCCATCGCTGCCGGCGAGCAAACGGTCCGCCTGCCGGACCCGACCGATGGCGGTGAGCCATGAACCCGGCAGGCATCGATCATGCCGCGGCCTTGCGCGCGTGGTCGGCCGGCGCGCCGGCCGCGCCGACCACCGGTGACCTGTCCGCCGAGGAACTGGTCCGTGGATTCCATCCCGACCACCAGCCGCAGGGCCGCGGGACGCTGCTCGTCGGGGCCTCTGCCGGCGAGCCCTGCCCTGCCGGCCTCGCCGATCTGCTGCAGGCCAACGCGCTCATCGACGACGTCGACCTTGCAGGCATCCGCAACCTCCATGCCGACGTCCTCGTGCTGGGCGGCGGCGCCGCCGGCGGCGTGGCCGCACTGACCGCGGCTCGTGAGGGCGCCAGCGTCATGCTGGCCACCAAGCTGCGCCTGGGCGACGGCAACACGGTGATGGCCGAGGGGGGCATCCAGGCGGCCGTCGGCGCCGACGACAGCCTGCAGCAGCACTTCGACGACACCCTGGCCGGTGGCCATGCGGCGGCGGATCCGCAACTGGTCGCCGCCCTGGTCAGCGACGGCCCCGCGGCCATTCACTGGTTGATGGCCGAGGGCATGGCGTTCGACCGACAGGGCGAACCGAACAGTGCGGCGTCCACCCTGCGTCGGCTCCGCCCCGGCGGCACGACCGTCGCCCGGCTGCTGTCGTATCGCGACTTCACCGGCCTGGAGATGATGCGCGCCATCCGCGAGGCGGTGCTGTTGCAGTCGGACATCGAAGTGCGCGAGCGCTACGCCGCGCTGGAGCTGCTCACCGATCCGCATGGGCGCTGTGCCGGCGCGGTACTCCTTGATCTCGAGCGCCAGCGCCTGGTGCAGGTGCGCGCCGGCGCGGTCATTCTGGCCACCGGCGGTGCGGGCCGGATCCATCTGGGCGGCAGCGCGACCTCGAACCACTACGGCGCTACCGCCGACGGCCTGGTGCTGGCCTATCGCATCGGCGCCCGTCTGCGCCACGTCGACAGCTTCCAGTACCACCCGACCGGGCTGGCCTGGCCACGCCATCTGCGCGGCCTGTTGATCACCGAAGCCGTACGCGCCCTCGGCGCCCGGCTGATCAACGGCGAGGGTGTGCGCTTCATCGATGAACTCGCCCCGCGCGATGTCGTCGCCGCGGCCATCCTGCGCGAAATCGATGCCGGGCGCGGCGTGCACCGCGACGGGCTCACCGGCGTCCTGCTCGACACCCCCACGCTCGAACGGGAACGCCCGGGGGTTCTGCAGGCTCACCTGGTCACGCTGGTACGTCTTGCGCACAAGGCCGGCATCGATCCGGCCACCGAACCCCTGCTGATCGCACCCACCCTGCACTACCACAACGGCGGCGTCGCCGTGGATACCGCCGGTCGAAGCTCGGTGCCGGGCCTGTTGTGCGCCGGCGAGATCGCCGGCGGCATCCATGGCCGCAATCGCCTGATGGGCAATGCCCTGCTGGAGACCGTGGTCTACGGCCGACGTGCCGGTGAGGCGGCGGTGACGACGATGCGCACCGCCTCGCAGCGCGCGGTCGGCATTACCCATCTCGGTGATTGGCAACGCGCACTCATCCATGCCGGTCTGCCGCTCGACCGCCGCGCCCCCGTGGTTTTCCCCGGCTACGGCAACGCCGATATTCAAGGCCGTATCCGTGCCCGTCGGGAGACGGCCGCATGAAGGTCCTGACGGCGACAGACGCGCAAACGACCGACCTGGCGGCCTGGCTGGCCGCGGGCGGTGGCACGGGGCTGCAGCATGCCCTCGCCGAGCCCGCGGCGATCATCCCCACCCTCGCCGATGCCGGCCTGCGCGGCATGGGCGGTGCCGGCTTCCCGGCGGCGACCAAGTGGCAGGCCGTGGCGGAGGCCGATGCCGAGACCAAATGGATCCTGTGCAATGGCAACGAGGACGAGCCCGGCACGTTCAAGGACCACTTCCTGCTGACACAGACACCGCACCAGGTGATCGAGGGCGCACTGATCGCCGCCGTGGCGACCGGCGCGACGCACGTGGTCATCTACGCCAACCCGCGTGCGGCGGGCACGATCGGCGGGCTCGAAGCGGCTGCGTCGCAGTGGCGACAGCACGCCCTGTTCGACCGGATCGGCGAGCAGCTGCACCAACCGCTGGAGCTGACGGTGCAGGCGAGCTCGGGCCACTACGTAGGTGGCGAGGAAACGGGGGCCATCGCGGCCGTCAATGGCGGCTTCCCGTTCCCGCGCGTGAAACCCCCATGGCCCGCGCAGGACGGCGTCCATGGTGCACCGACACTGGTCAACAACGTCGAGACCCTCGCCCTGGCCACGCACGTACTGCGCCACGGGGCGAGCTGGTTCCGCGGCCTCGGGCGCACCGCGCCCGGCACCAAGCTGTTCTCCCTGTCCGGCGACATCCTGCACCCGGGTTTGCACGAACTTCCCATGGGCACTACGCTGCGCGACCTGATCGAGGACCTGGGCGGCGGGATACTCGCGGACGCGACGTTCAAGGCAGTGTTTACCGGCGGCCCGTCGAATACCCTGCTCACCGCTGCCGATCTCGACGTCGCGCTGGACTTCGACAGCCTGCGCGCACGCGGTTCACGCCTGGGCACGGGGGCCATGATCGTGGTCGGCACGGACACGAGCATCGTGCGCAAGACAGCCGAATACGTGGCCTTCTTCGCCGACAGCTCCTGCGGTCAATGTCCATCGTGCAAGATCGGCACCCATCAGGCGGCACGCCTTTTGCAGCGCATTGAACAGGGCTGGGGCCAGCCGGACGACCTGCAGGCGCTGGACAACCTGGTCGCGCTCCTACCCGGCAGTGGGCGCTGCGGCCTGGTCGATGGTGCGGCCACCGTATTGGCCAGTTCCCTGCAGACCTTCCGCCACGAGTACGAGCGGGCACTCTCGCATGCGGACAAGCTGCCATGATG
>CAZJGZ010000201.1:0-3488 GCA_964545695.1 uncultured Ectothiorhodospiraceae bacterium | reverse complement strand
TCTGAACGGCTTCGAGCGTGGCGGCGTCGGCACCGGCGCGTTCCAGCGCCTCGGCGACCTCGGCCGGCATGTAGTTCTCGTCGTGCTTGGCCAGAACCTCGGCGGCGATGAATTCGCCATTCGCGTTCAGGTGGCCGTTGGCAACGATGCCCTGACCTTCGCGGAACAGGTCGGGGAGGATGCCGTGATAGCTCACGGGCACGCTTTCGGCGGTGTCGGTCAGTACGAAGCGCACGGCGAGTGTTTCGCCATCACGACTGACGCTGCCATGCTCGACCAGGCCGCCGATCCGGAACTTGCGCTCGGCCGGGGCCTCGCCCCGGACGATCTCGGACGGCGAGTGGAAATAGACGAGATTCTCGCGGAACGCGGCGAGTAGTAGCGAGGTGGCAGCGGCACCACCGAGAATGAGTGCGGCGATGCCGTAGAGCCGACGTCGGCGGGCGGGCGTCATGGTGTGTCTCCGGCGTCGTCATCATCGCCGCCACGCAGCAGTGCGCGTTCGCGCAGATGGGGCAGCAACCAGTTGAGCAGGAGCACCGTGGCCACGGCGGCATACGACGTCCACACATAGACGGCGTATCCGTCCATGAAAACGAATTCGCGGAATGCGTCCATTGCTAAGCGGTCCCCCCCGATCCCACATTATGCACCTGTCGCAGGCGTCTCACCCAGCCGCTGTTCGCCTCGGATTCGAGCAGATCGCAACGAGTGCGCTTGAGCAGCAGGGTCACGAAACAGAGTTTGAATGCCACGGCCATGACGAGCAACGGCAGCAACATGTCCAGCGTGATCGACGGCGTGTCCAGTTTCATGATGGTGGGCCCCTGGTGCAGGGTGTTCCACCAGACCACCGAATAGTGAATGATCGGGATGTTGACCGTTCCGGCCAGCGCCAGGATGGCCGCCGCGCGTGTACCCGTGCGCGGATCCTCGAACGCGGACTGCAGCGCGATCACACCGAGGTAGAGGAACAGCAGGATCAGCTCCGAGGTCATGCGCGCGTCCCATTCCCACCACGTACCCCACATCGGCTTGCCCCAGAGCGAGCCCGTGATCAGCGTCAGCAGGGTGAACGATGCACCCAGCGGCGCGGCCTGGCGCATGACCACCTCGGCCAGCTTCATCCGCCACACCAGCGCGACCGCACCGGCGCTCGCCATGACCACATAGACGAACATCGACAGCCAGGCCGACGGCACGTGGATGAAGATGATGCGGTAGCTGTCGCTCTGCTGGTAGTCCGGCGGCGCGATCACCAGGCCCCAGAAGGTGCCGATGCCAAGCAGGGCAAGCGTGAGCCCGCCGAGCCACGGCGTCAGGCGCAATGACAGGCGGTATACATGTGGCGGCGAGCCGAGCTTGTGGAACCAGACGAACATGCTTGCTACCGGCTGATGGTTGGAAACCGACGCCATGCGGCGGGGCCGTGCCAGCCTCTTCCTTGAAACAGATTTGCAGGGATTCTACCCCGTTCCACCATGCGCGGCGACTGTATCCGACCCGTCATGCATCTATTCCAGGCTGACCCGGATTGCCGCCGCAGTAGCCAGCGGGACCAGGGTGATCGCCAGGGCGAGCATGCCGGCGAGGAAGTAGAGCGGCCCGGCAACTGGAAGGCCTGCGCTCGCGCGTTCCACCGCGCCGGCGGCAAAGATCAACACGGGCGCATACAGCGGCAGGACCAGCAGCCCCAGCAGCAGGCCGCCCGTGCGCAATCCAACCGTCAATGCCGCACCCATGGCAGCGACCAGCGACAGGAACGGTGTCCCCAGCAACAGCGTAAGCAGCAATACCGGTAGTGCCTGCAGTGGCAACTGCAGGAACAGTGCGATCAGCGGCGATACGAGTACCAGCGGCAGCCCGGTGGTCAGCCAGTGGGCGGTGATACGCGCCAGGACCAGCAGCGGTGCGGGGTAGGGCGACAGCACCAGTTGCTCCAGCGTGCCGTCGGCAAAATCCTCGCCGAACAGGTCTTCGGCGCCGAGCAGCGCGGCCAGTAGTGCTGCCACCCAGATGATGCCCGGCGCCAGCGGGGCGAGCACGCTGCGCTCCGGGCCGATGGCGAGCGGGAACAGGGCCGCGACCAGCACGAAAAACACGAGTGGGCGAGCCATGGCGCTGCGGTGGCGCAGCGCGAGGCGCAGATCGCGCACCAGGACGGCGCGGGCGGCGGCGATCAAGATTCCGCTCCGAGGCGGATTTCATCGACCGGCAGGGGACCGAAATCGATCGGCTGATGGCTGGTCAGTATGGCCAAGCCGCTGGCCGTGCAATGCCGGATCAACAGATCGCGGATCAGTTCACGCCCATCGGCATCGAGTGCCGTGAACGGCTCATCGAGGATCCACAGCTGCGCGGCGGTCAGGCGCAGGCCCGCCAGTGCGACCCGCCGCGCCTGGCCGGCCGACAGGCGCCGCACCGGGCGGTCTGCGAGGCGGCGCAGCCCCACCGCGGCCAGTGCAGCGGGGATGGACTCCACCGGCTGGCGCCCGGCCAGGGCCAGATGCGCGGCCAGGTTCTCACGCGCAGTCAGGTCCTGCTTGAGCCCGGCGGCGTGACCGACATAGGCCATCGTCTGCAGGAATTCGGAGCGAACCCGTTCGAGCCGGTGCCCGCACCAGTGGATCTCTCCCGCCTCGGGTGGGCGCAGACTCGCGAGCGTGCGCAGCAGGGTAGTCTTGCCGCTGCCGTTGACGCCGAGCAGGTGCACCGGCCGGCCGGCCTCGACGGTGAGATCGAGACCCCGGATCAGCGTGCGGCCGCCACGCACACACTGCAGCCCGTGAGCGGACAGTGTGACGTCGGCGGCGGATGTGGCGCCGGTCGCAGTCATTCCGGATCGTGTGTGACGTACCAGGGCTCGCCGTGCTCGTCGAGGTAGAGCCGCTCCATCTCCTCACGATTGAACGGGCGTGAGCCGATTCGGCCGAAGACGGCGATCTGGTGTCCGGTTTCGTCGACCGCGCGATCGCGTTCCAGTGGCCGCGACAGCGCCGTGGCGGGCCGGCGCGTGTTGAACGAGGCAATCAGCTCGGGCTCGGGATCGACCGCGAAACCGTAGAAACCGGGTGTACGGTCGGGCGAGGTGAGCTGCACCACACGCAGGCCGTTTACGCCGTCGGCGACGTAGGCAAAGGTCGAGGCATAGGACGAGCCGACGGTCACATCGCGGGCGTCATTGATCACGCCATCGGCATCGAACAAGCGGTAGAGCTCGGGTGTTTCCGGCTGCTCGACATCAATGATGGCCAGCCCCTCGTGACCGGCAGCAACGTAGGCGTGCGTGCGCACGATCTCGATGCCGCGGGCATCGGCCAGCGGGATCTGCGCGCCTTCGACGCGTTTCGCGCGCTCGGGGCGGGTGACATCGATCACGCTCATGCCATCGGCGTCGGTGACGAACAAATAGCGGAACTGCAGCACGCTGGCACGCGGATCATTCAGTTCGATCACGCGCGCGACCTGCGGCTCCATGGGGTCGTCCA
>CAZJGZ010000200.1:0-3504 GCA_964545695.1 uncultured Ectothiorhodospiraceae bacterium | reverse complement strand
TTGCTGTGGCCATCGGCGCGACCGCCGCCCTGATCGAACCGACGCTGGCAGCCACGGCAGACCGGGTGCGCGACCTGAGCGGCGGCACGGTCCGGCCGATGGTGCTGCGCATCGCGGTGGCCCTTGGTTTCGGGTTGGGGCTTGGGCTGGCCGGGCTGCGGCTGGTCTGGGGGCTGCCAATGGCGATGGTGCTGGTTCCTGCGGTCGCCCTGCTGGTGGGTCTGGCTTCCATCGCGCCCCGCGCGCTCGTGCCGCTGGCGCTCGACAGTGGCGCGGTCGCGACCTCGGTCGTCACGGTTCCGATCATCGCAGCCTATGGCGTGGCCGTGGCCGAAACGCTGCCCGGGCGCAGCGGGCTGGCCGACGGGTTCGGGATGATCGTGCTGGCCATGATATGCTCGGGCATCTCGGTGTTGGCCGCTGCCATACTGACAGAAATCATCCGACGCCGGGCGTCCGTCGCTCGCGATACCGAAAGGGGGACCTCATGAAGTTCAAACTGATCCTCGCCTTCCTGCCCGACGCCCATCTTGACGAGGTGCTCAAGGCCGCGCGCGCCGCCGGGGCGACAGGCTCCACCGTCATCACTTCGGCGCGAGGTGAAGGGCTTGAGCCAGAGCGAAAGTTCCTTGGGCTTGAGGTCGCATCACACCGCAATCTGGCCTTCTGGCTGGTGGAGGAAAGCGTCGCTGCGGATGTTCTGGCGCGCATTTCCAGTGTGGGTTGCTTCGAGACCGAACGCGGTGCCGGAATCGCCTGTCAGATCGATGTCGAGGAAGCGGTCGGATTGATGCGCCAGATCAAGGCATTGGAAGACAGAAATCACCCGCGTGACGATTGACGCAAAGGGTAAAACAAAGCATTTGAGGGCGGGTTTCCCGATCTTGTCTTTTGCAAGGCTGCCATCGCAGTCGCTGGGTCCGTCATGGATGTCATCTCGCTCGTCAGCATTGTTGCTGCGCTGTTCATCGTCATCTCCCTGAGCGAGCCCCTGGCCGACCGCACGCGGCTGCCCTACACGGTGGTGCTGGCCATAATCGGCACGCTGATCGGCCTTGGCGCGGTGTTTCTGGCCGATCACGGTCGCGACTTCCTTGGCCTGCCATTGGCCGTCGAGATGTTCGAGCTGAACATCCGCTCAAGCGTCTTTCTGGCGGTCCTGCTGCCGACGCTGCTGTTCCAGGTCTCACTGGGGCTGAACCTGCGCCGGATGGCTGATGACTGGGTGCCGATCTTGGTCATGGCGGTGCTGGCGGTGGTGGTGGCGACTTTCGTCATTGGCTTTGCGTTGACGCCCTTCACCACGCTGCCGCTGATGGCCTGCCTGATGCTGGGCGCGATTGTGGCAACAACCGATCCCTCGGCGGTTGTCAGCATATTTCGCAACATCGCCGCCCCGCAGCGCCTGACCCGGATCGTCGAGGGCGAGAGCCTGCTGAACGACGCCGCTGCCATCGCGCTGTTCGGCTTCTTCCTGACCTTCGTGATGTTGGGCGTGCCGAACCCCACGCTGCGCGACGCGCTGGTGGGCTTTCCGACGCTGGTCTTCGGCGGGATCGGGATCGGTTGGATCTTCGCGCGGGTCTGTGTCGCGCTCTTCGCGCTGATGCGCCGCTACCCCCTGGCGCAGGTCTCGCTGAGCGTGGCGCTGCCCTATGTCACCTATCTGGTGGCCGATCAGGTGCTGGGATTTTCCGGCGTGATCGCCGTGGTGGTGGCCGGGATGACGCTGAACTATCTTGGCCCCGGCCGCCTGACGCCGGCCAGCTGGGCCTATCTGCGCGAGGTCTGGGATGTGCTGGCCCATTGGGCTGGCGCACTGATCTTTCTGCTTGCTGCCTTTCTGGTTCCGCGCCTGCTGGGGGACGTCCAGTTGCGCGACCTTGCGCTGATCGGCGTGGTGATCGTTGCGGCCACTTTCGCACGCCTGTTCATGCTCTACGGCGTTTTACCGCTGCTGACGGCCGCGCGCCTGTCGCCCCGCGTTGATCGTCCCTACCGCGTCGCCATCCTGTGGGGCGGGTTGCGCGGGGCGGTCACGCTGGCCCTGGCGCTGGCGGTGACCGAAAACCTGCGCGTGCCGGCCGATATTCAGCGCGAAGTCGGCATCCTCGCCACCGGCTTCACGCTCTTTACGCTTCTGTTTCAGGGGACCACCCTGCGCTGGATCATTTCGTTCCTGGGACTGGACAGGCTGTCGCGACTGGACCGGGCACTATCGAACCAGGTGATCGCCGTCGCACTGGAGAATGTGCGCGGGGAAGTCGCGAACACGACCAAGCGCCACGAACTGACACGCGAGATCGTCCGTTCCGAGGCCAAGCGCTTTGCGACACGGCTCGACGACGCCATGGGCAAGGCCGAGGCCGCCGACGAGATCGGCGACCGGGACCGCATCACGCTGGGCCTGGTCGCGCTGGCCGGGCGCGAGCGCGACATGATCCTGGAGGCCTTCCGCGAACAGCAGATTTCCGCGCGACTGGCTGAAGCCATGCTGTCAGACGCCGACCGGTTGATCGAACGCACGCGGGCCGGAGGGCGCGACGAATACCGCACGACGGGGCGCCTCAGCCTTGCGCGCGGGCGGTGGTACAGTTTCGCGGTCATGCTGCACAACCGGCTGGGTCTGTCCGGCCTGCTGAGCCGCATGACCGCGGACAGATTCGAGATCCTGCTGAACCAGCGGCTGATCCTGCGCGACCTGCACGGCTATATCGACGGCAAGATCCGCCGTATTCACGGCCGCAGGGTGGCCGATCTTCTGCACGAGCTGCTGAAACGGCGTGAGGATGAAACGCAATCGGCGCTCGACGGTCTGCGCCTGCAATATCCGGGCTATGCGGAGGAGATCGAACGCCGCTTCATTCGCCGCACGTCGCTCCGGCTGGAAGAACGGGAATACGACGTCCTCTATCAGGATGGGCTGATCGGCCGGGAGCTTCTGACCACGCTCAAGAGGGAACTGGCCGAAAAACGCAAGCGCGCCGAAGCGCGCCCGGCCCTTGATCTGGCGGTGCAGAAGAGCGAACTTGTGCGGCAGTTTCCCCTTTTCGCCGACATGGACGACGCCGCCCGCACCCGCCTGGCCAAGGCGCTGAAGGCGCGTTATGTCCAGCCCGGCGACGTCCTGATGCGCAAGGGCGACGTGCCCCGCGAGGTTTGCTTCATCGCCTCCGGAGCGGTCCAGGTCGAAACAGCGGCTCAGAAGATCAAGCTGGGTCGCGGCGAGATGTTCGGGCAGTTGTCCCTCTTGAGCAGGCAAGGCCGGCGAACCCAAATCACAGCGATCAGTCATTCAACCCTGCTTGTGCTGGATGAGGCCCGCTTCCGCCGCCTTCTGCAAAGAAGTGAAGCGATGCGGATCGCGGTTAAAGAGAGCGCAGAACAGCGAGGGCTTTCGCTTGAAATTCCAGATATTGATCCGCCGAGCACAGAGCACTGACTGGCAGCTAAAGCCATATGCTGCGTGCGCAATGCTGCTACCTCACCGTCGGCTTTCCGCCC
>CAZJGZ010000199.1:0-3505 GCA_964545695.1 uncultured Ectothiorhodospiraceae bacterium | reverse complement strand
CGGGCACGAACAGGCTTCCGCCGGCCCAGAACTGCATGCCCAGACCGCGAAGGACAGGCAGCCAGGCATTCTGCGCCGTGCGCGTGCCGGCTCCGCCCGGAGTCGCCCCGCATACCGCGACAGCCCGACCGTCAAAGACCCGTTCACGGTCACCGGGCGGACGTGACATCCAGTCGATCGTGTTCTTCAGCACGCCCGGTATGCCCTGGTTGTATTCGGGCGTGATCAGGACCAGCCCATCAGCGGCCGCAACCGCGTCCTTGAGCCGCTCCACCGCCTCCGGCACACCGTCGGCGGTTTCGGCATCGCCGTCATAGAGCGGAATCCCGGCCGGTGTCATCAATTCACAGCGGCAGTCCGCCGGTGCGAGATCGGCAAGATTGCGTGCAAGGCGGGTATTCAGCGATTCTCGACGCAAACTGCCCGATAACAGGACGAGTGATGGCATGATGGCGGTATTCCGATTGGCGCAAAGGCGCAAGTATAACCGACAGCGGCTCGCTTCGTTGCAGCGGACGGACCCTGAAGCCGGCCGCTGCCCGGCTGCGAAGGCTTGGCTCAGGGGTGCGGCGGCGATTCACGGCCCGGGGGAAACCGTTGGCGACGATCGTGGTCGAAAGCAATCATCCGGAGGCACATGACTCATGCCGCATCGATTCCTTTCTCGCCGCTGGCGTCACGGTGTGATCCTGGCACTGACGGCCGTACTGGCCGGCTGTGCAGGCACGCCGGAGCAGCTGCGGGGCGATTTTCCGCCGCTCGCGCCAGCCGATGCGGATGCCGACGACATCGGCACCGAGGTCCGCTGGGGTGGCCGCGTGCTTGACGTAACGCCTCAGCAGGATCGAACCTGCCTGGAAATCCTGTCGCTGCGTCTCGACCGCGAGTCCCGTCCGCTCGAAAACGGCATGACGGGACGGCGCTTCCTCGCCTGCCAGCAAGGCTTTCTCGACCCCGCGGGATTTCCGGACGGTAGCCTGGTGACCGTGGTCGGCCCGCTGACCGGCTTTGAGACGCGACCGGTCGGCGAATACGACTACCGGTTTGCGCGCCTTCAGGCCCAAACCGTCTACCTTTGGGCACAACGCGACCCGCAGCTCTACTACGCCCCTTATCCCGGCTACCACGATCCATTCTGGCGCCATGATCCGTTCTACCGACCTCGGCCCTCACGGCTACGGAATCGATTCCATGGGTATTGAGAACCGCTGCGGTCTACCCGGGAAGCCCCCCGGCGGGACGGAGCGAAGCATGGGCTCCGGGTCCCGCCAACGGCCACGCATGCTGCCATCCCTTGCCGCGTGCTCACTCCTCGGTCTGATACTGATTCTGACCATGGGAACGCCGCCTGCCGGAATCGGTGCGGTCGGCCCCTCAGCCCTGGCGGACAAGGGCTGCCACCACGACCCCATCGCCGGGACGCTGGGCCCACGGGTCCTGCCGCGGCGTGACGCAAGCGAGGCCGGCTCCGACGATCGGCAAGCTACCGCCATCGCTGTTGCCGAAGTGCGCGTGGCATACCCCCCGAACCGCGCAATCGGCCTGCGTGCGAACACCTCGGCCGCCTTGCTCCCTCTTCAGGATCTGTACCTGATCACGCAACGACTTCGAATCTGATCCCGGATCCCGCCTGTCGCAGCCGCAGGCAAGCGCGGCACGCCAGCGCCCGAAATCGAAGTAATTGCAGACTCAAACAGACTGGAGAGACTCATGAATTTCCGCATCACGAAAACATTCCCACTGATCCTGCTGCTGGTCATCGCCACCGGCGGTCCGGTGCACGCAAGCGATGATCATGATCACGGCGGCGCCAATGCCAGTGACGAGCCAGCTTCCGTGCAGGCGTTTCGCAAGATCAACGAGCGCATGCATGAAGGCATGAACGTCGATTTCACCGGTAACGCGGATATCGACTTCCTCAAGGGCATGATTCCGCACCACCAGGGCGCCATCGAAATGGCGGAGGTCGTGCTCGAGCATGGCGAGGACGAGGAAATCCGTGCCCTGGCCCACGAGATCATCGAGGCCCAGGAGGCCGAGATTGAACAGATGCGCGCCTGGCTGGCCGAGCGTGGATACGACACGGACGGTGAGCATGGGAGTGACGATCACGGGCACGACAATCACTGAGGGCTCGCCGAACCGGGCCCATCCGGCCTTGTGCAACATGCCGGACCCGTTCATGCCCACATCCGGCTGTGGCCAATCAGACACGTCCAGTGTCCGATTGGCCGCGCGACATCCCTGTCCCGCATCGGCAGGCTGTTTTCCAACGGCCTGCCGACCCGGCTGATCGAAGCCGGGTCAACCGGGACAGGGATGCCGACCTCATGACACAACTACTGTATTCCTATACAGTCTCTGCATGAGCGATGAAATCACCAGCCGGACTGCCCGCAAGGGCCGCGGCGCCACCGGCAATCCCGATGTCCGCTTCGAGGCCTGTCGGCGCGAAGCCATCGACGATGGCTGGGGCAGCCTCGACGAGCCCCTGCCCTCGTTGCGTACAGAAGTAGGCATCGATCAGGCACGGCGCATGATCGCCTGGAACCGATCGCCCGATGTGCCCTTCGACCGTTCGCTGAATCCCTATCGTGGCTGCGAGCACGGCTGTATCTACTGCTTTGCGCGGCCCGACCACGCGCGCATCGGTCTGTCACCGGGTCAGGACTTCGAGAGCCGGTTGCTGCGCAAGGCCGATGCCGCCACTCGCTTCGAGGCCGAGATCCGTCATCCGAAGTACGAGGCCGCGCCGATCACGCTCGGCGCCAACACCGATCCCTATCAGCCCATCGAGCGCGAATACCGCGTCACACGATCACTGTTGACCGTACTGGCGGAATACCGCCATCCGGTCACGATCATTACCAAGGGTGCGCTGATCGAGCGTGACCTCGATCTTCTGCAGGAATTGGCGAGGTTCGACGCCGTATCGGTGATGGTCAGCCTCACCAGCATGGATCGCCCGCTCAAGCGGCGGCTGGAGCCACGGGCGGCGGCGCCGGAACGCCGGTTGCAGATCATCGAGCGCCTGTCCGCTGCCGGTATCCCCTGTGGCACCCTCATCGCTCCGGTCATTCCCGCCCTCACCGATCACGAGATCGAACGCCTGGTCAGCGCGGCAGCCGCGGCCGGCGCGCGCACGGCCGGTTACATCCTGCTGCGACTGCCCCTCGAGGTGCGCGAACTGTTCTTCGATTGGCTCCATCTGCACTACCCGCAACGCGCCGCCCGCGTCGAGTCCCGGTTGCGGGACTGCCACGGCGGCGAATGCTACGACGCGTCCTTCGGCCGGCGCATGCGGGGGAGCGGCCCATGGGCCCAGCTGCTGGACCAGCGCTTTCGTCGAGCCTGCCGCCAGGCCGGCATCGATGCCGATCGACGGATCAGGCCCACGGCGAGCCACTTCCGTCGACCGGCGCGATCGGGGGATCAGGCGGAGCTTTTCGGCTAGCAGCCTGTCGGACTTAGGGCATCGTCGCGAGGCGGGTGGGAATCGAGGACA
>CAZJGZ010000198.1:0-3582 GCA_964545695.1 uncultured Ectothiorhodospiraceae bacterium | reverse complement strand
CACCTGTTCCCCGATTTCCTCGGCAATCCGGGGCCGGACTTTCTCGCGCGCTCGATCGACGAGGCGCACAAGGTGTTGACGGAGCTGATGAAGATCCGCGGCGACTCGCCCTTCATCGCCGGCGATCAGCCGTCACTGGCCGACTTCTATCTCGCACCCGCATGTTTCTATGTCGGTCTGGTCGAGGACGCCGACAAGGTGTTCTGCGCGCCCGGTTTCCAGGCGTGGTGGGATCGGATCCAGCAGCTCGAATGCTATCGCTCGACCGAGCCGGATCTGGGCTGACGCGCCACGGATCAGCCTGCGGCAAGGCCGATGAATGTCTCGCGGAACCCGCGCTGGCGGCGGCGAGCCGCCGCAGGCTCTCTGCGGCAGCCCGCGTCGCGATAGCCTGCGCGTCAGGCGGGTTGCCCGCAAGCGATGGTCACAGCCAACGGCGCACGCGCTCGCAGTAGCGGGCGTAGTCGGCGCCGAAGTGCGTCAGCAACGCCTCCTCCTCGCGCCGAATCTGCAGCCAGTGGATCCAGGCGATGAAGGCCGCAATCCCGAGCACGCTCGCGGGGGAGCCGAGATACACGGCGAACGCGAGCAGCAGACCGACGTCGGCGACATACATCGGGTTGCGGCTGTAGCGGTAGGGGCCGGTAGCAACCAGCTGGCTGGCGTTTTCCGGCTGGACCGGATTGACGGTCGTTCCCGCCCGGCGGAAATGCACAGCGGCTGCGGCGACGAGCAACAGCGAGATGCCCGCGATGATCAGGGCGACCAGCGTCTGCCCGGGAAACTGGATCGCGGCAGCAGGCAGGCGGGCATGGGTCAGCAGCATCAACCCGGCGGCGATGACCAGAACAACCGGTGGTGGCAAGAAGCGTGTCATGGCCCGATTGTGACAGCCGACTGCGAGGGGTGCACGGGCGCGGCGGTACACATCGTTGCGGGTGCTGACAGCGCCGCGCTCGACGTCTCGACAGCGGGCGTACACTGGATCCTCGATCATTGCAGGCCGGGCTCGGACATGTGTCCGCGTGGGAGATCGTGGTGCAGACAGGCAAGGGTTACGAGGGCATCGCCGCCAATCTGGTGACGGGGTTTCTCGGTACGGGCAAGACGACGGCGATCCGCGCGCTGCTGGCGCAGCGTCCGCGCGGTGAGCGCTGGGCCGTGCTGGTCAACGAATTCGGCGAGGTCGGCATCGACGGCGATCTGCTGGACGCGAGCGGCGTGGGCGTGGAGCAGGTCCCGGGCGGCTGCATCTGCTGTGTGTCCGCACAAATGTTCACTGTTGGCCTGAACCGCCTGATCCGCCAGGAGAACCCTGATCGGGTGCTGATCGAGCCCACCGGACTCGGCCATCCGGCGCAGATCCTGCGCACGCTGACCACGCCGCCGTACGAGCGTGTGCTCGATCTGCGCGCGACGATTACCGTGGTCGACGCCCGCCATCTGGCGTCGCCAAGGCATCGCGAGCATCCGAACTGGATCGATCAGGTGGCGCTGGCCGATGTGCTCGTGGCCAACAAGGCCGATTTGTACGCGGAGGCCGATATCACGGCATTGGAAGAGCATGTCCGCCAACTGACGCCGCCGCGACCGCATGTGGTCGTGGTGCGCGATGGGGCGTTGGACGTGGCGCATCTCGATCGCGCGCGGCTTGATCGTGGCGCTGCACTGTTTCCGGAGGCGCGCGCGTTCCTGGCGCAGGCGCATTCGCGCGATCACGATCATCACGGCCACGACGATGACCATGGCCACGATCACGCATCGCCCGCCCACAGCGGTGATCCGCGGGACTGGGTGGTGGTGGATCGCCAGGCGGATGGTTATGTCGGCCGCAGCTGGCTGCTGCCTGCCGACGTGCGCTGGCGTCACGATGCGTTGGCCGAGGTGATGGCCGCCTATCCGGCGGAGCGGATGAAGGGCATGGTGCCGACCGAGCAGGGTTGGCAGACGCTGAACTGCAGCGATGGCGTGGGCACATTGCAGCCGGCGAGTAACCCGGAGGCCGAATGCCGGCCGCGGCTCGAGGTCATCCAGCCGGCGACCGCCGGTGTGGATCTCGATCAGCTGGATCGGGCGCTGCGCGCCTTGCCGCGGGTACATCGCTGAGCGCGCATGGACACGCGGTCCCTCGTTCACATCCCGCCACGCCAGCGCGGCGAATCAGGCGGAAAGCATCATGAGCGTATTGCCGTGTCGCGAATGACTGCTTCGCGTTTCCTGCTCATCGCCGCATTGTTGCTTGCAAGCGTGCCGGTGCCGGCGGCGACTGCGGGCGAGCGCCTGGAGGCAGCCGTAGCGGCGCTCGGCGAGCTGGAACGCAGCCATAATCTGGTGGTCGCCGTCGATGGTGAGCGCGTCGCGACGCGCAACTTCCGGGGGCCGGGGCTGCGCGAGCCGGCCAATACCAAGTCGCTGGCCAAGACCTTCATCGCGGCGCTGGTGGGGGCAGCCATCGAACAGGGCGCCGTCGCCGGCGTCGACCAGCCGGTGGTCGAGTTGCTTGGGGACCTCGTGCCGGCGGGTGCTCCGGAGGGCATCGAGCGCGTCACGGTCGGTCATCTGCTGTCCATGCAGGCCGGCCTCGAGCGCACCTCGGGCGCGAACTATGGTGCCTGGGTATCGAGTGAGGACTGGGTGGCCGATGCGCTGGCGCGCCCGTTTGTCGATGAGCCTGGTGGGCGCATGCTCTATTCGACCGGCAACTCCCACATCCTCTCCGGCGCGCTGACCGCGGCCACGGGCCGCAGCACGCTGGCGTTGGCGCGGGAATGGCTGGGCGAACCGCTGAATATCACCATCCCGGCGTGGCAGACCGACCCGCAGGGCGTGTATTTCGGCGGGAACAACATGAGCCTGTCGCCGCTGGCGTTGCTGCAGCTCGGCGAGTTGTACCGTCTGGATGGTGTGATCGACGGCCGGCGCGTGTTGCCCGGGGATTGGGTCGAGCAGAGCTGGACGCCGCGCGGGCAGTCCCGCTACCACGATGGCTACTATGGGTATGGCTGGTTCATCACCGACCTGGCCGGCGAGGCGGTCTACTTCGGCTGGGGCTACGGTGGGCAGTTCCTCTATGTGGTACCCGAATTGGCGCTGACCGTGGTGCTGACCTCGGACCCGACACCGCCGGCGGCGCGCAGCGCCCATCTGCGGCGGGTGCACGCCATCCTGGACGACTCGCTGCTGCCCGCGATCCGCGACCGCTGATTCGCTTCGATCGCGGGTGTGGTCAACATCCCTGCTTCCCAGCCAGCCTGTTCGCTCCATCCCACGGTCGATGCGCCCGGCCCGATGCCCCCGGATGCGCCCGCACCGACGCCCCGCGTGGCGGATTGTACTTGCTGCCGGATGGGGGTATCTTTCCGTGAAACACGATAATGAACATGCAGCGGGCAGCCTGAGGGGGCAAGATGGGTATGGGGGAGATTTTGGCCCGTGGTCCGGCAACGGATTGTGGGCGTCCTGCATGGCATTGCTGCAGGATTGCACTACTGTTCGGAGGGATGTCGCTGCTGGCGCTGCCGGTTGTCGCCACCGCCGATCTGCGTCCGGCGGATCTCGAGCGGCTGCTGGCCGATCAGCGCT
>CAZJGZ010000197.1:0-3619 GCA_964545695.1 uncultured Ectothiorhodospiraceae bacterium | reverse complement strand
GCTTGTCGAAAAGTCGTGGTAACCTGAGGACATCCAGCACCCTGGGCGCGACTTGACGGGCAGTTCGAACCCGCGACCAGAGCGCCAATGATCAGCCAGCATAGTGGATGCCAGCGACCCTAATCGGCTTGTGCGGGGGCCGCGGGCCCGCCGCGGCGCAAGAATAAATCCACCACCCGAGTGCCGGTCGCGGACCTCGCCATAACGTGGCGATAACGACGAGAGCGGTGCAACGATCATCTCGCGGGTCGAGGGCATGGCGTACGATACGGGCATCACGTGGATATGGATCAGCAAGCGAACTGATGCGCCCCCACCCATGGGTTCGCTTGCGCCTGCTTTGCCATGTGTGCAGGGTGGGGTATCTACCTCCGGGTGAAGAAATCTGATGCGTTCGATTGGTGAAAGCCGCATGTGTACGATGATGCCCGCCGATGCTCGCGTCGCCATCTCTGGCGCCGAGCATTGGGGTGCTGGCGCGCGATCTTGGGGAGGTGGCGGGCGAGTTTCCATCGCAGGGAACTTCGCTGACAATCTCCGCCGCTCGTTTGGGTGACGGGCGCGACGTTGTCTCAACCTCAAGCCTACAAGATGTCCTTCGTTACGGGCGGTCTGCTCGTCAATGAGAGCGTGGAGGTCGCGCGGTTGCATGTGCCGGGTGAGGCATGGGACGACACGCTCCGCCGAGCGATTGCCGAGGGTTTGGCCACGCTGCCCAAGGCGGCATCCCGCCGGCGCACCCTGCGCGAGATCGTAAACCGGCTCTCGCAGCTGAATGAGGATGAGCGCGCCTTCCTTGTGGAGCGTGCCGATCGCGCGGAGCAGGCGGCGCTTCTGTGGGTGGCCACTTGCCGTGCCTATCGCTTCGTTCGCGAATACGCGATCGAGGTCGTGTGTGAGCGGTATCTGTCCCATCGCCTCGACCTGCCCCCCGAAACCTTCGATCACCTTCTGGAAGCTAAGGCCGAGTGGGATGACGGGCTGGCTGCCATTGCGCCGACGACGGCGCATAAGCTTCGCCAGATTCTGTTTCGCATGATGCGGGAGGCCGGCATCGTCGACCGCGCGCGCCGCATCCAGACCGCGAGCCTGTCGCGCGCGCTTCGGACATTGCTTGAAAGCACGGCACCTGCTGACCTCGCCGTGTTTCCGGGTGTTGCAAGTGAGCGGCCTTGAGATGCCGGCGGAAATGACCCCCCAGGCGCGCTTCGATCACCTGTTCCGGGTGCTCACCAGCGATCGGTTCCTCACACGGCAGGGGCTCGGTAACGAGGTGCCGTTCTTCATCTGCCCGTACCCGCCGGAACAGGCGGTGGAGATGGAGGATGCGCGTCACCGCCTGCTCCGCCAGGTTTCCAACAAGAATGTGCGGGTTCTCGACATCAACCTGTTCGATCTGACCATCGACATGTTGATCGAACGCGGCATCCTGGACGAGGTTCTCGAAATCGAACCCGAGACCGGCAAGGACGAGCTACGCGAGTTGCTTCAAGGGGTTCTGGATCCGCGTCAGCACCTGGTCTCCCGGATCGCCGAGCGGATGCAGTCGCAGCCGCACGACGTGGTGTTCCTCTCCGGCGTCGGCGAGGTCTACCCCTATGTGCGCGCGAGCCTCGTGCTGGAAAACCTTCAAAGCACGGTCAAGCAGACCCCGCTGTTGATGTTCTTCCCCGGTGCGTATGTCGCCCATATGGGCCGGATGCTGGCGCTGCACCTTTTTGGCAAGGTGCCCCCGGAGCGCTACTACCGCGCGTTCGACGTTTTCAATTACGAGGTTTGACCCGATGACAGTGCTGCGCGACATTTTCGCCAAGCCGATCGATCGCCCCATCGATGGCGTGATCAAGGCCGATGACGAGGCCGGGCTGAAGCTGGAACTCGAAGAGTATGTCATCACCGGGGAAATCGCGCAGCGGCTTGAGCAGTTCCTGGACGCCTACAACAACTACGACAATGCGAACGGCGTGTGGATCTCGGGGTTTTTCGGCTCGGGCAAGTCGCACCTGCTCAAGATGATGGCTGTGCTTCTGGAAAACCGCGAGGTGGACGGTGTGCATGCGCTCGATGTGTTTCAGAACAAGCCTGAGGTTGCGGCGAACCCGATGTTGGCCGGCGCCCTGCGCAAGTCGGTGTCGGCTCCTTCGCGCAGCATCCTGTTCAACATCGACCAGAAGGCGGATGTGATCAGCCGCGGCGATGTGGATGCACTGCTGTCCGTGTTCCAGAAGGTCTTCGACGAGATGTGCGGCTACTACGGCAAGCAGCCGCATATCGCGCAGTTCGAGCGCGATCTCGACAGCCGTGGCAAGCTCGATGCTTTTCGGGAGGCTTTCGCCGAGTCGGCTGGCAAGCCATGGGAGCGTGGCCGCGAGCAAGCTCTGCTTGAGAAATCCGCCATAGCGGCCGCCTTCGCACGGGCGACCGGGGGTCAGCCTGACGAGGCGAGCGATCTGCTCAGCCAATACCGCAAGGACACGCGCGTCTCGATCGAGGACTTCGCCAACACGGTGAAGGCGTGGATCGACCGTCAGGAGCCGGGCTTTCGGCTCAACTTTTTCGTCGATGAGGTTGGCCAATACATCGCCGACAACGTCAAGCTGATGACCAATCTGCAAAGCATCGCCGAGAGCCTGAACACCCGATGCCGCGGACAGGCCTGGCTGCTCGTGACCTCGCAGCAGGACATGGCTTCGGTGATCGGCGACCTCGATACCCGTCAGGAGAATGACTTCTCCAAGATCATGGCGCGCTTTGGCTGCAAGATCCCGCTCAATTCGGCCGATGTCGCTGAAGTCATCCAGCGCCGCCTTCTCGACAAGACGGATACCGGGCGGGTGCAGCTCGGCCATCTCTATGACCGCGAGGAAAACAACCTTCGGACCTTGTTCGATTTCGCCGACGGGTCGCAAAGCCTGAAGAACTTCCAGGATCGCGAGCACTTCATCGCAAGCTACCCGTTCCCGCCTTATCAATACACGCTGTTCCAGATGGCGATCACCAACCTGTCGCAGCACAACGCCTTCGAGGGCAAGCACAGCTCGGTCGGTGAGCGCTCGATGCTGGGCGTGTTCCAGGAGGTGGCCAAGCAGCTCGCCGACATGCCCGTCGGAGGTCTCGCGACGTTCGATCTGATGTTCGTCGGGATCCGGTCGGCGTTGAAATCCCAGGTGCAGCAATCGATCCAGATCGCCGAGCGCAATCTTGGCGACGAATTCGCGGTGCGGGTGCTCAAGGCGCTCTTTCTGGTGAAGTATATCAAGGGCTTCAAGCCGACCGTGCGCAATATTGCGGTGCTGCTCCTGGGCGACTTCGAGACGGACACGGAGGCGGAGCGCCGCCGGATCGAGGAGGCGCTCGGCAAGCTCGAACGCGAAACCTATATCCAGCGCAACGGCGAGGTCTATGAGTTCCTGACGAATGAGGAGAAGGACGTCGAGGCCGAGATCAAGGCCACGGAGATCGATCCGTCACAGATCAGCCAGGAGCTGCAGGAGCTCATCTTCGACGCTGTGCTGAAATCACGCAAGATCCGGCACCTTGCGACCAGCCATGAGTATTCCTTTAGCCGCAAGCTCGACGACCACCTTATCGGGCGCGAGCATGAGCTGGCCATAAACGT
>CAZJGZ010000196.1:0-3631 GCA_964545695.1 uncultured Ectothiorhodospiraceae bacterium | reverse complement strand
GGTATCGATGCCGAACGCCACGCCGTCCGGCTGTTTCGCACGCGAGGCGGGGAACGAGAGTCATGGGCCGGATCATAGCGATCGCAAACCAGAAGGGCGGTGTCGGCAAGACCACCACCGCCATCAATCTGGCGGCGTCGATGGCCTCGGCCCATCGGCGTGTGCTCCTGGTCGACCTCGACCCGCAAGGCAATGCCACCATGGGCAGCGGTGTCGAGAAGAATCGCCTCACGCGGTCGGCCTACGACGTGCTCATGGGTGAATGCACCGCGGCCGACGCGGTGGTCCATCTTGATCAGCTCCACTATGATCTGTTGCCCGGCAATGGCGATCTGACCGCGGCCGAGGTCAAGCTGATGGAGAAGCTGGCGCGCGAGCAGCGCCTCAAACGCGCCCTTGAGCCCATCCGCGACGACTACGCGTACATCATCATCGACTGCCCGCCGTCGCTGAACATCCTGACGCTGAACGCACTGGTGGCGAGCGATGGTGTCCTGATCCCCATGCAGTGCGAGTACTATGCGCTCGAGGGGCTGTCCGCACTGCTCAATACCATCCGAGACGTCTGCGACACGGTCAATCCGAACCTGCGGATCGAGGGGCTGTTGCGCACCATGTACGACGGGCGCAACAATCTGGGCAGCGACGTATCGCGCCAGCTTGCCGACCACTTCGGTGACCAGGTCTATCGCACCATCATTCCGCGTAACGTGCGCCTTGCCGAGGCGCCGAGCCACGGTCGGCCGGTGCTGTACTATGACCGCACGTCCCGCGGCGCACTGGCCTACCTGGCGCTGGCCGGCGAGGTTCTGCGCAAGGATTCCCGCCAGCGGCGTGGTGAAGGTGCCGACGTCGCCTGACACGCGCGCCGGGATCGTTACCCCGCGAGCCGAACCCCCTCGTAACGCAATGGAGTACAGCGCAACATGAGCAAGAAACGCGGACTGGGTCGCGGGCTGGACGCCCTGCTCGGCGACAGCCAGTCGGTCTCCGAAGTGACCGAAGTATCGGAACGGGACAAGCGGGAGGCGTTGCGCTATCTGCCGGTGGAGCAGATCCGCCGCGGACGCTATCAGCCGCGAAGGCACTTCGACCCGGATGCCCTGCAGGAGCTGGCCGACTCCATCGCCGCCCAGGGTCTGGTCCAGCCGGTGGTCGTGCGCGCCGCCGACGACGGCTTCGAGCTGATCGCGGGCGAGCGGCGCTGGCGCGCCGCCCAGCAGGCCGGCCTTCACGAAATCCCGGCGATCGTGCGCGATCTCGACGAACAGGCCGCCGCGGCCGTCTCCCTGATCGAGAACATCCAGCGCGAGGATCTGAACCCGCTCGAGGAAGCCGGCGCAATCGGCCGCCTCATCCAGGAATTCGATCTCACCCACCAGCAGGTCGCCGATGCCGTCGGTCGATCGCGCGCGGCCGTGTCCAACCTGCTCCGTTTGCTCGACCTTGATGGCCGCGTCAAGGAACTGGTGCAGAGCGGCGAGCTGGAAATGGGCCACGCGCGCGCGCTGCTCGGCCTCAGTGCCGACCAGCAGGCGCAGATCGCCAGCAAGGTCGCCGCGCGCGGCATGACCGTGCGCGCCACCGAACAGCTGGTTCGACGCACCGTGGGCGAGAGCGGCAAGCCCAATCCGGCCCGCGAGCGCCGCAAGGACCCCGACACACGTCGCCTCGAGGACGATCTCTCCCAACGCCTGGGCGCGGCCGTCAGCGTGCAGCCGGGCCGCAAGGGCGGCGGCAAACTCCAGATCACGTTCAACAGCATGGACGAGCTCGAGGGCATTCTCGCCCACATCCAGTGACGCCAGTCACCCGCCAACCGGCCATGTCGCGTTGACCTTGCGCGCGGCCGGTCTTTATACTCCGCTGCCTGTGCGCGCCGGCAGCAACGAGAGCGCGAAGCGAAGCGCCGGAGCCCGTCGCCGTGCCGAGGCCGATTCGACCCCGGATATTCCGACCCGCGTTGCAGATTGCTGCGGCGCAGCTGATGGTCGGACTGCTGTCAGGCACGGCCTGGCTGATGTTCACGGCAAGCCCGGGGAACGGGCTGGCGGCGCTTGCAGGCGGTGTCACGCCGGCGCTGCTGAACGTGTACATGGCGATCCGGCTGCCGCAGGACGGTAACGTGCCCGCCGAAGTGTTTCTGGCGGCCTTCTACCGGGCCCAGGCGATGAAGCTTGGCCTCGCCGTCGGCTTGCTGGCTCTGGCGGCAATGGTGTTTGCGGACCAGTTTCCGGCGTTGATCACGACGCTGGCCCTGGCCCTCGCCATGCACTGGTTCGCGCTCTTGTGGGCGCGATGACGAACGACGAATAACTGGGACTCAATCATGGCCGCTGGTGGTGACGTTGCGCAGGAATACGTCCTGCATCACCTCACTCACGCAAAAGTGGGTGAGGGCTTCTGGGCGATCCATCTCGACACCCTCATTGTCTCCTGGATTCTCGGCATCCTGTTCGTCGGGACCTTCTGGCTCGCGGCACGCAAGGCGACCGCCGGCGTCCCGGGCGGCCTGCAGAATTTCGTCGAAGCGCTCATCGATTTCATCGACAACCTGGTCAAGGACACGTTCCATGGTGCGCGCCATTTCCTGGCACCGCTGGCCCTGACCATCTTCGTGTGGGTGTTCCTGTGGAACCTGATGGACCTGATTCCGGTGGACCTGTTCCCGCATCTGTTGAACGTCCTGTTCGGCGTCGAATATCTCCGCATCGTGCCGTCCGCCGACCTCAATGCCACCTTCGGGTTGTCACTCAGCGTTTTCGCGCTGATCCTGATCTATGGCGTGAAGGGCAAGGGCTTCGGCGGCTTCTGCAAGGAATTCGTCACGCATCCCTTCGGACCGTGGCTGTTCCCGGCCAACCTGATTCTGAATGTGGTCGAGACACTGGCCAAGCCGGTCTCGCTCGCACTGCGTCTGTTCGGCAATCTCTACGCTGCCGAGCTGATTTTCATCCTGATTGCCCTGCTGCCGTTCTGGGTCCAGTTCATCCCCGGCGGCGCCTGGGCAATCTTCCACGTGCTGGTCGTGCCTTTGCAGGCGTTCATCTTCACCGTGCTCACGGTGGTGTATATCGCACTCGCCTACGAGGAACACTGACATGACCGGACACGGAGGCAGGAACAGGATCCGGACCACATACGGCTTCGGTCGAGGGCCGGTCTTGCAGCTCCGGGTTCCACTTTGGAACGTTGACCACTCATAACCTGATTCTATTTCTCGGGAGGAATCATGGAAGCGATCGCTGAAATCCAGGCAATGACGGCTTTGACCGTGGGCCTGATCTTCGGGCTCGGCGCCCTTGGCACCGCCATCGGCTTCGGCATTCTTGGCGGCAAGTTCCTCGAAGGCGCTGCGCGCCAGCCGGAAGTTGCCAACATGCTGCAGGGCCGCATGTTCATCATCGCCGGCCTGCTCGACGCCGTCGCCATTATCGGCGTGGGTATCGCGCTGTACATGCTGTTCGCCAATCCGCTGCTCGGGGCTGTCAGCTAAGCCCCGATGTTGCCCATGACCATCCACCACCGCTAGCGGGGGTCTCGTGGATATCAACATCACGCTGATCGGACAGGCCGGCACCTTCCTGGTGTTCATCCTGTTCACGTTGAAGTTCGTATGGCCGCCTTTGAA
>CAZJGZ010000195.1:0-3642 GCA_964545695.1 uncultured Ectothiorhodospiraceae bacterium | reverse complement strand
CCACTAGGAACCCAGCACCGCGTGGCGAGCCTTCATGAATTCGTGATGGCGCAGATGGAGGAGCTCGGCCAGCCGCCGCAGCAGGTGCTCCTCATAGCGATCGACCCGGCCGTCACTCCAGGCGACGCGCCAGAGCTGCTCCATGAACCGGCGCTTGTCGTCGATCCCGTAGTGCTGATTGATCAGATGGGTGAACTGATGCAGGGAAGCGCCCTCGGCAATCTCCGCCTGAGCAAGGGCGACGAGCTCGGCGACCTCGGCGGATTCAAGGCCGAGCGTGTCGACCAGCAGCCGTTCGACGACCCGAGCCTCGGCTTCATCGATGGCCACATCGGCGCGCGCAACCTCGATCAGCAGCGCGGCGGCGGCGAGTTTGATCGCATGTTCGGGGTCGGGGTCGGCCCCGGGTTCGAGGTGGGTGCGGAAATACTCCCGCAACTGCGCCAGCATGGGGACTAATTCGTCATCTGTCGCGGCACATACACACCGTCGCGGAAATCGAGGAACAGATCATCGATTTCCGGGTGCCACACGGGCTCGCCTGTCTCGTCGGCCTCGAGGTTCTGCTCCGGGACGTAAGTCTCGGCCTCTTCCTCGTCGACGATCACGTAATACCAGGGCGCATCCCGGCGGAGATCGCGTTCACCCACGTGGCGGTTGTACCAGTCCTCACTGCCCTGATAGGCCGGGTCGACATCGTAGACGACGCCGCGATACCCGAGGTCGCGATGGCGCACGATCTGACCGAGGCTGAAGCTCGCGCTGACTGCAACAGACTGCATGGAATACTCCGGGGACTGGAAACTGCCTCATGATACCAGATGCCGGCGATTGCCCCGAGCCACCGGCTGGTATACTTGCCGGGCACCCAGGCTGAAACGATCATGACGCTCGGATCCCTGACCCTCAATCGGACGCACCTGCGACCGCGCCGCTGGCTTTCCGGGCTGGACGCCGCGGCGTCCAGCGCCCGATTCCCGGTAGTGGTTGCCGTGCTGCTGGCCCTGGTGCTGGGCTGGCAGCTCGCCGCCATCGGCTGGCGGCTGGTCCCGGTGGCCGAGCCCGGCCAGCCGGCAGTGGCGCGAATCGTCGAGCCCGACACGGTCGATGCCGGCACCACTGGTGCCGATTCCATGCGTCGCCTCGCGAGCCTGCACATCTTCGGCACCGCGCCGGATGACGCCGACACGGCCGCGGAGCGCTCGGGCGAGCCGGAAGACGCACCCGAAACCCGGCTCGACCTCGACCTGCGCGGCCTGTTCGCCGTCGCCGATGGCGACGGCTACGCAATCATCCGGGCCGGTGGCGACGGTGAACGAGTCTTCGGCGTTGGCGACCGCCTCCCGGGTAATGCGCGCATCACCGGCATCTACGGTGATCGGGTGCTGCTGCGCCGGGATGGCAACCTCGAGGCACTGTGGCTGGGGGATGCCCGGGACGAGGCCGCCGCCGATCAGCGCAACGAACCGCTGAACCAGCCCGAGACGCAAGTGGCCGAGACCGCCAGTACGCTGCGCTCGGAATTGCTGGAGGATCCCGGACAACTGGCGCGCATGGTCCGATTCCAACCCTACCAGCAGGACGGCGAGCTGATCGGCTTCCGCCTGCGACCGCGCGGGGATCATGGGGAAACGCTGCGGGAACTGGGCCTGACACCCGAGGACATCCTCACGCAGATCAACGGCATTCCCCTCAACGACCCCCGCCGCGGTCAAGAGGCCCTGGAAGAACTGCGCGATGCCCGCGAAGTGAATGTCGAATTCCTGCGCGGCGGGCAGCGCATGAATGTAACGCTCTCGCTGGACGCGCCCCGGTGATGCAACCCGACCTTGTTGACGCCTATGACAAACACAACGAAACTGACGCGTCTGGCAGGGCAGCCAGCCACGCCCGCAACCTGGTTCAGATCATGAGGTCGTTCCCGCAGTCGTGCCGGCGTGCCCTGCTGCTCACAGCAGCGCTGACCGTCCTGCTGCTGGCGGGCACGATCGCGCAGGCCGACGAGCGCGATGACGGTTTCATGCTCAACCTCGAGCGCGCCGAGCTGCGATCACTCGTCGATACAGTGGCGCGCCGCACCCAGCGCAACTTCATCATCGATCCGCGCGTCGACGCCCGTGTCACCGTGATCTCCTCCACGCCGGTCAACGACCGCGAACTGTACGAGATCTTCCAGTCGGTACTGGCCGTGCACGGTTATGCCGCGATCGAGCAGGGCGAGGTCACCAGGATCGTTCCCTCGGCAACCGCGAAACAGCAGGCCATCCCACTGGTCGAACGCGGCGAACGCCAGGGCGGCATCGTTACGCGCGTGCTCGCGATCGACCACGTGTCCGCCTCACAGCTGGTGCCGATTCTCCGGCCCCTGCTGCCGCAGGATGCCCATCTGGCCGCCTACGAGCCGACCAACCGACTGATCCTGACCGACAGTGCACAGAATATCGATCGTATCGATCGCATCATCCAGCGGGTCGACCAGCCGCTCGAACGCGACATCGAGGTCGTGCGCCTGGAGCACGCCCAGGCGGATGAGGTCGTCCGCGTCATCACCTCGCTGCAGCAGGGCGAGGATACCCAGGCGACCCACCTGGCCGCCGATGCCCGCACCAACAGCGTACTCATTCGCGGCGCCGACGCCACGCGCGTGGAGCTGCGCACATTGATTGCCAACCTGGATACGCCGGTCGATCGCGACGGCAACACGCGCGTGATCTATCTGCGCCATGCGCAGGCGGAAGATCTGGTCAATATCCTCGAGGGCGTGAGCCGCGGTCAGCGCTCGGGAAGTGCGAACGGGGACAACGAAGACACGGTGATCCAGTTCGATAGCAACACCAATGCCCTCATCCTGACCGGCACGGCCGCCACCCTCGGCAGCATGGAGAGCATCATTCGCCAGCTCGATATCCGCCGAGCCCAGGTCCTGGTCGAGGCGATTATTGCCGAGCTCAGCACGGACCGAGCCCGCGAATTCGGTGTCCAGTTCGCGGTCGATGCGGGCAGCGAGGACGGCATTGTCGGTCTGACCAGTTTCGCTGACGGCGGCAGCAACATCGTCAACATCGTCGGCAGTCCCGAAAGCGTGGGGCGCGGCATCACCATCGGCGCCGTTACCGAATCGCGGGGCAACGATTTCGGCGTGCTGCTGCGTGCGCTGGCGTCGGACAGCGACAACAATATTCTGTCGACGCCGAGCATTGTCACACTCGACAATCAGGAGGCGGAAATCGTCGTCGGCCAGAACGTGCCGTTCGTCACCGGACAGTTCACCGGCCAGGCGGTGGGCGATACCGCCGGGCGCTCGCCCTTTCAGACCATCGAAAGACGTGATGTCGGCCTGACCCTGAAGGTCAAGCCGCAGATCAACGAGGGCAACACGGTACAGCTGGAGATCGATCAGGAGGTATCGAGCATCTCCGAGGCGGCGCAGGCCGCCGATCTGATCACCAACACGCGTTCACTGACCACGACGGTACTGGTCGAGGACGGCCAGACCCTGGTGCTGGGCGGGCTGATCGACGACACCGTGCGCTCGCGCGAGGAGAAGGTGCCGCTGCTCGGCGATATCCCGTTGCTGGGTCGCCTGTTCAGTTATCAGACCACCAGCGTGGGCAAGCAGAATCTGATGGTCTTCCTGCAGCC
>CAZJGZ010000194.1:0-3645 GCA_964545695.1 uncultured Ectothiorhodospiraceae bacterium | reverse complement strand
TGCGCATCGCCGGCGGCATCGGTGTCACCGGCATCGGCCTCATCTTCGCACTCGGCCTGCGCAGCCCCACCGGCATGTATGTCGGCACGCTGCTCACCATCATCGCCCTGGGCCTCGCCATCGATCGCGCCGGGCCCGTGCTCGTGCGCGAACCCGTCTTCTGGCTTGCCGTCCTGCTCTTCGTCTCGGTGTTCCTGCGCGGCTGGGTGGACCTGGCCACCGCAGCCGAGCGCGGCTTCGAGCCGGATCCCGATGGCGTCTGGCATCACGCCCGCTACACACCGCTGTTCGCCGTCGTCTTCGGCCTGTGGCTGGCGGCCTTCTGGCACCGCCGGCACATCCTGCTGGCGATCTTCGGCCTCGGCTTCGTCATCTACATGGCGCAGAACTGGGACCGCCTGCTCTACACCCTGCCGGGCGGCGAACGGCCATTCGGATCGGCCTTCGGCGAAGCCGGCCTCATGGGCGGCACGCTCGTCTTCCTGCTCGCAGCCGCCGCCATCGGCTTCTGGCGCGGCACGGGCCGCTGGCGCTGGCTCGGCCTGGCCGCGGCCGGTGGTCTGGCCCTGTTTGCCGCCGGTGTTTTCATCGCCGCGCAGGGCAGGGCGGTGTGGCTGGCCATGATCGGCACACTCGCGGTCTTCGCCGTTGCCGGCGCCTGGTACCTCTACACCCGCGCCACGCCCGTCCAGCGCCGCAATGCCCTGTTTGCCGTCGGAGGCAGCGCCGTGCTGGCCGGCATCGCGCTGGCGCTGTCGTGGGATGTCATCGCCGGGCGCATGATGCGCGACTCGGAAACCATTGCCGTACTCCTGCAGGGCGATGTCGAACCGGACGATGTGCCGGGTGGTTCGGTCGGTGACCGCTATCGCATGTACCGCCAGGGCATCATCGACGTCGCCAATCATCCCTGGTGGGGCGTCGGCCCCGCTTCCGTGCGCGACATGCTGCACGAAATCTGGGGCAAACCGCGTGGCGGCTCCGGCAACTACCACAGCACCTGGTTCAACCTGCCCGTAGCGATGGGCATCCCGTGGGCACTGCTGTGGCTCGGCGTCCATGCCTGGGCCGTCTACCGCGCTGCCCGCCAGTTGCTCGTCGTCGATCGCGATGTCGTCCTCGGCATCGCTCTCATCGGCGCCGCGCTGGTCCACTTCGGCACCCTCACGTTCCAGGTGCGCATCTGGTCCACCGGCGGCAGCGCGCTCTACCTCATCCTCATGACCATCGTCATCGCCACGTTCCTGCGCCACCGCACCCGCTGACCCAACAACCACGGCCGAATCCCCCTCACCCCAACCCCTCTCCCCGCGAAGGGGAGAGGGGCTATACACGCCCGACGGGATCGGCCGCCGCTCAATAACCCCGTAGGTGCGCTTTGCGCGCCAGCGCAATGCGCACAACCATCCAGACGGCGACTTCATGGCCGGGCGGCGCAATCAACCCACCGCGCAGGCCCACGAAAGAGACCGAACAGAGGGCGGCGCTGGTTGGTACTGGACAGAATGCGGGGCGTTGCCGATAATCGTCTTCATCTAGCCAGATCGGCTAGCCGATTCGGAGGTGGTCATGCCCACCCGACCCTGGTCCCTGCAGGATGCGAAGAACCGTTTCAGTGCGCTTGTCGAGGCTGCACTCTCCGGAGAGCCGCAGTGGGTCACACGGCGCGGCAAGCCGGTCACCGTGGTGCTGTCGGTAGCGGAGTACGAGCGCCTGCAGCGCTGCGAGCGGGCCACCGCGCCAGCGTTCGCCGAGCTTCTGCTCGACATGCCGCAGGATGATGACGAGTTCGAGCGCATCCCGCTGCAGCCGCGCGCCGTGGATTGGTGACATGTTCTTGCTCGATACGGATGTCCTTTCCGCACTGCGCCGCCGCCAGCGCAATCCCGCCATCGTGCGCTGGGTTGGCCGCCAGCGCGACGCCGATCTCTATCTCAGCGTCATCACGATCGGCGAGATCGAGCGCGGCATAAGCCAGCAACGGCAGCGAGATCCCGACTTCGCCCATACCCTCGGCCAGTGGCTGGACGCGGTGCTGTCGCGCTACGCCGACCACATCCTGCCGGTGGACACGGCCACCGCCCGACGTTGGGGTCGGCTGTCTGCGCGCATGGGCAACAACGGCGCGGACGGCATGATTGCCGCAACGGCGCTGGAGCACGGACTGACCGTTGTCACGCGCAACATCCGGCATTTCGAACCCACGGGTGTGCCCGTCATTGATCCCGGTGCTTCCGCGATGCCGTGAACGTTACAACGCAAACCAAAACACAACAGGGAAGTTGCCATGCCAGCCACCCTCGGCATTGAACACCACGGCGGCGCCGACGGCGTCACCGGCTCCTGCCACCGCCTGCGACTGGCCGCTGATCGCAGCCTGCTGATCGATTGCGGCCTGTTCCAGGGGCGCGATCTCGGCAGCCGCGATGTGCTCGACTTCCACCGCGTGCGCTTTCCGGTCGATGACCTGCTGGGTCTCGTTGTTACCCACGTCCACATCGATCACATCGGCCGCCTGCCGCACCTGCTGGCCGCCGGTTACACGGGGCCGATCTACTGCTCCGAACCCTCGGCGCAACTGCTGCCCCTCGTGCTCGAGGACGCCCTCAAGATCGGCTTCACCCGCGAGCGTGATCTCATCGAGCGCTTCAATACCCTGGTCGGCGACCGCCTGCGCCCGCTGCCCTACAACGACTGGCACACTGTCGTCGACGACGACCGCCACCGCCTGCGCATCCGTCTCCAGCGCGCCGGCCACATCCTCGGCTCGGCGTACGTCGAGTGCGATGCCACCGACCAGGCCACCGGCGACAACACCCGCGTCGTCTTCTCCGGCGATCTCGGCGCGCCCAACACCCCGCTGCTGCCGGCCCCGAAACCGCCGCAGCGCGCCGACATCCTCGTCCTCGAGAGCACCTACGGCGACCGCAACCACAGCGGCCGCGCCGACCGCCGCCAACGCCTCAAGGCCGCCATCGACCGCGCCCATGCCAACGGCGGCACCGTCATCATCCCGGCCTTCAGCATCGGCCGCACGCAGGAACTGCTGTACGAACTCGAAGGCCTCATCCACCGCGGCCGCGGCACCCGCTGGCAGGACCTCGAAATCATCGTCGACTCCCCGCTGGCCGCACGCTTCACGCAGGTCTACCGCGAACTCAAGCCCTTCTGGGACGAAGAAACCCACAAGCGCCTGCGTCAGGGCCGCCACCCGCTCGACTTCGCCAACCTCTACACCGTCGACGACCACGAGACCCACCTGAAGACCGTCGACTACCTCGCCACCAGTGGCCGCCCCGCCGTCGTCATCGCCGCCAGCGGCATGTGCGTCGGCGGCCGCGTCGTCGCCTACCTCGAGCGCATGCTCGAAGACGCCCGCCACCACGTCCTCTTCGTCGGCTACCAGGCCGAAGGCACCCTCGGCCGCGCCATCCAGCAGGCCGGGCAGGGCGGGGCCGTCACCGTGCGCGGCGAGCGCCGCACCATCGCCGCCGGCGTCGACACCATCAGCGGCTACTCCGCCCACGCCGACCAGCACAACCTCGTGGACTTCGTCCGCCGCATCCGCCACCGTCCCAGCGAGATCCGCCTCGTCCACGGCGAAACCCACGCCCGCAAGGCCCTGGCCCAAGCCCTCGAACCCCT
>CAZJGZ010000193.1:0-3646 GCA_964545695.1 uncultured Ectothiorhodospiraceae bacterium | reverse complement strand
GTGCTCGTGGCCGGGCCGGACGGGGTGGAGCGCCTCGGCTGAAGCCTGCTGCGAAATGAAAACGCCGCGCCCGTCCGGGCGCGGCGTTGATGTTGGCTGGGGGACCAGGATTCGAACCTGGGTTGACGGATTCAGAGTCCGTAGTCCTACCGCTAGACGATCCCCCAGGGGATAGCCTCTTGCTCGACCCGAGTTACTCGAACCAGGCACCGCCGCAGGATACGGCGGAGCCCCGAGCCGGAGCAAGTCGACCGATCAGCGCTTCGAGTACTGCGTAGCGCGACGGGCCTTGCGCAGGCCAACCTTCTTGCGCTCGACCTCGCGATCATCGCGGGTCAGGAATCCGCCGCTACGCAGCGAATCGCGCAATTGATCATCATACGACAGCAGGGCGCGTGCAACGCCGAGCCGGATTGCGCCGGCCTGGCCACTGCCGCCACCGCCCTTGACCGTGACATTGAAGTCGAAGCGGTCGGCCATCTCGACCTTTTCCAGCGGCTGGCGGAGAATCATGCGGGCCGTTTCGCGACCGAAGTATTCGTCCACGGGCAGGCCGTTGACCCGAATCTGGCCCTGTCCAGGGCGCATGAACACACGCGCACTGGAAGTCTTGCGCCGCCCGGTGCCGTAATAATGTTGCTGCATTGCTTTCCTCTCCGGCGCACGGCAGTTGCCGCGCGTCATGCTCAAGCGAAATTCAGATATCGAGCGCCTGCGGCTGCTGCGCCGCGTGGCCGTGGTTCTCGCCGCGGTACACCCGCAGCTTGCGGAACATCGCACGGCCCAGCGGGTTGCGCGGCAGCATGCCCTTGACCGCCAGTTCCAGGATCCGCTCGGGCGCGCGCTCGCGCAGGTTGGCCAGCGGCTCGCTCTTCAGGTTGCCGACATACCCCGTAAACCGGTGATAGTACTTGTCGGATTCCTTGCGGCCGCTCACGCGGATGTGCTCCGCATTGACCACGACGATGTAGTCGCCAGTGTCGACATGCGGTGTGTATTCCGGCTTGTGTTTGCCGCGCAGGCGGCGGGCGATCTCGCTCGCGAGTCGGCCCAGCGTCTTGCCGCTGGCATCCACGACATACCAGTCACGGTTCACGTCCGCCGGGCTGGCATTGTAGGTCTTCATCGTCGACTCCACACGTTCGGGGCGCAGGCCGACAAGGCCCGCGAAAGGGCGGGGATTGTAGCCGAGACCACGACGCCCTGCAAGGGAGCGCGGTTCCCGTCACTCACCGCCAGGCCGGCGCCGCAGGCCGCCGACTTGCACCGCTACCGGCGTGCTGGTACAAACGAACTCGGCTGCCCCAAGCGGGTCGCCCGGGAATCGCCGCCAGAGCCTGCCCCACGGGCTGCTTCTGGTGAGCGGTATCCGCTGACAACAACAATAGATAACAACAACAACGTCTCTAACACTTCGAACAACAACAAGAACAAGCGGCGGGGCCTGGTGCCCCCTTTTTTTGTCCGCACTTCACCCGCCCGGCGCCGCGCTGCCGCCTGTCCGCCCGAGCTCCGGAATCAGCGTGCGCGCAGCGTGCGCCCCAGGTTGCGCCCGTAGAAGATTTCCGCCATCTCCCGACGCACGCGCTCCTCGATCCGGGGCAGCTCGCTGGTCGGGTAGTCGCCGGTGCCGTGGCCGAACAGGTAGTCGTTGAGGTCGAACTCATTCAGCACCATCTTGGTGTGGAACATGTTCTCCTGATAGACGTTGACGTCGAACATCTGATAGCGCTGCTTGGTGCCCTTCGACATGTAGTTCTGGATCGAGTTGATCTTGTGGTCGATGAAATGCTTCTTGCCCTTGACGTCCCGCGTGAACCCGCGCACCCGATAGTCGATGATGACGATGTCGGAATCAAAGCTGTGGATCAGGTAATTCAGCGCCTTCAGCGGTGAAATCCGCCCACAGGTCGAAACGTCGATATCCGCCCGGAACGTGCTGATACCACCATCGGGGTGGCTCTCCGGATAGGTGTGGACCGTGATATGGCTCTTGTCCAGGTGCGCGGCCAGGGACTCCGGCAGGGGGCCTGGTGACTCGGTGTTGGACAGGCCCTCCGACGCCACCGGCTCCTCGGAGATCAGCATGGTCACGCTCGCGCCCTGCGGCTCGTAGTCCTGCCGCGCGACGTTGAGCACGTTGGCACCGATCAGCGAGGCAACGTCCTGGAGAATCCGGTTGAGCCGCTCGGCGTTGTACATGCTGTCGATATAGCGCATGTACTCCTGACGATGCTGCTCGCTCTCGGCATAGCAGATATCGTGGATGTTGAAGCTGAGCGTCTTCGTCAGGTTGTTGAAGCCGTGCAGCTTGATCTTGCGCTCGTAGGACTTCTTGGCCACGGCACACCCTCCCGATCTCGATTCACGCGCCCGGAGCCCGGCGCGCATCCTGTAGCACTCCCGCCCGCTGACGGGCGCGCGAGTGTACCAGAGGGGGCACCGGGCAGGCAGTGCTCACACAACAGCCCGGCGACGATTCGCTGGCCCACCCCGCGCCCATGCGGCGCCAGCGCCAACGGGCGGGACGGCGGCCTGTCAGGCGTCAACCACCTCTACGCCATGCGTGATATCTGCGGTCGAGGCCAGCATGCGGGCAACCGAACAGTACTTCTCCGCCGACAGTGCGACCGCGCGCTCGATCACGGCCTCGGCAGCCCCCGGGGCGGCCACGACAAACTGCATATGAATCCGCGTGAACACCTTCGGATCGGTTTCCGCACGCTCGGCATCGATGGCAACGCGACAACTCGTTACCGTCCGCCGGCCGCGCTCGAGGATATGCACGACATCGACCACGCTGCAGCCGCCCAGGCCGAGCAGGACCATCTCCATCGGCCGGGGACCGGCACCACTGCCGCCAAGCGCGGGGGGCCCATCCATCTCCACCCGGTGCCCCTCCGCATTCGTGCCCGCCAGTCGCATCCCCGCCAGCCAATCGACACTTACCTGCATGATTCCGCCTTTGACGCCAGTGCCAAGAGCGGGAAGAATACCGCTGATGCTGCCCAACACTCCACCCGACGATCGCCCCGAATGGCTCGATGCATTTCTGCAGAACAGCCAGCGCCGGCATGTGCCCGCCGGCACCACAATCTTCGAGGGGGGAGCGACATCGGAAACGCTGTTCTACCTGCTCGAGGGCTCGGTCACCGTCCTGATCGAGGACGGGGCGGGTCACGAACTGGTGCTGGCTTACCTGAACCGGGGTGAGTTCTTCGGCGAAATGGGCCTTTTCGACGAGACCACTGAGCGTAGCGCGCGCGTGGTTGCGCGCGCCGACAGCGTGGTGGCCGAGGCGAATTACCGACGATTCGTGAAGATGTCGGAGCACGCACCCGCCATCCTGTTCGAGATTGCCCGGCAAATGGCCGACCGCCTGCGGCGCACGAGCGCCAAGGTGCGGGATCTGGCCTTCCTCGACGTCACTGGCCGCGTGGCCCGCTGCCTGCTGGATCTCACCGAACAACCCGACGCGCTCACGCACCCGGACGGCATGCAGGTCCATGTGACGCGTCAGGAGATCGCCCGGATCGTGGGATGCTCGCGGGAGATGGTCGGTCGCGTGCTCAAGGACCTCGAGGACGACGGCCTGATCCAGGCGCAGGGCAAGACCATCGTCGTCCTCGGTTGTCGCTGAACCGCC
>CAZJGZ010000192.1:0-3647 GCA_964545695.1 uncultured Ectothiorhodospiraceae bacterium | reverse complement strand
CGCTGCCGCTGGCCCCGGGCGAGACCGCGATCCAGCCGGAGACCGACATCGCGATCGAGGAGGAGAACAACCCGATGTTCCTGTTTGACGCGGGGACCTCGCTGGACGAGATCGTGCGTGCGGTGAACAACGTCGGCGCGGCTCCCAGCGACCTGGTGGCCATCCTGCAGGCCCTGCGCGAGGCAGGCTCGCTGCGGGCGGAGCTGGTGGTGATCTGATGATCGGGCCGAGCGGAGAAAGCCGGATGCAGGCGCAGTCGGCGATGGCGTCCGATCCGTCGGGGCTGCACGAGCTTTCGCGAGCCGCGCGCGGCGGGGGGCGCGAGGGCATGGAGGCGGTGGCACGCGAGTTCGAGGCGATGCTGGTCGGCCAGATGCTCAAGCAGATGCGCGAGGCTTCGCTGGGCGACGGGATCTTCGAGAACGAACAGACCGAAATGTATCAGGAGATGTTCGACCAGGAGGTCGCGCGCTCCGTCAGTCAGGGTGAGGGTCTCGGGCTGCGCGAGGCGTTGATCCGTGACATGGAGCGCAATGCACCCACCGATCCCGAGGTCCTGCACGATCCGGAACGCCAGCAGAACCTCGAGGCGCCACGGCGCAACGAGAGCCTGACCCCCATGCGGCCGCGTGAGGACGGGGAACGGCCCGCGGCGCCTGCGGATGCGGCGGATGCGGTGGATGGGGCGGGCCCCGGCGGGACGGCGGAACAGGCCGGGGCGGGCGATGCGCCGCGGTCGATGCCGGAGGCGGCCGGCGGCCCCCGGGTCGACTGGCCGCCGCGCAATCCGGACGAATTCCTGGAAAAGCTCGGGCCGGCGGCTGAACGGGCCGCGGCCGAGCTGGGTGTGGATGCATCGGTGCTGCTGGCGCAGAGCGCGCTGGAAACCGGCTGGGGGCAGCATGTGCCCAGCCGTACGGACGGCGAGCCCAGCTTCAACCTGTTCGGCATCAAGGCCGATCGTTCGTGGAGCGGGGAGTCGGTCTCGGTGGGTACCCTGGAGTACCGCGACGGTGTGGCGCAGCGCGAACAGGCGCGTTTCCGCGCCTATGACGATCCGGAACGCTCGTTCGCGGACTACGTCGACTTCATCCGCAGCAATCCGCGCTACGAGCGGGCCCTGCAGGCAGGTGACGACGCGACCTACGTGCGCGAGCTGCAGGCGGCGGGTTATGCCACCGATCCGCGCTATGCGGAAAAGATCCTGGATCTGCGTGACCGGGTGGCGCAGGCCCGCGAGCCGGTCCATGCTCAAGTCTCGGCCGGCACGGCCGATAACCCGGCCGAGGGGTGAAGCATGCATAACACGGATCGCGTACAACAGGGTTGCCACCGGCCACGGAGGATGGCGTCATGAGTTCCCTCAACATCGGGACGTCGGGGCTGCTTGCCTATCAGCGGGCGATCAGCACCACCAGCAACAACATCGCCAATGCCTCCACCGAAGGCTACTCCCGGCAGTCGACCTCGCTGGCGAACCGGCCGCCGCAGTTCCTGGGCGGCAACTTCCAGGGTCAGGGTGTCGAGGTCGACAACGTCCGCCGGATCTCCGACCAGTTCGTGAACAACCAGCTGCGGGATGCGACCTCGGAGAACGCGAACGCCGAGACGCGGGTGCAGATCGCCAACCGGATCGACAACCTGCTGGCGGACGAGGCCTCGGGGCTGCAGCCGGTGCTGCAGAGCTTTTTCGACGCGGCCCAGGACGTCAGCAGCGATCCGACTTCCAGCGCCGCGCGCGAGGTATTCCGCACCGAGGCGGAATCCCTGGTGGAGCGACTGGGCTCCATCGACAGCCGCCTGCAGGAACAGCGCCAGATCGTCAACGGCCAGATCGAGACCGGGGTGCAGGAGGTCAACGACCTGGCCGACGCGCTGGCCGACGTGAACCGTGCGATCGTCTCGGGTTCGACCCAGGGCACGCCCAACGACCTGCTGGATCAGCGCGACCGGCTGATCAATGACCTCGCGGAAAAGGTCGACGTGCGCACCGTGGAGCAGGATGACGGGGCTCTGAACGTGTTCGTCGGCAACGGACAGGCGCTGGTGCTGGGGGGCGATGCGCGCGAACTGCGCGCCGAACCGCTGTCCGGTGATCCGGAACGCCTCGACATCGGCGTTGCCAGCGGCGACGGCACCGCGAGCATCTCGCGCTTCATCCGGGGTGGCGAGCTCGGCGGCCTGCTGGAGATGCGCGGCGGCATGCTGGACGAGGCGCAGAACACGCTGGGCCAGATCGCGCATGCGGTGGGCGAGAGCTTCAACGAACAGAACCGGCGCGGGCTGGACCTCAACGGCGAGCAGGGCGAGGCGATCTTCGGCCTGGGCGAGCCGCGGGTCTGGGGAGCCGGGGATCCGAAGCCGGAGAGCAATCCCGAGGTGAGCATCGCGGACGCCGGGGCTCTGACCACCAATGACTACCGCCTGCGGCGCGACGAAAACGGGGATTACGAGCTGCGTCGGCTGCCGGACAATCGGGTCATTGATGACGATGATTACGAAATCGACGATGTTAATGACGAGATCCGCGTGGATGGCATGGTCATCGACGTCGGCGAGCTCGAAGACGATGGCGTCACGGGGGAGTGGCTGATTCAGCCGACCCGTAGCGGCGCCAGTCAGATGGAAGTCCTGATGCAGGACGGCGACGAGCTCGCCGCCGCGGCGGCGCTGCGGGCCCGGGAGGGCGACGGGAATCAGGGTGATGCCACGGTGAGCTCGATCGCGGCCACGGATCCGGATTCCGAGGCGTTCGACGGCAGCATCGACGGTCTCGAGGTGAGTTTCAACGGTACCGACTTCGAGCGAGGGGACGGCGGCACCATTGATACGGAAGAGGTGGATAATGGCGTCTACCGAGTCAGCGGTGACGGCTGGGAGATGGAAGTCCGCGGAACCCCCGAAGATGGCGATACGTTCGAGGTGTTCACCAACGAGAACCGCGAGGGTGACAACCGCAACATGCAGGCGATGAACGCGCTGGCCGAGGAGGACATCGTCGAGGGGCGGCGCAATTTCGGCGACGCCTACAACAGCCTGATCGCCAGCGTCGGCACGCAGACCCGTCAGGCGCAGGTGGCGGAGGAATCGGCCAGTGCCCAGCTCGATCAGGCGCGGGACCAGCGCGAGGCGGTGTCCGGCGTGAACCTGGACGAAGAGGCGGCGGACCTGCTGCGCTATCAGCAGGCCTATCAGGCGTCGGCGCAGGTGATCCAGATCGGCAACAGCCTGTTCGACAGCCTGCTGGGCGCGGTGCGCGGCTGATGACCCTGCCCGCGGGCGGCAATGACAAGAAGCGGACGGGATGCCACGGCATCCGGGGATGAAACGATGCGTGTATCGACGACCCAGATCTTCCAGACCGGAATCGACCAGATCCAGCGCAATCAGGCGGAACTCAACCGCACGTCGCTGCAGCTGGGCTCGGGGGAGCGCATCCTGACGCCCTCCGATGATCCGAGCGGGGCGACCCAGACCAACCAGTTCGAACGCATCATCAAGGCCACCGAGCAGTACCAGCGCAACATCGACAATTCCCAGCCGCGGCTGCAGCAGCAGGAATCCCTGATGCAGTCGGGCACCGATGCCCTGCAGCGGGCGCGCGAGCTGGTCATCGCCGGCAACAACGACAGCCAGACCGACGAGAC
>CAZJGZ010000191.1:0-3732 GCA_964545695.1 uncultured Ectothiorhodospiraceae bacterium | reverse complement strand
GTCAATATGGGTTTCTTTGCGTTCCTTGCGTCTTCGCGAGATACGGGTGCGGCACGTTATCGATGGCGTACCGAACCCGAATCTCGCGGAGGCGCGTGCTACTCGGCCAATGGCGGCGTTGGTCGGACGAGGATTTCGTTGACGTCGACCCGTGCGGGTTGGGCCACCGCGTAGAGGATCGCTTCGGCGATGTCCTCGGGTAGCATGGACTGCTCCGGACTCTCGTCGAAGAAGGGCGTGTCGACCATGCCCGGCTCGATCAGCGTCACGCGCACGCCGGTGCCGCGCAGTTCCTCGCGCAGGTTGTAGCCCATGCCGGTGACGGCCCACTTGGTGGCGCCGTACATGGAACCGGCAATCGTCCCGCGCCCGGCCGCGGAGCCCAGCAGCAGGACATGCCCGCGTGCTTCCTTCACCGCGGCGAGCGTATGGCGCAGGGTCAGGCCGACGCCGTAGATGTTGGTCAGAATCATGTCGTGCCAGACGGCAGGGTCCGCACCACTGAACCCACCCGGACGGCCACCGATGCCGGCGTTCGCCAGCACGACATCGATGCGCCCGAAACGATCCAGTGCGGCCTGCACCAGCGCCTGCTGGTCGGCTTCGCGGGTGACATCGCAGGTGACGGTAAGGACACGCTCGGGACTGGCGATCTCGCTCGCCAGTGCGTCCAGCTTGTCGCGTGAACGCGCGGCGAGCACGAGGCGATAGCCGGCACCGGCCGCGCGGCGGGCCGTTTCGGCACCAATGCCGCTGGACGCGCCGGTGATCAGGAATACGGAATCCGACATGATTGTGTCTCCAGAAGATACGAACAGGTGGATATCGACAAGGCCGCGTTGCGGGCACCCAAAACGCGCAGAATGGGGCAGAATAGGCGCCCTCGACTCGCGCGACAATGATCATCGACCGGAGGTGGCATGGACGGCGTATTTGTAACGGGTACCGATACCAGCGTGGGCAAGACGCATGTCTCCTGCGGCCTGGCGACCGCGCTGCGCAGTGCTGGTGTCAAAGTGGCCGTGCGCAAGCCCATCGAGCAGCGCTGCAAGCGCCAGGGCGGGGCGTTCTATCCGGAAGACGGGATCGCGCTGTCCCGGGCCGCCGGCAAGTCCGAACCGATCGAGGTCGTTGTGCCCTATCGCCTGGGCCACGCGATTTCCGTGTCCACGACTGCGGAGGCGGATAGCGGCGAAGTGCGCCTGGCCCAGCTGGTGGCCGCCGTTCATGCCGGCCCGGCGGACGCGTTCCGCCTGGTGGAGGGGGCTGGCGGTTTCCTGTCGCCGCTGGCTGCCGACGGCAGCAATGCCGACCTCGCCAAGGCCCTCAGTTACCCGGTTGTCGTGGTCACGGCGGATCGCACGGGCTGCATCAACCATGTGCGCCTGACCGTCGAGGCGATCCAGAGCCGGGGCCTGACGCCGCTGGCGGTCGTCGTCAACGTCGCCGACCCGAATGCCGCGGGCGCGGGCTCACAGCAAGCGGACCTGGCGGCATTGCTGGACATCCCGGTGATCGCCCACAGCCACGGCCACGACGACTGGGACGCCTCGATGGAGCTGGTCCGGCTTGCGCGCGGCTAGCTCCCGCGCGCTGGCCTGCACTGCATGCGGCAGCCATGCCGCCGGGTTGCGGCGCTGTCATCAAAATCAACCGGCACAGCCCGTATAATGCTCCCATGGCTACTCCCGAGACACAGATTGCCGCGGACATCGATCCGCATGACGCCGGGCTGTACATCAACCGCGAACTGAGCCTGCTGGAGTTCAACCATCGGGTGCTGGAGCAGGCGAAGGATGAGCGCACGCCCATCCTCGAACGCCTGAAGTTCCTCTGCATCTCGAGCACCAATCTCGATGAGTTCTTCGAGATCCGGGTGTCCGGGCTCATGCAGAAGATCGAGGTGGGTGCCCTGCAGGGTGGCGTCGATGGCATGCAGCCGGGCGACGCCATGACGGCGATCGGCGAGCGCGCGCACGAACTGGTGCAGGAACAGTATCGCGTACTCAACGAAGTCATCATTCCCCAGCTCGCTGCCGAGCAGATCCATTTCGTCCGGCGCACGGAGTGGACCGAAACGCAGGAGGCATGGCTGCGCGAGTATTTCGAGAACGAGTTGCTGCCGGTCATCAGCCCCATGGGCCTCGATCCGGCGCATCCCTTTCCCCGCATCCTGAACAAATCACTCAACTTCATTGTTTCCCTGCGCGGCAAGGACGCGTTCGGTCGCAGTGGCGGTACGGCGATCGTGCAGGCACCGCGTGCGCTGCCGCGCGTCATCCAGCTACCGCCGGGCAATGGCAATGGCAAGCACGATTTCGTCTTTCTGACGTCCGTTATCCATACCTACGTCGAACAGCTCTTCCCGGGCATGAAGGTGCGGGGCTGTTATCAGTTCCGCGTCACGCGCAATTCCGATCTGTTTGTCGACGAGGAGGAAATCGACGATCTGCTGCGCGCCCTGGAAGGCGAGCTGGCATCGCGACGTTATGGTGATTGCGTGCGCCTGGAGGTGGCCGACAATTGCCCCGATGACATGGCCGACTTCCTGCTGCAGAAGTTCGACCTCGACCGCGATGCGTTGTATCAGGTGAACGGGCCGGTGAATCTGAACCGGTTGCTGGCGGTGTATGATCTGGTCGATCGCCCCGATCTGAAGTACCCGGCGTTCCAGCCCGCCGTGCCGGAAGAGTTCGACCCCAAGACGGGGCTGTTCGAGACCCTCGCGCGGCGTGATGTGCTGCTGCACCATCCTTATGACGCGTTCTCGCCAGTGCTCGATTTCCTGCGCCATGCCGCCCAGGATCCGAAGGTGCTTGCGGTCAAGCAGACCCTGTATCGAACCGGACCCGATTCGCCGGTGGTCGACCAGCTGGTCGCCGCCGCGCGCGCCGGCAAGGAGGTCACTGTGGTGGTCGAGCTGCGGGCGCGGTTCGATGAACAGGAGAACATCACCCTCGCCAACCGCTTGCAGGAAGCGGGTGCGCATGTCGTCTACGGCATCGTTGGCTACAAGACGCACGCCAAGATGTTGCTGGTCGTCCGGCGCGAGCGTCGGGGCCTGCGCAATTACGTGCATCTGGGGACGGGCAACTATCACACGAAAACGGCACGCTTCTACACCGATTACGGCGTGCTGACGGCGAATCGTGCACTCGGCCAGGACGTGCACAGCATGTTCCTGCAGCTCACCAGTCTGGGCCGGGTGTCGGAGATGAATCGGGTGATGCATGCCCCGTTCACCCTGCACACCGGATTGCTGGAGCGCATCGCGCGCGAGCGTGATCTGGCGATGGAAGGTCGCAAGGGGCGCATCATCGTGCGGGTCAATGCCCTGGTCGAGCCGCAGATCATCCGCGCGCTCTACGAGGCATCAAGCGCCGGTGTGCAGATCGACCTCATTGTGCGTGGCATCTGCTGCCTGCGCCCGGGCATTCCCGGCGTGTCGGAAAACATCCGCGTGCGCTCGATCATCGGACGGTTCCTCGAGCATTCGCGGGTCTACTATTTCGGCAACGGTGGCAAGCCCGAGGTGTGGCTGTCGAGTGCCGACTGGATGGAGCGCAACTTCTTCCGTCGGGTCGAGCTGGCCACGCCGGTGGAAAATCGGCGTCTGCGCCAGCGTCTCGTGAGAGAGCTGGAATGGTATCTGCGGGACAACTCGCAGGCCTGGCTGCTGGGGAGCGACGGTCGTTACCAGCGCGCCAGCCCGGCCGACGGCGAAGAGCCCTT
>CAZJGZ010000190.1:0-3737 GCA_964545695.1 uncultured Ectothiorhodospiraceae bacterium | reverse complement strand
TGGCGTGATATCAGGTGCGGCACGTCATCGCTGGCGCACCGAACCAGAATCTCGCAGAGGCGCGGAGCCCGCGGAGGAAAAACGATCTCCGCGAGCCCTGCGACTCTGCGAGACATTGTTCACAGTGTCGGTTCGTCCCACGCCGGGAACGGACCACGCCAAGCACGCGAAGCGCGCGAAGAAGATCATTCATCTACTTGGCGTTCTTTGCGTGCTTGGCGTGATATCAGGTGCAGCACGTCATCGCTGGCGCACCGAACCGGAATCTCGCAGAGGCGCAGAACCCGCAGGGGAAAAACAATCTCAGCGAGCCCTGCGGCTCTGCGAGAGATTGTTGACGGTTTGGGTTCGTAGCCAAGCCGGGAATGGATCACGCCAAGCACGCGAAGGACGCCAAGAAACCATTTATTCTTCGCGGGCGTCGCGTCTTCGCGAGAGGTCATCCTGCGCCGGAAGCATCCAGCATCGGTCGGCCGGGCGAATGAGATTGCACTGGATCATGTATAGACTGACGCCATGAGTGCACACGATCTCAGCCGAGCCCGACCCCGGGTCGGACTGTTTGCCACCTGTCTGGTGGATTTTTTTCGTCCCGAGGTCGGCATGGCCAGCGCGCGTCTGCTGGAGCGTGCCGGGTGCGAGGTCGTGGTGCCGGAGCAGACCTGCTGCGGCCAGCCCGCCTGGAACAGCGGCCACCGCGAAGAGGCGGCCCAGCTGGCACGCCAGGTGATCGATGCCTTCGCCGATGTCGACGCGGTGGTCGTGCCCAGCGGCTCCTGCGCAGGCATGCTCAGTCACCACTATCCCGAGCTGCTGGCAGGTGACCCCGCCTATGCCGAGCGGGCCCGCGAGCTGGCGGCGCGCACCTGGGAACTGGCCGCGTATCTGGTCGACCAGCGCGACTGGCAGCCTGACGACATCACCTTCAGCGGCACCATCACCCAGCACGACGCCTGCGCCGGACTGCGCGAGCTGGGCATTCGCGATCAGCCGCGAGCGCTGCTGCGCAAGGTGAGCGGTCTGACCCTGTCCGAGAGCGTCAACTGCACCGAGTGCTGCGGCTTCGGCGGCACCTTCTGCGTCAAGTATCCCGAGATTTCCACGCACATGGTCGACGCCAAGTGCCGCGGCATCGTCGAATCGGGCGCGGAGACGGTGGTGGCCGGCGATCTCGGTTGCCTGCTCAACATTGCCGGACGCCTGTCGCGTGAGGGTCACCCGGTGAAGGCGCGCCACTTCGCGGAGATCGTTGCCGGCATGACCGATGGTCCGGCCATTGGCGAGGAGCCCGCATAATGGAGGTCACCAGCCAGCAATTCCGCGCCAGCGCGCGCAAGGCACTGAAAAACGACCGCCTGCAGGCTGCGCTGACCAGCGTACAGCAGGGCTTTCCCGGCAAGCGCGCGCGGGCGATCGACGCGCTGCCCGAATTCTCCGCCATCAGCGATCACGTCACGGCCATGCGCGATCACGTCAACGCGCATCTCGACGTCTATCTCGAGCGTTTCGAGGCCAATGTCGAGGCGGCCGGCGGGACGGTGCACTGGGCCGAGGACGCCGATGCGGCCTGCCGCACGATCGTCGACATCTGCCGGCAGGCCGGAGGCCGCGCCATCGGCAAGGGCAAGTCGATGGCCAGCGAGGAGATCGGTCTCAACGATGCACTGGCCGCCGCAGGCATGGATGTTACCGAAACCGATCTCGGCGAATACATCCTGCAACTGCGCAACGACAAGCCCAGCCATATCATCGCGCCCGCCATCCACCTGCGCCGCGACGACGCCGACGAGGCGTTTGCCCGCCATCACAAGCCCGAGCAGCGCGCCAAGTCGACCGACCCGGCCGAGCTGCAGGCCGAGGCCCGCCGCGTGCTGCGCGAGCGTTTTGCCAATGCCGATGTCGGCATCACCGGCGCCAACATGCTCATCGCCGAAACCGGTTCCACCTGCATCGTCACCAACGAGGGCAATGGCGATCTCACCCAGTGCCTGCCGCGCGTGCATGTCGTCATCGCCGGTATCGACAAGGTCGTGCCCACGCTCGCCGATGCAAGTTCCATGGCCCGTGTGTTGTCCCGTTCGGCGACGGGGCAGGACATCACCGTCTACACCACCTTCAGTACGGGTCCCCGACGCGCCGACGATACCGACGGACCGGATGAGTACCACGTCGTGCTGCTCGACAACGGCCGTACGGACCTGCTGGGCGGCCCCATGGAATCGATGCTGCGCTGCATCCGCTGTGGTGCCTGCATGAACCACTGCCCGGTGTATGGCGCGATCGGCGGGCACGCTTACGGCTGGGTCTATCCCGGCCCCATGGGCGCGGTGCTCACACCGCAGATGGTCGGCATCGAGAACAGCGCGGATCTGCCGAATGCCTCGACCTTCTGTGGGCGCTGCGCCGAGGTATGCCCGGTGCAGATCCCGCTGCCCGACCTGATGCGCCACTGGCGCGAACGGGCGGTGGAGAAGGGCGCAGAGCCCGTGTTCATGCGCTGGGGCCTGGGCCTGTGGGCCGCCACCGCACGACGCCCTGCACTCTATCGTTGGGTCGGACGGCTCGCGGCCCGCAGCCTGCGCCTGCTCGGGGGCCGCCGCGGCCGCCTGCAACGGGTGCCACTGGCGGGCGGCTGGACCGCCTCGCGCGACCTGCCCGCACCGGCGGCACGCGGTTTCGTGGACCAGTGGCGGAGCGGCGAGCGATGACCGGGCGGGCAAACATCCTCGGCCGCATCCGCGAACGCCTGCAGACATCGGCACGCGAGGCCGGCGCCGAGGAACGACTGAGCCAGCCACCCCCGGGCCCACGCCCGGAACGGGCCACGGGCGACGCCGACACGCTGATCCAGCGGTTCATCGAGCGCGCAGAGGCCGCCGCGGCCGAAGTGATCGAACTTGCTCCCGATGTCGACCTCGGTGCAGCGGTCGCCGAGGCTGTCGGGCAAGACACGAGTGCGGCGAGCGTAGTGGCTGATGAGGATCTGTGTGCCGAGCTGGGCGAGCGGGCCGTTTGCCGACCGGCCGCAGCCGACGATGAGCTGGCCGTCAGTCACGCCTTCTGCGGCGTTGCCGAAACCGGCACGCTGGTGCTGCGCTCGGGCGCAGGACGGCCGACCACCGCCGCCTTCGTGCCACCGCTCCATGTGGTCGTACTCCAGCGCGACACCATCGTCGGTGCCTACGAAGACGCCTGGGAGCGATTGCGCGCCGCCGGCCCGATGCCGCGCACCGTCAACTGGATCACCGGCCCGTCGCGCTCGGCCGATATCGAACAAACCCTCAACATGGGCGCCCACGGCCCCATCCGTCTGGTCATCCTGTTGCGCTAGACGCCGGCCACCGGCCGGTTGATCAGGCGTGGTATTACCTCGCGCGAAGCCCGCGAAGAAGAAAATGATCTCTTGGCGTTCTCCGCGTGCTTGGCGTGAGTCAAAGCGCGGCACGCAATCCTTGACGAACAAGAAGGAATCTCGCGGAGGCGCAGAGATCGCAGAGACAAAACATACTCCGCGAGCCCTGCGCCTCTGCGAGAGATTGTTCACGGCATTGGAATCATTTCACACCGGAAATCGATCACGCCAAGCACGCGAAGAACGCCAAGAAAAAACGGCTCTTCGCGGGCTTCGCGCCTTTGCGAGAGGCGAGTGCGGCACGTCATCCATGACGCCCCGGTCAGCGGATGGGCGGCTCGCCCTCGAGGGCCTGCACGCGCTGGCGCAGTTCGCGGACTTCCTC
>CAZJGZ010000189.1:0-3818 GCA_964545695.1 uncultured Ectothiorhodospiraceae bacterium | reverse complement strand
ACGACCACGCCGAAGAAGCCGAACTCGGCGCTGCGCAAGGTGGCCCGTGTGCGACTGACCAACGGATACGAAGTCACTTCGTATATCGGTGGTGAGGGGCACAACCTGCAGGAACACTCGGTTGTGCTCATCCGCGGCGGCCGTGTGAAGGACCTGCCCGGCGTGCGCTATCACACCGTGCGTGGCGCGCTTGATGCCCAGGGCGTGCAGAAGCGTCGCCAGGGCCGCTCGAAATACGGCGCCAAGCGCCCCAAGCAGTGAGGTAATCGGACGATGTCCAGACGACGTGAAATACCGCGGCGCACGATCCACCCCGATCCCAAGTTCGGGGACGTGAAGCTTGCGAAGTTCATCAACATGCTCATGCGTGATGGCAAGAAGTCCACCGCCGAGCGGCTCGCCTACGGCGCCCTGGACGAGGTCCAGGCCAAGCGCGGCGACCCGATCGAGGTGCTGGATGCCGCACTGCAGAACGTGAGCCCGGCGGTCGAGGTGAAATCGCGGCGCGTGGGCGGTGCGACCTACCAGGTGCCGGTCGAGGTTCGTCCGGTACGCCGCAATGCGCTCGCCATGCGCTGGATCATCGACGCCGCGCGCCGTCGCGGCGAGAAGACCATGCACTCCAAGCTGGCGAGTGAACTGATGGACGCCGCCGAAAAGCGCGGCTCGGCGTTCAAGAAGCGCGAAGACACGCATCGAATGGCCGACGCCAACAAGGCGTTCGCCCACTATCGCTGGTAAGGCTGGCGGGAGTATTACTGTGGCACGCAAAACCCCCATCGAGCTTTATCGCAATATCGGCATCATGGCGCACATCGATGCCGGCAAGACGACTGCGACCGAGCGGATTCTTTATTACACCGGCGTCTCCCACAAGATGGGCGAGGTGCATGAGGGCGCGGCCGTCATGGACTGGATGGCGCAGGAGCAGGAGCGCGGCATCACGATCACGTCCGCTGCCACGACCTGTTTCTGGCGCGGGATGGATCAGCAGTTCAAGGATCACCGCATCAACATCATCGATACGCCCGGGCACGTCGACTTCACCATTGAGGTCGAGCGCTCGCTGCGGGTGCTCGATGGCGCGGTCTGCGTGCTGGATGCCAATGCCGGCGTCGAACCCCAGACCGAGACCGTGTGGCGCCAGGCTGACAAGTATCACGTGCCGCGCATGGTGTTCGTCAACAAGATGGACAAGATGGGCGCGGACTTCTTCCGCTGCATCGAGATGATGCAGAAGCGCCTCGGTTGCACGCCGGTGGCGACCCAGATCCCGATTGGTGCGGAAGACGAGTTTGCCGGCGTGGTCGACCTCGTGCGCATGGAGGCAATCTACTGGGATGACTCCTCGAAGGGCATGGTCTACGAGGCAAAGCCGATCCCGGAAGATCTCAAGGCGACGTGCGACGAATGGTACGGCCACATGGTCGAACACGCCGCCGAGGCCAACGAAGAGCTGATGGACAAGTACCTCGAAGAAGGCGATCTCACGAAGGACGAGATCAAGGCCGGTCTTCGTCAGCGCATGCTCAACAACGAGATCGTGGTGACGATGTGCGGCTCCGCCTTCAAGAACAAGGGCGTTCAGACGCTGCTCGACGGTGTTATCGAGTATCTGCCGGCGCCGACCGAAGTGCCTGCGATCCAGGGCACGTTGAACGATGCCGATGAGACGCGCGCCGAACGTCACGCCTCCGATGACGAGCCTTTTGCTGCGCTCGCGTTCAAGGTCGCGACCGACCCCTATGTCGGCAACCTGACATTCTTCCGCGTGTACTCCGGTGTCGTGAAATCCGGCGACACGGTTTACAACCCGCTCAAGAGCAAGCGTGAGCGCATCGGCCGGCTTCTGCAGATGCACTCCAATACCCGCGAAGAAATCAAGGAAGTGTGCGCTGGTGACATCGCCGCGGCGGTTGGCCTCAAGGACGTGACGACGGGCGAAACGCTGTGTGATCCGAACAACCAGATCACGCTCGAGCGCATGGAGTTCCCCGAGCCTGTGATCTCGGTGGCCGTCGAGCCCAAGTCCAAGGCCGAACAAGAGAAGATGGGTTCCGGCCTGGGCAAGCTTGCCCAGGAAGATCCGTCATTCCGCGTGCATACGGACGAGGAGTCCGGTCAGACGATCATCTCCGGCATGGGCGAACTGCACCTGGACATCCTGGTCGATCGCCTGCGACGTGAGTTCAAGGTCGAGGCGAATATCGGCAAGCCACAGGTTGCCTACCGCGAAACCATCCGCAAGGAGGTGGAAGCGGAAGGCAAGTTCGTGCGCCAGACCGGCGGTCGCGGTCAGTACGGTCACGTATTGATCCGCATGGAGCCGCTCGAGCCGGGTTCCGGCTTTGAGTTCGTGAACTCGATTGTGGGTGGTGTCGTGCCCAAGGAATACATCAATTCGGTGTCGAAGGGGATCGAAGAGGCCATGCAGAGTGGCGTGGTCGCCGGCTATCCCATGGTCGATATTCGCGCGACGCTCTACGACGGGTCGTATCACGAAGTGGACTCGAGCGAGGCTGCGTTCAAGATGGCCGGTTCGTTCGCGTTCCAGGATGGCGCCAAGAAGGCGAATCCCGTGATCCTCGAGCCGATGATGCGGGTCGACGTCATCACGCCGGAAGAGTACATGGGCGATGTGATGGGCGACCTGAACCGGCGCCGCGGGACCATTCAGGGCATGGAGGACATTCCGGGCGGCAAGGGCATGCATGCCGAGGTGCCGCTCTCCGAGATGTTTGGTTACTCGACGGACCTGCGCTCTGCGACGCAGGGGCGCGCGAACTACTCGATGGAGTTCTCGCACTACGCCGAAGCCCCGAACAGCGTAGCGGAAGAGATCGTCCGCAAGGCGTCGTGATGAGCCGCGGGCGCTACGCACTATCAATCAACAAGACGAATAGAGGATAAGACCGTGTCCAAGGCAAAATTCGAGCGCACGAAGCCGCACGTGAACGTAGGCACGATTGGTCACGTGGACCATGGCAAGACGACGCTGACGGCGGCACTGACGAAGGTCCAGGCGTCGTCGACGGGTGGCGAGGTGCGCGCCTTTGACCAGATCGACAATGCGCCGGAAGAGCGCGCTCGCGGTATCACGATTGCGACGGCGCACGTGGAATACGAGACGACGGAGCGCCATTACGCGCACGTGGACTGCCCGGGTCACGCGGACTATGTGAAGAACATGATCACGGGTGCGGCGCAGATGGACGGCGCGATCCTGGTGGTGAGTGCTGCCGACGGCCCGATGCCGCAGACGCGCGAGCACATTCTGCTGGCGCGTCAGGTGGGTGTGCCGAGCATTGTGGTGTACCTGAACAAGGCGGACATGGTCGATGACGCCGAGCTGCTGGAGCTGGTGGAGATGGAAGTCCGCGAGCTGCTGGACAGCTACGAATTCCCGGGTGATGACACGCCGGTGGTGACGGGCTCGGCGCTCAAGGCGCTCGAGGGTGACGAGTCGGAGATCGGCGTGCCGTCGATCGGTCGTCTGGTCGAGGCGATGGACTCCTACATTCCGGTGCCCGAGCGCGCCGTGGACCAGCCGTTCCTGATGCCGGTCGAGGACGTGTTCTCGATTTCGGGCCGCGGCACGGTGGTGACGGGTCGTATCGAGCGCGGTGTGGTGAAGACGGGCGAAGAGATCGAGATTGTGGGTCTGCACGACACGCGCAAGACGACGGTCACGGGTGTCGAGATGTTCCGCAAGCTGCTGGATCAGGGCGAGGCGGGCGACAACGTGGGCCTGTTGCTGCGCGGTATCAAGCGCGACGACGTCGAGCGTGGCCAGGTGGTGTGCAAGCCGAAGTCGATCA
>CAZJGZ010000188.1:0-3967 GCA_964545695.1 uncultured Ectothiorhodospiraceae bacterium | reverse complement strand
GGCCAGCAAGCGCTCCCGGTACCGCTCCGGCAACGATGAGGCGCGGATGTCGAAGCGCAGGTGCACGGCCGTCGAGGCCTTGTCGCCATGCTGACCACCGGGCCCGCTGGCGCGCACGCTGGTGATTTCGATCTCGTCCTCGGGAATCGACAGGGCAGGGGTGATGGCGAGCATGGTCGCAAGTCTATCCCACTGCTGCTTTCACTTGGTATTCACGTGCGTGCGGGCGAGCACCGTTCAGCGACCCGTTGGAAACGTGATGCGTGGCCATCCGGCGCGCGCGTATAGAGCGCGAGTCGATCCAGTTCCAGACGGGTGGACGGGATTTCGCCGTCGTCGATCCAGTCGCTTGCGCACTTGCGGATCACCGGTCCCGCTGACCGCGGCGGTCGTGCCAGTGTGAGATGGGGCAGTGGTGGCCGCGATTCGGCATCGACGCCCGCCGATTCGCGCAGTGCGTCCCGGTGCTGGCCGATGAAGTCCGCCAGGCTGCCCTGCTCGTCGTCGAACATCACCCCGTAGGCCGAGGGCCGGCTCGGCTTGCCCAGCGCGACCAGGCGCTGCGCAGCCACGTCAAAGACGGGGCAGGGCAGCGTCAGCGCATGCGCCCATGCATCATGCGCCCGCGCCTCGCCCACGCTGCCGAGGAAGGCGAGCGTGATATGCAGATCGGCATCGGCGATGCACCGCAAACCCGCAGGCAGATCCCGGCGCAGGGATCGAGTCAGCGCCGGCGCATCGACGGGCCAGGCGATGAACCAGTTTGGTGGGGCGCTGGCCATTCTTCGATTCCCAGCTCATTTTCCGCTCGGCGTCGAGGCCTCTCGCACCATGAGGAACACGCCGCTGATGGCGATGATGATCGCACCGATCAGCGTCCAGATCACCGGCTTGTCGCCCCATAGCATCCAGCCAAGGCCGGCCGCCCAGATCAGTGCTGTGTAGTCGAATGGCGCGACGATTGCCGCTGGTGCCAGCCGGAAGGCCTGTCCGATCAGCGCCAGGCCCAGACTGCCGCAGATGGCGATTCCCACGAATAACCAGAAGTCGCCCGGCAAGATCGGCGTCCAGACGGCCAGCGCGATGGGCGCGGCGTACAGCATGGGAAACAGCATGACGAACAGCATCATTGTCCAGAAGCTCTCGCCGCGCCCGATCCAGCGCGCGCTGATCATGAACAATGCATACATCAGCGCAGCGGTGACAGGCAGCAGCGAAGCCAGCTGAAAGGTCGCGCCACCAGGGCGCACGATCACCAGGACCCCGATGAAACCCACCAGAACCGCGCTCCAGCGTCGCCAGCCGACCTTTTCGCGCAGAAGCGGCACCGACAATGCCGTGATGAAAAGCGGCGCGGAGAAGATCAGCGCAGTGGCCTCTGCCAGCGGCAAGTAGCTCAGCCCGGTAAAGTTCAGCCAGACCGCCGCTACCATCAGGATGCCACGCAGTGCATGCAGACCGGGCTGGTGCGTGCGCAACGCTGACAGCCCGACGAAGGCAGCAATGATCCCGACAATGATCGGGATCGCGATGAGGTTGCGCAGAACGAGGATCTGGACAGGCGGGTATCGGTCGGTCAGCAGTTTCGCGCCGGCGTCATTGACAACCAATAACGCGACACCTGCGCAGATCAACAGGATCGCAAGTTTCAGATGAGTTGGGTCGAATGAGGCGGTAGGGCGCAGTGTGGCGCCATCATGTTGGTTGGGTGAATTCACTCCGATCCCTTTTGCTCATTGCAGAAACCGCGGCGCAGCCGGCCGAAGCGTGGTGCCAATTACGTGGCGACGGCTGGCCCGAGCGGTTGGTTGTCATGCAAGCCGCGGAACCAGTGCAGGCCGGCATGCGGCGCGTCGCCATCGACATTGGGTGCGCCCACGCCCCGCTGGAAATCCTCCCGATCCACGGAGCGAAGCTCGAGGCTGAAACGAGCGCGCCCGGAGTCGTTGGGCACGCTCGCATGCAGGTGCGCGCCCGAGAACAGCAGCAACTCGCCGGGCTGGACGACCACGGGCAGGGAATGGGCCGGCAGGATCGACGCCGTCGGCTCGGGCGTATTGCGTATCGAGGGCTCGCGTTGCGCCGCCCGCGCTGCCCGGACTTCGGCGCGGATCGCGGCCAGGTCCCAGTCGGCGCTGTCGTTGGCGATCGGCTGATCCCAGTAGAAGGGAAAGAAAGTGATCGTGCGTCGCGGACTGATCGGATACACCGGCAGCCACCAGTTGATCTGCTGGTAGACATTCGACGCCCAGGTGTCGCGGTGCGCGCCCAGGGTATGGCGTGCATCGGGGCCGGGCGAGTCGCTGTGCGGCTGGCAGCGCAGATTGACCACGTCCGCCGCCGTGCGCTCGGGGGGAAGATCGACCGCGGCGAACAGCGCGGTCATCAATTCGCGGGCGACCGGGTCCTTCTTGCCCGCCGCCCGCAGTTCCCGGGCTTCGCGCTGCCACGCTTGCGAAGACATCCGCTGCTGCGCGGTGGTCGGATCATCGCTGCCGAACCGCGCCTCAACCACACCCCGGAAATGCTCGACCAGGCGTTCGGCTGCCGCCATCCCCCGCACCAGCAGCAGGTCGCCCGCATATACACGGGAGCGCATCCACGCCGGTTCGGGCCTGCCTTCTACCGTCTCTATCGCGGGCATCGGTAATCGCCTTTCCGTTCCTGCGGAGCCGTCGGTCGGATCAGCTTGTGGGCGCTGCCGCGTCGAGCAGGTGTCCCGTCTTCATCCACACGCGCGCGCCCGCCGATCCGCAGACGCCGGCAAAGGGTGTGCCAGCGGGCAGGCGCAGCCAGGAGCCACGGTGCAGGGTGCGCGTCGCATCGGCCAGTGAACCATCGAGCACGAGCAACTCGATGCCGCCCGGAGCGCTCACCTCAAAGGCGGCACGCGGCACGGCCTCGGTATACGTCACGCGCTCGCGTGCATCCTCGTGCAGCACGGCCACCGAGCGCTCGGCGTCCACGGGCTGCGCCTCCGCGTGCATGTCCCTGGCCAGTTGCCGATCGTCGTCCGGGGCGAACTGCCAGAGCTTGACGAAGATGGTGCAGCCGTCGGTCGAGCCGGGCGTGTGGCTCGATCCCGGCGGATTGCGCACGTAGGTTCCAGCCGGGAAGTTGCCGGTCTCGTCCTCGAACACGCCATCCAGCACGATGAACTCCTCACCGCCGCCGTGGGTATGCGCCGAGAATCGGCTGTTCGGCGCGTAGCGCACGATCGAGGTCGCGCGCGCTACCTCGTCGCCGATTCGATCCAGCATGCGGCGCTCGACACCCGGCATCGGCGAGGGGACCCAGGGCTCCTGCTCGGCGTGAACCAGGGCCGGTTGCGTGAAGTCGGCGTGGATTTCCATCGCGTGCATCTCCCGATCAGATACGCTGAGTACTCGCCCGCCGACGGGGCCGGCCATTAACACAGCAAGGCAGGGCCCCATTATGGATTGCGGGCAATCGATATGCGAGGCCGCTGGCCAGTGACTATCGACCCCGGTATTCAGACGCAACCCGGCGGGCCCGCGAGACGAAAACAGGCGCGTACGTTACAGGAATAACATCTCATGCCAAGGTTGATCGCAGCCCTGCTTGCCCTGTTCAGTGTCGCTCCGGTCGCCGCTGACACGGACAACCCGCTTGCGGAACACCGCTGGAATGATCGCGTGCTGCTGCTCTACGTACCAGCCGCCGACGCCCCGGCCCTGGCAGCCTACCGGGCGGAGTTGGCGGCACAGCAATGCGGCATCGCCGATCGGGATCTGCTAACCGGTGAAGTGATCGGCGAGCACACGGGCGCTCTCGGCGACGCCCGGCTGAGCCCCGAACGCGCGCGCAGCCTGCGAGCGCACCACGGAGTACCCCGCGACCGTGTAGCCACCATCCTCGTGGGCAAGGATGGAGGCGTGAAGCTCAACCTCGATGGCGTGGCCGCGCTGTCACAAGTCTTCCAGCGCATCGACGGCATGCCCATGCG
>CAZJGZ010000187.1:0-3971 GCA_964545695.1 uncultured Ectothiorhodospiraceae bacterium | reverse complement strand
GGGTGGTGGGCAGAGAGTCCTGCGATCGGGTGAACGCGCTCGATCAGTTCACCGATGCTGAGGCCGCCTGGATCAAGACGGCTGGCGAGATGGTTGAAGATCAGGCCACAGCCGAGCGCATCGCCGCGTGCGTCATGACGGCCGGGTATCTCGACACCGCAGTCCGCCGCGACCCGGTCGAGATCAATCGAGCGGCTGCAGCCGCCGGCCGCAAGGTAGAGCATGGCGGTGTCGAGACGCGGGTTGGGGATGTCGCCGAGGCGGCAACGGCGCGTGACGCGGTCGAGAAAACGCAGATCAAAGGCGACGTGATGGCCCACGAGGACATGGCCGTCGATGAATGCAACGATATCGTTGATCAGTTCATCGATTGGCGGTGCTTGCGCGGCTTGTTCATCGGTAATGCCGTGAATGGCGGTGCTGCGTGCGGGGATGGGCCGACCCGGATTGACGACGCGGCAGAATTCACGACCGGTTGGTTCCAGTCCGTGATACTCGATGAACGCGAACTGGACCAGCGTGTCACCGCCGTAGGGTTCGAAGCCGGTGGTTTCGGTATCCAGCATGATGTACGGCGCATCCCGCACGGTTCGGCTCAGCAGCGCCTCGAATTCCAGTCGGCTGTGAGCGGGCATCAGCGCCTGTCCGGGCAAGAGGCCGTGGTGTTGCAATCGCCGCCGCCAGCGTGTGCGGCCCATTTCGAGCAGTTCAGTGATCTCCTTGCGCAACTGATGGAAGTGCATGCCGTCAGCGCAGAATAAAGCCGAACGTGGACTGCAGGCGCTCGCGCATGCGTCGGGCCGCGCGCAGGGAGACGCGCAGGCGTTCGAGGTCGTAGGTGGACAGTTCGTCGACATCGATCAGGGGATTCGGTGTCTCGCCGCGATCGGCCTGGGCCAGCTGGTGCGCGAACAACAGATCCTGCAATTCCTCGAAGGCGATGCGCATGGTCTCGCTGAATTCACGGTCAAAGACGCCGTGGCGTCGCAGCGAGGCGATCCGCTCCAGCGTCTTGGTGCGGCTGATGCCCGCACCGAGGGCGAACACGCGCACGCCGTCGACCAGAATGCGCAGCCCGGTGCGTTTGATGTCGATCACGTTCCGGCCTTCGTGGCGTGTTGTGATCAGGCGATTGAACAGACCCAGCGGATGGCGACTCTCGGCGTCGTCACTGGCCATCATGCGAAACAGCATGCGTCCGTTGCCGTCGGTCAGGCGATCGTTCAGATGCACACGCAGGTCGGAGGTCAACCTGTCGTCGCCGTACTGGGTGGCGAAGTCGAACACGATGGACGACCAGCGTGCGTCCGCACGCCCCGGGTCGGCGATCAGCCCATCGATGCGAGCCTTCCAGTCGCTCAACGTGCGTCGATATTCGAGATTGCGGGCCATGACATCGCCCGGGCAGAGCCGGTAGCCGATCCGGTCGAGGGCCGGATTGAGTCGCTCCGCCATTGTGCGGAACCAGGCCATGCCGTCATCGTCCACGTCATCGCCGATGATCAGCCCGTTGTCCTGATCGGGCCGCAGCAGCATCTCGCCGCGTCCGCCCGAGCCCATGATGATCAGCGCAAAACGTGTGGGTGCCGGGCCGTGGCCCTCGCTCTGCATCTCTTCCAGCACCAGCTCGATGCAGCGATGCTGCAGGGCGAGATGGAGTTCCGTGAGCGCGCGGATGGCCGCACCCACGCTGCGATTGCTTTCGTGCACCCGGCGGGCGGCCGCCGGGATGCGCTGGCGCAATTGTGCCAGCACGTCGAGGCCGGGTGCGGAGCGGATCTCACTGTCAAGCGATTGCGGCGGCGCCGCCAGCGCGCGGTTGAGTTCGGCCTGTGACACCGTGCCGACCGGCGTCTCGGCCGCATTGACCACGATGACTTCGCGGGCCCGCTGGCGCTGCTGGATCTGTTCGATGACCCACAGCGGCGTCTCTGGTGTCGCGGTGCGGGCGGTTTCCATCGATGAATGGTGGACGTCATCTTCTGGAACCGCACCCTCGAGTGCCAGCGCCTGTGCAATCGACATCGGTGTGACTACGCCGAGCAGGCGATCGTCCTCGTCGACCACCCCGAGGCTGTCGAGATTCTGTTCGAGCAGCATGCGGCACGCCTGTTCCAGCGTGGTGCCCGCACGACAGGTCACCAGCCCCGGACGCATGATTTCCTCGGCCGGACGCGACAGCGTGCCGCGCACGGCTTCGCGCAGCGTTCTGGCCTTGCGCATGCGGGAGGCCAGGGCCCGGTTCACCGCTTCGAAGAAGGCGGGTGATTCGCGTTCGAGACGCTGGATGGTGGCGGTCGGGATCGACAGCGCCCGGCATGGGGTCTCGGCACGCGCGGTCGAGCGGTAGTTGTCGCCGTCCAGGTACCCGGCCAGGCCGATGATGTCGCCCGGTTCGGCGTGGCGGACATCGCCATTGCCCGAGGTCTGTTCCAGACGACCCTCGAGGTGAACGTAGATGCAGCTTTTGTAATGCTCGCCGGCGCGGATCAGATAATCGCCGGCATCGACGGTCAGGATCTCGCCAGCGTCGAACAGCGAGGCAAGCGTTTCCTCGTCGAGCGACCGCCACATCGAGGCATCGGCCAGGCGCGCGATGTCCTGGCGAATTTCGGGTCGTGCGCGTGGCGGTTCGGTATTGCTCATGAAATATCGCTCATGAAATCCCTGCAAAGTGCGCCGATGATGCGGGGTGGTGTACCGGAAGGTCACCGCTGGCAGTGGCAGCCGAAAAATAGCATGTCGAGGGGGGGCTGGGGATAGATGTCAGCGTACACCGCCGGAAGTGGCGGACGCCGCCGGACCCGATCGGTCGGCGCCGGGTCGATCCTGCGGGTCGGCGGGGATTCGTTGCGGCTGCCAGGCACTGACGGCCCAGCGCAGGAATGCCTCGGGGGTCTCCGGCGTGTCCACGGGCGGCGCCTGACCGAGCACGGCCCAGGCGTCGAGGAGCTGGGCAACCGGTCGCTCCGGGTCGAGAGGATGTGCACCCGTCTGCTTGCTCAGCTTGACCCCGGTGGCCGTGCGTACCAGCGGGAGATGTCGCCATTCGGTCGCCGGCAGCGCCAGCGTCTGCTGGATCGCGCGCTGGACCAGCGCGGCCGGCAACAGGTCGACGCCTCGGACCACCGCGGTCACGCCGAGGTGGGCATCGTCCAGCGTGGTTGCCAGATGGTACGCCGGGATCCGGTCACGCCGCAGGACCACGACATCGCCCACATCGCGATCGGCGTCCAGTGTGATCGGGCCATGGCTGTGGTCGTGGATGCGCAGCTCGCCCGGGGGCATGCGCAGGCGCGTTGCGGCCACCGCATCTGCGGCGACCTCGCGTGCTCGGCATGTGCCGGGGTAGATGCGGCCGAGCGGCCCCCGCCGGGCCGCGCGGACGAGATCGCGGCGGCTGCAGGTACAACGGTAAAGCGCGCCGTCGCGCTCGAGCTGCCGGAGTGCCTCGGCATAGGCTTCGCGCCGGGTGGACTGATACAGAGGCTGCTCATCCCACCACAGGCCATGCTGTTCCAGCGTGTGCAGGATCGAAGCGCTGGCACCGGCTTGCGTCCGCGGTGGATCCAGGTCGTCAATGCGCACCAGCCAGCGACCACCGGCCGCGCGCGCATCGACAAAACTGCCGAGGGCGGCGATCAGCGACCCGGCATGGAGTTCGCCCGTGGGCGAGGGCGCGAACCGGCCGGTGCAGGGCGCGGAGGAATGCGTCATGGCGTCAGCTTGTGCGCGGCCAGCATGGCCAGTATGTTAGCAGGTGAGAGTCCACGCACTGTTGAAAGACCGTTGCTTGCCACGGGCCGGATTCTGAATTGCCGCGCCCATGGCCCCGGGGAGGCAATCATGAACAAGTCCCGCACGCTGCGACCACTCCTCGTCCTTGTCTGTTCAGGTCTCCTCCTGCTGCCTGTTCATGCGGTCGCCGATACGTCACTGGAGGATGCGCGTGAGCGCGGGTCGCTGCGTGC